>JACZSC010000018.1 GCA_022574415.1 Nitrososphaerota archaeon | reverse complement strand
TTGAGCTGAATAGAATAGTAAGTAGATACTCAAAAGCCCTACCATTTCCTGTTATTCCAACATTTGTGAGAGTGGATGCAGGTAACAATCCACGTAGAATATCTAGTGCTTTGGCTTTTGTTGAACCACGATAAATTATGTTAGCTGTCTTAATGTCTAGATCTAGTTTTAATTTTGAAAATAGTTTTTCTTTTCCATCTCTTGAATCTTTGAACGCATATTTTTCAATTGGATATTTTTCTCTGACGTATGTGATCACTGGTTGAATGTTTTTTGAATAAACATCAAAATCTAAATTGCATGCTTCCAAATAACTATCTGCAAACTTTGAATGCATGATAGTTGATTCACGATAAAACTTGTATTTTCCATTAATTTTTTTATCCCAAATTACATAACGTGAAGATTTTTCTAAATATGATAAACCAATTCTTCTATCTTCAATCTTTTTAACTGCAATGTTTGACAAACCTTCAATCGCAATATGTGCTTCACCTAACTCAGCTACAGAATCATCCCCATATTCCAGTAAAATTCGATTATAGAATTCTTCACCTCTATTTGGATTTTTTAAAAATTCATCAAGAAAAACTCGGCGCATGCTTTTATCAGTTCTACTATATCTTGACATGAGTGCTCCACGATCTACTTGTTTTGGAGTGATTATTGCAAAAACTGGTTGATCAACATTTGAAAAATGATCTAATAACATCTTCTTTTCTTTAATTGAAAACTTATCAGACAATATGAGTGAGAAGTTTTCTAATTATTAATTTCTATTTCTTTCCTAACTGAATCAGATCTTGGGCAGGTTTATTTTGCATTCCTTTTGCTTGCCATCTTAGTAAAACTTCTTTGAAGGTATTTGCGTCTTCTTCGTTTTCTGTGTACATCAACACAGTCACCCATCTCCCATTTCCAGTTTTTCCACCAACAGAGTTCATCCAAAAGTTGGTTGGTAATACTTTTAATGCTTTATTGTTGGGGTCCCTGCTAATGTCAACCCAGCGTTTGGCTACAAAATGCAATATTTGTTCTAGCCCTTCTTTTTCTAACATGATATTAGGGGAGTTTGTTTAGGATTTTAAAATTTCTGAAAATCATGCGTGTTTTTAGGCAGGTAAAATTATTCTTACAAAAACTAGAAAGCTTTCTAACACCCAGTCGGTTATATGGATCTCAAAACCCTATCGCATGAGTAATGACGATATCCAGCTGGTTGGGAAACAAGTCAAAGACATGTATGGTACCTCCATTGGTAGAGTTTTAGGTAGAATTACTGACATTGATGGCAGCTTTCAATCTGTCGGAATCGATGGTGGATCACAAGGTTTACTACAAATTCCATTTGAGCAATTAGTGATCCAAGATAATATTGTAATATACATTCCAAAATGGAGACTTGAATCACAGCGTTTATTGCGAGAAAAAGATAAAACACTACGTCGTCTTAAGGCATTGATTGATATTGTATCTGATAATGATGAAATGAGGGAAGACGCAGAAATTATTCGCGAAAAATACAAAGCTAAACTTTCTACATTGAAAGAAACTGAAAATAAAATCAAAGCCAAGTTAGAAGCAAGACTTGAAGAACTAAATGAACAAATGAAATCAGTCAAAATGCTTGAGTTTGATGCCAAAGTTCAATGTAGGAGTAACGAAGTCTCTGAACAAACTTTTGATTCAGTAAGAGCACTTACAGCTGAATTAGTTGAGCACATTACTCATGAAACAACCGAAATTTCAAATGTTCAAAGACGCATTGCAGATCTTAATCTTGAAGTTCAAAATGTAGTAGAACCTCCACAAAAACAACTACAAGAATCTGCTAGCATATATTTAGATGCACAAGGAAACGGTACAACACTTAGTACAATGCTTCCTGAAGCACCAAAATTTGAACCAATTTCTGAACCAACTACAGAACCAGAAGTTACACAACCAACTCCAGAACCCGAGACTGAACCAGAAGTTACACAACCAACTCCAGAACCCGAGACTGAACCAGAAGTTACACAACCAACTCCAGAACCCGAGACTGAACCAGAAGTTACACAACCAACTCCAGAACCCGAGACTGAACCAGAACCAGAAGTTACTCAGCCTCTTCCAGAACCTCCAGAGCGAACTTCAGAAGAACTCCGAGAGAAGAAATCTGAAGATCCTGATTGGCTAAAAAGAATGCAAGCCCAGTAGTTTTTTAAAAAACCTATATTTTTCTGATTAACATTTAGAAATCCCTAGAGATACTGATCATTGAATTTGTTTGGCAGATGAATACAATATTGGTCTCGGGAATGATGATTTTGAGACTAGGAAAAAAGCCGAATTTGACTTTACCTCATTTTGGAATGAACAGGCTAAACAATTATCTTGGTTTCAACCATGGACTAGTACTCTAGATTGGAAACCCCCATTTGCAAAATGGTTTGTTGGCGGTCTCATTAATGCATCATACAATACGCTTGATATACATCAACAAACCAAAGCAACAAAACCTGCTATACTTTGGGAAGGTGAAAATGGCGAATCCAAAATTCTAACTTACAAAGATTTATGGATTCAAGTTCAAAAATTTGCAAATGCGCTCAAATCATTAGGTGTGCAAAAAGGTGACAGAATCACAATTTATCTCCCAATGGTTCCAGAATTACCAATATCGATGTTGGCATGTTCAAGAATTGGAGCAACACACACCGTAGTTTTTTCAGGCTTTAGCTCATCCTCACTTAAAGATAGAATTTATGACTCTAAATCAAAAATTGTTATCACGGCAGATGGAGGATATCGTAGGGGTTCTGTTGTAAAACTAAAAAAAGTGGTTGATGACGCAATAAAAGATTTAGATTTTGTACAAAATGTAATCGTTTTAGAACGAACAAAAAATAAGATACAACTAAATTCAAGGGATAAACTTTGGAACGATTTGATGTCAGAATCCTCAGAAGAATGTGAACCAGAAAAATTAGACAGTAATCATCCGTTGTATATTCTGTATACTTCTGGAACCACTGGAAAGCCCAAGGGAGTTTTACATGGAACTGGTGGCTATCTTACTCATTTGCATTCTACATACAAATGGGCTTTTGATGTCAAAGACTCTGACGTATTTTTCTGTACTGCCGACATTGGCTGGGTCACTGGACACAGCTATGTAGTTTATGGTCCCTTACTTCATGGTGCAACTGAAGTAATGTATGAAGGCGCTCCAGACTTTCCTGACGTGTCAAGAATGTGGGATATAATTCAAAAATATAAGGTCACTATTTTTTACACAACGCCAACAGCTCTTCGAATGTTTATGAAATATGGTGACGATATACCAAATTCATTTGATTTGTCTACTTTGCGACTTTTAGGAACCGTTGGAGAACCAATTAATCCCGAAGTTTGGAAATGGTACTTCAAAATAATTGGGAAAGAAAAATGTCCAATAATAGATACTTGGTGGCAAACGGAGACAGGAGGAATGATGATTTCACCACTGCCTGGTTTAGAAACAATTCCACTAAAACCCGGCTCAGCAACGAGACCAATTCCAGGTGTGAGTATTTCTGTAGTAGATGAGGAAGGAAAGGATGTTGCAGCAAACACGAAAGGATATTTGGTAATCAGAGAGCCTTGGCCTGGAATGCTCCTCACTCTATGGAATGACGATGAAAAATACAAGGATGTGTACTGGTCGAAATATCCTAACTGCTACTATTCTGGAGATTATGCAATAAAGGATGAAGATGGTTATCTTTGGCTCCTTGGAAGGGCAGATGACATCTTGAAGGTTGCTGGTCACAGAATTGGAACTGCGGAGCTGGAAAGTAGTATAGTTTCACATGAAGACATTGCAGAATCTGCAGTTTGTGGAGTTCCTGATGAAATTAAAGGTGAAAAAATCATTGCGTTCGTTGTCCGCAAAGAAGATTCAAAAAAAGATATTCTAACTCTGAGGGCTGAAATAATCCAAAAGGTGCGAAGTGGGGTTGGTCCAATTGCAACTCCAGAGCAAATTTACTTTGTTTCCAAACTGCCAAAAACCCGTAGTGGAAAAATAATGAGGCGGCTGCTAAAGGCCATTGCCAGTAATGAAAAAATTGGCGATATCAGCACTTTGGAAGACGGTGCAGCAGTAAGTGAAGTTCAAAACGTCTTCGACGAACTTAAAAAATCGATAAAAAAGAAACAATTTTGAATGACTCTAACAGAGAAATCGATATGGATGATTCTGATATAGTTGATGCTCTTAATGAACTGTTAAAACTTGGAGTTGGCGATCCCTACAGGTTAGAGCACATCAAGCTAGCATACATCCAAAATAAGACTCTCTGGGATACTGATCAAAAATATCTAGAACGCTTGAGAGACAGATATCTCTTTAGATTAATTCCCAAGCCTCAAACTGATACCCATGAGGATTCCACTACATCTGAACCCGAGCAACAAGATTTTATTCATTGTTGGCATTGTGGGAGCAAGAATCCCATTGCAGGAAATTTTTGTATGGTTTGCGGCTCTTCATTATTTGAAATAGGCAAAAGTGAGTATGCAGACTCTGAAAAAATTAGCAGATACGCTTCACAATATAAACAAAAAACAATTAGCAAAAAAATTCCCATAATGATTGGAATACCTGTTTTAATATTGGCAATAATTGGAGTTGGAGCTAGTCAAGGATTATTTTCTGATGTTTTTGATAACACTCCTTCAGAAGATATAACAGAACCAAAATCTTCTTCAGAAGTTATAACGGAGCCAAAATCTTCCACTAGTGAAAAAACCCAGCCCACAGAAACACACTCCAAGTGTGGTACAGGAACAGTTTTTGATCCTAAAACGAATTCATGTGTCTTGGATAAGTAGCTTAAAAACCAATTTAGAAATTTTATTCCATCCACTGTTCTAATGTTTGACTCTTTTTCTCAATTGCTTTCTTTAATCGATTGAGAGATGTTTGTACTCGATCAGCAGAAAAACTTCGTTCGTTAACGAGGTAATCCTTGATTCCATCATAATCAATTTTGCCAAATTTAATTTCAGGAATGTCAGCAACTTGAGGCTCCAAAAAGATCTTTCTTATCTGCTTGTAGTCGATTTCACCTAATTGTTCCTGAATTTGGGGAATTTTTTCTAGCTTCGAGTGCTCTTTGATCATTTTGAGAGCTGTTTTTGGCCCAATTCTTGTAAACCCATCAGGATTGAAATCGGTACCAATCAAAATTCCAATATCAACAATTTGTTCCTTGGTAATCCCTAATTCTTTGAGAGTTTTTTCTGTGTCGATAATCTCTGGTTCTACTTCGATGTAGGTGTTTCTGTTAGGAATCTTTCTTCTTCCACTATTTGTAAAATTTCTGACCAGCTTTTTTGCACCAAATAATATTGAATCATAATCTTGACTCGCTGACGCATGTGCTTGCCCAGTTTTTGTGAGGTGGGCCGCAGTAGCCTCTCCTTCTGATGGAGCATCTATGTATGGTATTCCAAATAATCGCAAGATTTCTTTGGAATCTTTTACCATGGTATCTTTCATTACGGTAGTCTGTTGTGCAAATTTTCTAGCATCTTCTAGGTTTCCTTCAGAGATAGCTTTTTCGTATTTTATGGTGGCATCTTTTTTGATTTGTTTTCTGCGTTCTATCTCAGCTGTTTTCAGAGATGGGGGCTTTCCATCAAAAACATAAACTGGTTTGATACCTAAAGAAAGAAAATTGATGTTTCTATAGAAAAGACCAGTAAGATGACTTGTCACTCTGCCTGACGCATCTGACAAATGTGTACCATCGGGGCCTCTGATTATTGCTAAAAACTGATAAATTGCATTGTATGCGTCTATGGCAACCACTTTTGAGGCAAATGATTCTAACTTTGTCCTTTCTCTAACTAGCAGCGGTTTTAGGTCTAATCCCATTTTCTAATATTACTCTCTCTAGTGACACTAAAGATGTTTTTGAATTTGTTGGGCTTTTCTGCTTTTGTTTATTTGGGAGACAATTCCAAGAATTATTGCCAGGTTAGCCAAGTGGTAAGGCGGCCGTCTCGAAAACGGCTGTGCATCCGCACTCAGGGGTTCGAATCCCTTACCTGGCGCCTTTAGAATTTTTTCACTTGTTGTAAGCTAGTCTTTTTCATCAGAATTTGGTTTGTCAGAGTTGAAAGTATCTTTTCCACCCGGACCCACCATGTCTTCTGGCTTGACATCTTGGTCCCATCTACCTCTGATTCCTTTGATCAAAGAATAGATTCCACTCCCAAGTATAGCGATAACTAGAGCAAAGAAGATTGTCTTATCTAGGAATTTAACATCACAACTAACTGGAACAGGAGGCCTATCTTCAAAATACTCGAAACAATTTTCAAACTCTTCAGCTTCTATTGGTGGAGCAGCGTGATCAGGCCCAAAAACTCCAAGGACTAAAAAACCCGCAAAAATGAGTCCTATGCCAATTAGAGTAAACCTAATATCGCTCACAAAAATTATTCATGAAATATTGTATTTACACTTTGAGCTTACTAAATTTCTTAGCGCTCAAGCGATGATTTTAGATTTCCCAACGAATCTTTGTAAAAGGAACTCATAAAATTGTAAAATTCTAAAAACTGTGTTTTTGTCATTTCATCACTGTTTAGAAAAGATTGCCAAGTTACTTGGCTGGTCATCCTGTCTAATGATTTTAGTGAGATAGTGGCATGATATGCCCTTAGCGGCAAACCACTTGTAGCTATATATGAAAAGTATTCCTCATTTTTCCAGCCAACAATAATCTCTTCAACAACATTACCATCATCAAACGTAATTTTGCGAATTGTCCCAACGCCTTGTTTTGTTTTAGACTTGAAAACAGTTTTTTTCACACCGTTCAGCCAAGACAATTCCGTAATCTTGCTAATTTTTTCCCAAACATTTTTTTTAGGGGCTTTGATAATTACTGATTTTTTTACCTCTCCAGAATGAAAAGATTTCGGCTCCGTCATATTGATAATCTTGCAGACGTTGTTGTGTTTTAATTAAAGTTTCTAGGAATAATTCCAGTCTAACACATTTAATGCAGTATGTTACAAATTTACTAATGATTTTCGGCTGGGGAAAGAAAAAAGATGAAAAACAAACAATGGAAACAGCACCATCAGAAAAAGAAATTCATCTATCTGATGTTAAAAATATTATTGACGAAATTACATCTCTGAGAGAAAAAACTCTGATAGAAGAATCCGAATATTTCAAGAATAAAATTTCTTATCAACTTTATGAATTAGTAAAGATTGCAAAAAAACTCGAAAGAGATGATCTGAACACGGATGACATTGATAGGCATCTTAAAATGCTTGTACTGCGAGGCAAAACCCAAGTTATTGATACCATCAAAAAAGAAGCAGATACGAAGTTCTCAGACCTGAAAACAATTGACGATGTTTTGAATTTTAATAAAAAATCCTCCCAAATTCTTAAAAAAATTGGTGACGTATTGGGAAGACAAACAAGGGTGATTCATATTTTTGCAAAAAAATACGCAAATAAACTAAAGTTCATTCTTTCAAACCAAAAATCAGATTTAGATGAAATCAAAATCATGTTGGGTAATTACACAAAAATGAAAGATAACATTACTGATGTTTTGGATGATTTAAATAAAATTTCTAGTCTCAAAAAACTTCAAGAGACAAGTGAAACGAAGATGGAACAATTACAAGACTCCATTAATACCATAGATAAAAAAACTGTACAGATAGAACAAGACATTGATAAACTAAAATCTTCAAATGAATATGATAAATTTTTAGAAATTAAAAAGCAGATTGATGATTTGGATTCTGAAAAGAGGCAAATTACTCATGAAATTGATTTACAATTTACAAAAATTTCCAGACCCCTCAATAAATACAGCTACATAACCTCCCTTGAGAAACATCAAAAACAATTGATGGGAAAATTGATTGATCGTCCTTTTACCGTACTCTCTGCTGAAAACAAGACCGATATTATCACAATTTTACAGGCTGCCAGAAAAAATGTACTATCAAGTTCAATATCTGTAAAGGATCCTGACAAAACCATTACTCAAATAGACGAAACCACAGAGATGCTGGATAATTTCATCAGTAAGGTTTCAGAATTTAATACCACAAAAGGAAAACTGGAGGACTCGTTAAGTATTTTCAGCGTAAGTGATTTGAATCAAAAGGAATCAGAATTATCCAAACTAAGTGATGATAAGCAAAACCTTGAATCCAAAATTCACATTATTGAGGAGGACAATTCTAACTCTAAAAAAGAAGTTCCAGATCTAGTAATTGACATTGAAATAAAACTGAAAGCAATCTCTTCCTCTAAATATAGGATTGTGTGAAAAAAATTAAAATTAATTAATTTTAGAAACAAGTTATTCCAATGATATTCAAAAAAGAAAAAATCGAGCGTCAAATAACTCTGAAAAAAGAAACCAGAGATGGAATTTTATCATATTGTAAGATGAATCACCCAAATGAGGGATTGTTAATTTTAAAGGGAAAATCCAAAAAAGGAAATGTCATAATTGATGGACTTATAGTGCCGCCCTTTTCAGAGAGCGGTCCAACCTTTGCTGGTTTTCCTCACTCATTCCTTCCATTTGACTTGAGTTATGTTGGAACCGTACATTCACATCCGAGTGGTTCCGCTAAACCATCAGTTACAGACTTGCATAATTTTTTTGGATTAGTTTCTTTGATTGTAAAATCTCCTTATGAGGATGATGATATTTTTGCATGGGATAGTAATGGCGACTCGATCAAATTAACAATTAGCTAAGAAAACTTGTGGATAGAAAACTGACAAAGCTTTATAAGGTTTTTAAAGAAATCGATAATGAATTGTTTAATCCCAGAAATTATTTAGTATTTCTATTTGCGTCATTAGCCGTCAGTATTGGCATTCAGTTAATTGTACCTTTTCCATATGGTTTAGGTGCTGCATTAGCAATCTTTATCGCATTTCCCTTATTGCTACGTCGTCGCTACATGAGTCGTATGCGCGGTTACGGAGGTTCAGATATGGGCGGTGGTGGATTTTTTGGATTGGGTCAAGGTGGAGTTTCTGTCAAGTACGTTTGCCTAGTTTGCAGCCATCGTTACAAAGGTCGCTCATGCCCTAGATGCGGCTCTAAAATAAAACGGGCAGACTTTTAAAATAAAAAAATGTCTCTAGAGGATTTACGTAAAAAAGTATTATACAATAACTCCATTGAAATATGGATTAAAACCTGTCAAGAAAAAAACATCGAATGGTATGAAACTGAAAATTATAAAAAATTCATTGCCTTCCTCCTAAAAAATAATTTGAACATGAAGCAACGGTCTATTTGCTTTGATGAATCAGATAGTATCTCGGAAGCGGGTGGAAACAAAAAAAGATTTGCTAACAAGCTAGCGGAATTAAAGGATGAAAATGCTGCGTGTTATACCATAAAACTGAATGATCCTACCATTGAATTAATTCGAAAATTTAGTTTGTAGGTTACTGCTTCTTTAACTTTGGATTAACAATTGAGTCCAAGGCATTGCCAATAAACACAAAGGCCAGTCCTGTTATTGCTATCATTACTCCGGGTGGTGCAATCCACCACCACAAGCCGCGTGGCGCCGCTCCGTAAATGTTAGCGTCATGGAGAATTTGACCCCATGTGGGGTAGGTTGGGTCTCCTAATCCCAAAAAACTGAGTCCTGCTTCTGTGGTGATTGCCGCAGGTACAGAAATTGCAATGCTTGCCATAGCATATGGCAATAGTTGCGGCACAATGTGCTTTAGAATAATTTTTGAATTCTTCTGGCCCATCATTTGTGCGGCCTCGACATATCCCTTGGTTTTGATTTGTAGTGCCATGCTTCGAGAAACCTTTGCAATGCCAACCCAACCAAAGAGCATCAGAAATCCAACCATCATAAAAATACTGTTGCTAATTGTAACTGCAAGAATTATCAGAAATGGTAATGCAGGTAGTGCGTAAATGACATCATTTAATCTCATCATTGTTTCATCGGTTTTCTTTCCCTTGAATCCTGCATAGACGCCATAGAGTAAGCCCATGACAACTGATCCGATAGCAACAGCTAGTCCTATGAACAATGCTAGGGGTGTACCCAAAAGCAGGCCTATGGCAAGATCCCGCCTCAGTTCATCCGTCCCCATTATTCCAAAGGCCTTACCTCCAATAATTAGCCGAGAATCCAAAATTTCATTCTCAGTTTGTACTCCATACAGGTTTACAAGGAAAATGTAATTTCCTTTTTGAACTCCATGAAGTTGTGAGTTTGAAAAAATAACATCCTCTGACGACATTTTGTCTATGGGGAAACCAAATTGTTCCTTTTGTAAAAACAGGTTTTTCTTTATGGACGCATCAGTTGAAAAAATTCTTTCAGTGTGGATTATCGTGGTTTTTGAGTTAGGAAGAGATGTTGATAAAAGATCCAACTCCATTCCATCTGGCCGAATCACCGACATCTGTAGAAGAGGAGAGCCAGAATACTTGGCAGTAAATTCATAGATGAAATCATTAGGAAAATCATCATAATCAAAATTAACATTAAACTGGTGATTCACTACAGAGATGTCGCCCGACTTTTTGGAGTTTACTATCGGATCATCAAGGATTTGGTGTTCAGGAATTTTTTCAAAAGTAAGCAAATTCACCCATACTGGAGCAGAAGTCTTTGGAAAAGAAATCCAATAGCTTGGGTTATTCCATTGCTTGAATGTATCACCTGGAATTATAATTACAGTAACAATTGAAGTAATGACCAAAATTAAAAGGATGCCAATTCCGGCTAATCCTATTCTACTTTTGAGGAATTCCCGCCTAATTTCCTCTGCGGATATGGCGCTCATTGACCTGTTTTCACCCTTGGGTCAAAGTACCCGTAAAGCAAATCCGCAATGAAGACGCTAATCAGGAAAAATACTGTCAGGACATAGGTTGCTCCTATAATCACAGGCAGGTCCATCACAGTAATTGCTTCAAAGTATAGCCTTCCCATTCCAGGCCAATCAAACACAGCCTCTGTAATTATTGCACCACCTAAGGAACCTGACAAACTTAGAGCTAGAATTGTAAGGATTGGCGGAGCAGCATTTTTGAGAGCATGAGAATAGATAATTTTTTTCTGACTTATTCCCATGGTTTTTTTGGCTGTGATAAAATCTTCCTGCATTATTCCAATCATAAAGTTCCTGACAAGAAAAGCCCAAGAACCGAAACCGATGAGAACAAGTGTGATTAGCGGTAGTGTCATGTGGTAGAGCAAGGCTGCAATATAGCCAGGATCTGAAGGTGGAATTGAGGGCGTGGCCCTCGCTGGAAATATTTGGTAAACGAAGGCGAAAAGAAATATCATGATCATGCCAATCCACCAAACAGGAAAACTAGAACTAATTACTGCAAACGTTGATGTGAACCTGTCAATTTTTGACCCTGCCTTGCTTCCAGCTAGTGCTCCAAGATAAATCCCAATTACAGAAATTATCAAGGTAGCTGTGGTGAACAACAGAATTGTTCTTGGGAGCTTTTCCAACAGAATATCCCTGATGTCAGAAGAACCAGAATCGCTAGTCAAAAATGTGGCACGGCCAAAATCCAAAATTAAAATTTTGTACATTGTGCCACCAATTCTTTGCGGAGAATACCATGGGGTGTCCAGCCCAAACGCCTTCGTCCGTTGTTCAATTTGATCCTGAACAAAAGCTTCGAACTCGGCAACACTTGAAAAACTTTTAGCTATGGCTGGATTTTCTACAATCTCTGCCCTTACCTGAAAACCGATTCCCTGTTTTAGAATAATGTCCATGTTGGAGCCGACCAGAATTATTGTAAGAAGTAGTGTGGCCATGAGAACGCCAAACATTGTAATCAATCTGATTCCAATGAATTTCTTTAGACCCACGAATTTTGTAGTGATTTGAGTTTATTATAATTACAGGTTTGTTTTTGTCAGTTTACTAGATTACCACTCAAACCGATAGGCTTCAAAGGCTTTAAGATTTTTTCCCTCCCAAGTTATCTCAGTTTTATCTCCTTTGTATTTAAGAGTCGGAGCGGGAGAAATATTCCATTTGTATCCCATTTCAGTATCGACCTTCAGAGCTCGGTTTTTTATCTCGGTCTTTCTTGGTATGGTAAAGTGGTAGGTGAATCTTTTACAGTCGGTTGCTAATTTGTAGAAAAAGTTTCTTTCAGGTTCCTCCCAATCGTATTCTAGCTTTAGTCCTTTTAGTCCTCTTTTTGGAGGGACTGTTTTTTTCAATCTAACATTGAATTCTTTGTGTAGTGGTTTGTTAACACTCAGGCTGAGAATATCCAATTCGTTACCCTCAAAATCAGTTACCTTCACATTCATGTCAGCAAAGTCCTTTGGGGAATCCCCATCCAGATAATAGAATATTTGGTCCCTAGGTTCCTTTGAGATGTTAAAAAGATCCCATGTCCAGGTGTGATGGATAAGCATTGTTTTAGGATCGGTAACGTCGATTTCAATATCGATATTTCTGAACTCAAAGGTGACCACCCCCAAAAGGTCCTCGTCGGATTGCTTTTCCTTGAAAATCTTGGACTTGCGTCGTGCTAGTTTGTTACCAAAACCCTCACCGTAAATGTTGTAAAGTATGAGCTGTTCACCGTGCTTAATTGAGTAATCTCCTATCTGATGCATTATTTCCTTATACTCTGGGGAAAGATTTTTGATGTCTTCTGCAATTCTGGAAGATGCAAAAATGTTCATGTCTCCTGCCAGGTCCATCACTCTCCTTGTCATGATGATTCCAGGCCCCCAAACATTGTCATTTCCTAAAACATCTTTGACAAGATAGACCGGACCTGTATCGATTCCAACTCGTATCAAGACTTTGTCCTTGCCGCGTTTTGTTTCATTATATTTGGAGAGAGCCCTGTGCAGTTGAAGAGTTAATCGTAATGGTTTTTCTGGACTGTCATCGAAACCAATTGCCATACCATCTCCTGTTGGGAGAACTACCGTCCCATCTGGGTTTCTGTCCTTGAATGTTTCAGTTCTAGATATCAATTCATTTAGAACAATGATCTTGCGGACCTGCTCTGTTGTAACAATATTTGGATTGGAACCCGCCACAATATCGCAAAAGAACCAATGATATGTTTTGGTAAGGGATGAGATATCTGCTAAATCATCAATGTCCCTTCCCTTTAACAGATGAAGTAGATGATCAATAAAATCAGCTGGACATGCTGTCAAGACCTGAAAGCTGTTCATCGATTGTTTGACCGGAAGCTTCATTAGCTTTTTTGCTTTAATTTGTTGGAAAATCCAGTCCTTTGTTTTGTGAGTTTCTAAAACCAATGCCAAAATCTGATATAGTATTACGAATGTGGGATGAAAAATTACATTCTACCACTGTTTTAATTTTTGATGCCATTGAGGTAGTTGGTCCTACCCTAGAACCTATAGAGGAACCAGCACCGGAAGATCTAGAAATTCCCGAACCAGGTACAACCACCCCAGAGACATCTGAATTAAGAATTGAAGAACCCCTAACAGCTGTCCCTGACTGGATTAAAACAAGCGCAAAATGGTGGAATAACGAACAAATCTCAGATACAGGCTTTGCGAGGGGAATTGAATATTTGATTGAAAATAATATTCTGAAGGTACCTCAAACAGAAACTTTTGAACAAGAACAAGTGCAAGAAATTCCAGGATGGATAAAAAATACTGCAGGTTGGTGGGGTGATGGGCTGTTACCAGATCAGGACTTTGTGAACGGAATCCAATGGCTGATTAAAAATGGTATTATGAAAATCCAAATAAATTCATAAAAACAAAAATGACAAATTAAATATTTTAGGAATAATAAAAAAGACAACTATTAATCAGTAAAGAAACCATTTAACACATGGATTTTATTCAAGAGTCAGAACCTGATTTGAAAAAACCAATTGTCATTGCGGCTATGCAAGATATGGGTAATGTGGGGGGCATTGTAATAGACTCTCTAAATAAGCAACTAAAAACACAAAGATTTAGAGTAGCAAAATCATCTTATCCAACATACGTTATCGATAAAGGCGGTTACATCGATTTACCTGATGAAAATTGGGAGTATCGTTACACAAACGATTTGATAGTGTTTGGTGGTGGCATTGGTCAACCTCAAACAAATGAGGAATTACATTCACTGTGTCAAGATGTTATTGATGTTGCAAAAAAATATTCTAGCAAATTTATCTACACTCTTGGAGGTTTTCATACTACCAGGGAATTAAACAACTCACCAAAAACCTTTGTCACCACTACCTCTTCCCAACTGACAAATCAATTAGAAAAATTAAATGTAAATTTCACTCCTCAAAGATCTGTCATCACTGGCTTTAACGGGCTAATTCTTGGATATGCAAAGATGAATGGGATTCAAGGAATCGGACTATATGGAGAACTAAATGACCCAGAAATTCCGCAATGTCGTGCCGCAATCAGCATAATCAAAACTTTGGAGAAACTAACATACCAAAAATTGGGTGACATTTCAGAGTTGGAATACATGGCCAAAGATATTGATGAAAAAACAAAAAATCGTTGGTCATCAAATTTCAGACAATAGTTCTAGACTCGATTAAGAATTGTTGTGTGCTTGTTCACTATGAGGCTTTGTGTTTTTATCGTGACAATCACATTCGCACAAGTATGTTTTGTGATCATTTTGACAATCGACACATTCAAAATGTTTGTGATTCTCACAACTCGAGCAAATCATATATCAGAATTAACCTCGCTTTTATCTAATAATTTTTCTGTTAGATCTAAATAGCTACAAGGATCCACTCTTTATGCATCTTTAATTTTGACTCAAGAATATAATCATCATTTTTAGTTTTCACAAAGTGCTGAAATTCCTATGGCTGAATCAACAAATTTTGCCTTGTCATGTGAAAAATTGTAGATACCAGATCTTAACAAGCTAAAGTGAAATCAAGCAAGGTGAAAGAATTAAGGATCCTTCTAATGGGAATTCTAGGCTTTAGCCTGTTATTTTCTAATCTGCCCTTATCGGAATCTGTTCTATGGGATTTGATAATTGATGTAAAATTGGAACAGAGTTCACTTTATGTCGGTGTGATTCCAGTAGTATTTGTCTCAGTAACTGATCATGCGAGCAAACCAGTATCTGAAGCTGAAGTTAAAGTTCGCTTGTACTCTGATTCAAAAACTATTCTTACTGACACAACTGGAATCTTCAAAGTGGAGTTTTCTGAATTTGATGGTCTACCAGGGAACTACATTGTAAATGTAGTTGCAACAACAAGCGATGGTAAAATTGGACTAGCCAGTACAGAATTTCAAGTAAAAGGTGAATTGTCAGTTCAATCATATTCTGAAAAAATCCTATCAACTATGGAGGCGCTAAAATATTTGCATGCGTCTCCTGATGATTTTGAATATGATCCAATTGGATTAATACTATACAATTACTATCAGAATCTACAATTAGAATTTCTTTATGAGATTAACTCACAAACAGAATTGGATAAAGAACAACAATTAATCGCTGAACAGCGGGAACAATCAATAGAACTCACTGAACAAATTATTGAAGAAGCAAATCTTGGAGCTGGAATTTATTCTGGATACAAGTATGATAGATTTGTAGACAACTTGGATCTTTCAGTCAAAGACATTATTGTAAATCAACTTAATTACACTATTACCGTTTTTGAAGAGGCACAGGAAGCATTTGATCAAGTCATATCAAATGGCGGCTCTTATCAAGAAGCGAGATTAGCATACTATGAAAAGGCAAGCATATCCCGGGAAGTAATGAATGATCTTAGTACAATGAATGTAGAAAATACTACGTCTGGAAGTTTTACTAATTCAACTGAATTAATTTCAGAATTAAATCAAAATGGAACAAACACTGACACAAACAGCGTTGGCAGTTTAACTCTTAATGTCAATGGTACTTTGATAGATATTGGTAAGGCCGGAACTGTGATTTATTTGAACATCAACGGAACGTTGGTAGAATTAATTGTAAATAGTATAGAATCTAGTCCACAAACTAATTCAACTCAAAACTAACCATTTTAGCTTCAAAACATGTACAATTTATCAGACGAATGATTATTCTGACAATCAGTTGGCTGCAGTTGTTAGACACGAAGTAGGGCATGCATTAGAGCTAGCACATGCTACAGCACCGGAAGCTTGATGGCGCCAACTATGACTACAGAGTTTCCGTACATCTCTCCTTGTGATATTGCTGCTATAACTTCCTTGTATGATAATGGTGGTCATAGTACAGTAACCTGTGAAATTTAGTTTTTCAAAGATTCATAAACCCTGAAAACAATTAAGCGCCAAAACACTGAGGCAATATGAAAAAATTTGGTACACTAGAATATGTTCTTGATCAATATTCAAAGGCTTGGAGCTGGAAGGTTACTGGAACTCGTGCAGTTTCAATGATT
>JACZSC010000103.1 GCA_022574415.1 Nitrososphaerota archaeon | reverse complement strand
CATTAGAAAATTTGTGGCAATGTCAACTGAAGTACAAGAATTACCGGAACGAGGAGAGATTGTGCTTACAACAATAACAAAAATTATGGATCATGGTGCTTATGTGACCCTTGATGAGTATGATGACATACAAGGATTTTTGCATATTTCAGAGATTGCCCCAGGGTGGATTAGATCCATAAGTAGATATGTAAAAAATGGCGAAAAAAAAGTTCTTCTTGTAAAGAGAGTGGGTGGAGAGAGATCAGATATTGATCTATCATTAAAGCAGGTTTCTACTGATCAAAAAAAGAAAAAACTCTTGCAAGTGAAAAGATATGAAAAAGGAAATACTTTATTCTTAAAAGTACAAGAAAAAGCTAAACTATCAAAAAGTGATTTAACGAAACTGGAAGATAGTTTCTATTCAAAATATGACTCTAATTACGATGGTTTTATGGACATTGCCAGACATGGAATTTTTGTTCTTGAGGATCTAAAAATTCCTAAAAAAACTCTAGATGCAATAAATCAAGTCAGTTCTAAAATTAAATTGCCATCTGTTGAAATTAGAGGCATTTTAGAAATTTCTAGTGATAGGTCAGATGGTGTTGAAGTTAT
This sequence comes from Nitrososphaerota archaeon, assembly GCA_022574415.1. Classification (GTDB taxonomy): domain Archaea; phylum Thermoproteota; class Nitrososphaeria; order Nitrososphaerales; family Nitrosopumilaceae; genus DRGT01. Next base: position 3,575 of record JACZSC010000103.1, on the reverse strand, counting down.
CAAAAATACTCTTCTTAACTTTACAACGGAAGATAAAGGAAAAAATATTCAAATTACTTACTTGGGTGCACCAAAATATCGATTAGCAGTAACTGCACAGGATTTCAAATCTGCAGAGAAAAAATTAAAACCAATACTCGAAGAAATTCAAAAAGAGATAGAGAATAAAAAAGGTTTCTTTAAATTTACTAGAGAAGAATCAAAAAAAATTCGTGAGGGATAAGATGCGTTTTCAACTTAGAAAATGTGTTAAATGTAAAAAATATACATTAAAAACCAAATGTGTAGAATGTAAGGACGATACAGTTTCTGTGCATCCTGCAAAATTTTCTCCTGATGATAAATATATTCGATATAGACTTGCTGAGCGTTATAACAATTCTTAATTTTCTATTTTTGGTTTATAATCCTGATTTATTTCATAAATAAAAATTCCTATAATAGGGCCGTTATCTGTTCTGTCAAAAGAAGGGGAAGAATAGACTAGACGTAGTGGACCATCACTATCATTTGGAAATTTAATATCTTTAACAAAAACTTCCGAAAAGCCAAGTTGGAAATTTTCAGATTGAGCATTAGTATTCAAGTTTACATATGTTAATACTGAAAATGGAATCATTTTTCCAAATAATGTATTTTGCCAAAATAAATCTGTCCCACTAACTCCATCCTGATGCAGATATTTACCAAGAGGCTCTTCTGCAATTCTCATAAACCATTGTTTTTTACTTTCATCACCACCACCACGGAGAACATATAGCTCATTGGGATCATTTCCTATCCTTTGACCTGCAACAAATATCAAAAAATAATCAGCATCTTGCTCCTGAAGCATTTCCCATGCTTCATCAGGTGGGGAAAGTAGAGTTTTAGCAATTTTTTGTATTTTTAGTGTTGATACTGTTGCATTGTCGGCCAGAGTTATTCTCTCACCTAATGTTGTGATCCAATAACCATAATCCCACCATGAAGCTATCACAGCGTCTTCGGGTGTGTTTTTGTTTAACCATTCCATTGCACTATGCCAATCATCAGTAGCAATATTGAAGACTGATCCTCCATTAAGAATTGTTGGGGGTGCCTTTATGGCATTAACCCAGTTTCCATTTTCTGGTATTGTTAATGGCATAACAAGTAAAATAATTATTAAAGAGAAATAGGAAATTCTGGTAATAATTCTTGGGTTGTTAGAAATTTTTTTATCTTTAATTTTTTTATTAATTAAAATCATAGAAGTTAATACAGACAAACCTATTGAAGATAAAATAATTACTGAAATAGAAGCAAATAATTCTAATCTAATAAAAGCGGAGCTGATATAAACACCCGCAAGACAGATAATCAAAGTAAATACAATCATATCATTTCTCAATTTAGAGAAAGAGGGTATTTGATCTTTATTTTTTAGAATAAACCAAATTCCAATGCCTGCAAAAATCATTAGAATTGATAAAAACCAAAAAGATTGTGCCAAAGTAGTTGTTGCATGTTCAGCAACAGAATCAACCAAGGGGTCTTGAGTTGTTAGAAAAGGATTCGCAGCATTAAGATACCGAAATGAAGGTAACCTCAAGAATGTTGAGCTGCAATTTATTGAAATCAGAGCAATTGCTGATAGAATGATTCCAATAGGGATGTAAAGACCATTACGAAGTCTTTTTCCTTCCCTCGTAAGCTTTTGTATAGTTGTATAAGCAAATAGAAATATCGTAGGTCCTACTATTATAAAACCAATCAAACCACAAACAAAATTAATTCCTGGTCTCTCAAAAGCCAAACCTGTTAACAAAAATGAAATTATAAAAACAGGTATAGTCCATCTGATGAAATCATGATCCTTTCTTAAAAATGGAAGCGCTAAGAAGAATAATCCTAAGGGAAGTACGAAGAATTGGATTCCTCCCCAAGCTGAAACGCCAAGTGCAAAAAATATTCCACCTCCTATGAGTTTGGCAAATGAAATCTTAGAATTTCTAGAACTTATAGCACTAAGAAGCAAATACACTGCTAATAATCCAAAAAATAAACCAAGAGGTTCTGATTTAAACCAGCCAATTTGGCCTCTAAGCATAACTGGCACTGAAACTGAATAAAACAGACACGCAAAAAGACCTGCTGTCGTTCCAGCAATTACTCTGACAAGAGCAAATAATACGATTGCTGTTAAAGAACCAAAAACTACTGGAAAAATTATTGTGAAATCATAAAGTGTGGAATTACCACCAAAAATTTGATATAATGACGCTGCGGTAATGTGTAACACAACTTGGGAATTTGAAGAAATGTCTCTCCCTTCAGGATGCCAACTCATATCATCATGCCAATTAAAATATTCTACAATTCCATTTTCTACAATGAATTGTGTTGCTCTATAATTAAAAAAAGGATCAAATTCATTCAGTTCAAATCCATAATCAGCTGGTTGGGATCTAATCATAAATGAGATTGAAAATGAAATAGCAAGAATTCCAATAATTAAAAGGTGGCGGAATCTAAAATTAAAATTTCCAATTATAAATAAATTAGAATTAGATATCAATAATAATGCTTGACCTGAACATAACTTATTACTCTTTTGAAAAATTTATGCGCTCAAATTTTTTAAGTTTTTGATTAACAAAACATCCAAGTTTCCTATGGTGCATATGTACCCTTGAGGACTGTTTCTGCTAAGATATGGTTTTCCATAGCATTTTCGACATCTGTTTTATTGGAGTTTTGTGGCAAGTCTAATTTTGTGTTTAGTGCATAGAGCCTAAAGACATAGGTATGTCTTTTATCTGGAGGGGCAGGTCCACCATAATGATTTTCCCCAAAATCTGTTTGACCTTCAATTGCACCAACAGGTACAGATGATTCTGGTATATCAGTAGTGTTTGAAAGAATATTCCAAATGACCCAATGAACCCAAATTTTTCCTACAGCGGCCTCTGCATCTGGATCATCCATTATAATAACAAGTGATTCGGTTTCTGGATGAACTCCACTAATTTTTAGAGGAGGACTGACATTACCATTTTTGTATCCATATTTTCTAGGAATTTCTTCCTCATCAGAGAAGGCAGTACTTTCGAGTTTTAATTCTCCCATCTATGAATATTTGATTTTTACTCAAGTTAAATTTTTCTAAGATTCTAAAATAATTCTATCATTAGATAATGAAATTATAGATCCGCCCAATTCTTTCACTTTATTTTTTAATTCTTTATCAACAGTAGCAATAATCCCGCCATTCTCTCTTACATATGAAATTAAGGATTCATCAGCATAATTTCCTGAAATTTGAAGAATTTTTAATTTTTTTATAAAATCTAAAGTTGACAAAACTGCTTGTCTTTTAGACTTGTTTTCACAAAGCCGTTGTAATTCCTTTCTAACAACATCAGGTACAATAAATTGGATTTGTCCGATTTCTGTCTCTAAATTATCTATATTTTTTATCTTTTTGGTAGCTAAATGTATTAGAAAACTCGAATCACAAATAACCTCAACCAATTATTCCTGCTCCAATTAATCGCCATCTATCAGCTATTCTTCTGCTTATTGCTACAGTACCTTCATTGAAAAGACAAATA
>JACZSC010000102.1 GCA_022574415.1 Nitrososphaerota archaeon | reverse complement strand
AAAACTTTTCTTCTAAGATCAATATGACGAACCTCAAGTCGTGTATCAATATTTTTGACAGTTTTTGCTTGTGGTTCAAAAGGAGGAATTTTTTCTACTTTAGAAAAGATTCGGATTTCTGAAGGTACTATTTCAATTCCTCCTGGTGATTTTTCAGATTTTTTTACCTTACCAGAAATTCCTACAGAGGAATGAGGTTTGATACCAGAAAGAGAATCTAAAACGTCATCAGAGCAGTCACCTTTTTTTGCTACTACTTGGAATGATCCATTTTTGTCACGAATAGATAGAAAAGAAATGTTTCCATGACCACGTACGCTTTCTATCCAACCCATCAATACAACATCTTGTCCATCCATAGATGGATCAAGCTGATCTGAATAATGGGTTCTACGCAAATTTCCCAAGTCTGTGCTTACCATAAGTTCACTTAATTTGGCGGTTTTAAGGTGTAATTAATTTTCTTGTCTGAAAAAATTGGGCAATTTTTTGAATTTTGATTTAATTTTTAGATTAAATTACCTAAGACTCATTTTATGTATATGGCGCTTAACACACGTGAAAAAGTCATTGCTTTAGTCTCCAACGCGGTTTCTGTTTATTCGGTTAAACAGGAGGAAGGGCGGTTGCCGGAAAATGTCACTTTGTTTGAATTTATTTTGAAGGCAATGCCTGAAGAACTAAAGCCTGAATTATCAATGGAAATAATTGATGAAGTTTTTGAATATGTGTCCACTGCACATAGTTCATAAGGTCTAGTGAACTTTGTAAAAATATCAAAATGACATCAATTGCCACACTGGGGTCTCATTGTGCACTCCAAGTGTTAAAAGGGGCAAAAGATGAAGGTCTAAAAACTCTCCTCATATGTGAAAAAAGAAGGGAAAAACTGTACAGACGCTTTAGTTTTATCGATGAATTTATTTTGGTAGATTCATTCGTTGAAGTTTTAGATCAAAAAGTTAGTTTTGTTTTGGAACAAAATAATTCTATTCTAATTCCTCACGGTACTTTAATTGCACAAATGAATACTGAACAAATTGAATCAATTAAAACTCCTGTTTTTGGAAATAAAATGATTCTAAAATGGGAATCAGATAGAAAACTCAAAGAACAGTTAATGCTTAAGGCGAAACTCGATGTTCCAAAATCCGTTGCCAATCCCAGTGAAATTAATAGTTTAGTTATTGTAAAGAGACATGGCGCAGCTGGTGGAAAGGGTTACTTTTTAGCAACATCAGAACAGGAATATAATAAAAAACGGGATAAGTTAATTGAAGAAGGAATTATCAACGGAGATTTAGATCTATACATTCAAGAATATGCGCATGGAGTTTTGGCATATCTACAGTATTTCTATTCACCATTAAATGAAGAATTAGAATTTTTTGGAGTTGACAAAAGACATGAATCAGATATTGATGCACTTGCTAGAATTCCTGCCAAGATACAATTGAATTCTGATAAAACTCCATCTTTTAATGTGATTGCCAACAGTCCGTTAGTTTTACGTGAATCGTTGTTAGATGAAGTTTATTCCATGGGAGAAAGATTTGTAGATGCATCAAAAAAACTTGTGTCGCCAGGTATGAATGGTCCATTCTGTATAGAAGGAGTATATGATGAAAATGCTACATTCAAAACATTTGAATTCTCAGCAAGAATTGTTGCTGGAACCAATATCTACATGGATGGTTCTCCATACTCTACTTTACTTTATGATGAACCTATGAGCATGGGTCGAAGAATCGCCAGAGAAGTCAAGCTTGCCTCTGAAGGTAATCAATTAGATAAAATCACGACCTGAGTGTCTCGTCATAAGACAAACCACAGTCATTATAGCTCCAAAAATAAGAACAAACCCCAATGGAAACTCTGGAATTACATAGGTTCCAATAATTTCGATTTCTTCTGTTCCAGAAGGTACAAAAAATTCTAAGGCTGAACTGTCATTATCAGATACAATTTCATAATCTACTTCAAGTCCGTTTACTAAAACAGCGAAAGCATTATCTTCAGAACGAATCATTTCATTTGGTAGTTCAATAGTAAATGTAGAGTCTTTAGTTTTGTCAATCCCAATTAATAAAGAAGTAAGTTCTTGGTCCAATGCCATAGCAATAACATCACCATTCAGTTCGTATTTTAGTTCGAAAGAATTTTCATCAATGATTAAATCATATGATTGTACAGCAAATATATTCGATGATTGGATAATTGCCAGAAAAATTATCAGCAATAGATATTTTTTCATTGATATGATCTTGAAAAGTTAATTGTATTAGAATTTTATTGAAAAACATGTTATTAATTGCTGTCCTTGAATAAGCCGACAATTTTGCCGCTGAACGTAACAACAAACAGATAGCAAACTATGGAAATTGCTTCCGAAGATAGGGATGCTGCATATGGTTCAAAATTCAAATCTAGAAAATAGTACTGGGTAGTCCATCTAACTGCAAAATATACAATTTCTCCAATTCCAAGAGAGGAGATAAGTTGGATCAATTCTTTTTTTAATAAGCCATAATTTGTCTGACCCGACGATAGTTTGTATCTATGTTTGAAATCAATGTAAAACATAATTATGAAGACTGAAAAAAATACAATATACCCAGCAATTACAGTATAAGTTGTATTCAGATAATTTTCTTGATCTGCTAAAATCTGAGCAACTAAGGCGGAAACAGTAGTTGAAAAGACGAAACCAATTAGCAGATTTTTGTTTAATTTTAGATATTCTTTGTTTAGTAAACCCACGATTTTTAAGAAGTTTTCTTGCAAATAAATTAATCAATTAATTTAAATTTTAACTTCCATTCCACGTTGAGATTTTATAATATACTTATCACGGATTTTTACACTCACCCAATCAATTATCAAGACAGCCACAAGAACAACTAACATGAATACAGCAGCTTTTCCATATTCAAAGAATTTAATATAATTAATTATGTAGAAACCAATTCCTCCAGCACCAACTAACCCAAGAATACTTGATTGTCTTACGTTATAATCAAACATGTAAAGAATCTGACTAAGTAGATGTGGTGCAGATTCTGGTAAAACAACATATCGAACTAGTTGCCATTTTGAAACTCCAATTGAACTTACAGCATCCATAGGATCAGTATCAACTGTTTCTATTGCTTCATACTGTAATTTAGCTACAAAACCTATTGTATACATGATAATTGCTAACACTCCTGCAAATGTGCCAAGGCCCACCATTATTACAAATAGAATAGCCCAAAGTATTGATGGAAATGTACGTATTGCAGCAAGTATTACTCTGACTGGAGCATAAACCCATTTACTATTCAAATTTCTTGCAGCAAACATGCTTAACGGTAATGCAATGGCAACACCAACTATTGTACCAATGAATGCCATTTGAATAGTTTCAAACATTGAATAAAATGCAGTTTCAAATAATTTAGGCTCAATCTCTGTAAGTTCTTCTGCAATGATTGCTAAATTTGGAAGGCCCTCAACAAAATCAACTGGGTTTGCATCAATATTATAAGACGTAACTACAACTATTGCAATTATCAAACCAATAATGAGATTACTTTTTGGGGTCATCAGAATACAGCTCCATGATTTCTTGTTGGGTCATATTTCCAGTTTGGAAATCAACAATTTTGCTTCCCTCAACACCAATTTCAAGAATTTTTTGACCTTCTTTGATAACAGCTACTCTATCTGCATACTCTAAAGCCATCCGCATGTCATGATGTACCATTACCGCAGTTAAATTGAATCTTCGTTGGGCATCAGATACTAAATCCATTATCTCTTTGGCAGTCACATGATCCAACTCCGAGACAATTTCATCAGCAAGTAAAATGTCAGGTTTTTGCATTAATGCACGAGCAATCGCGACTCGTCTTTTCTCTCCCCCACTCAACATGTATGCTTTTCTACTTGCTTTATCTTCTAAACCAACAAGTTTCAGAATTCTTTCAGCTTCTTGAAGCTCATTTTCTGGAAACATTTTGAAAAGTGATTTAATACTACTAATTCTTGGTAATGAACCAATCAGAATATTTTCTAAAACTGAAACATTTTTGATCAAACCTAAACTTTGTGGAATATAACCAATCTTTGAAAGCATTGGTTTGAATTTTTTGTCTGTCATATTGGGTGTTTGATAATCAAACTTTACAACACCTTTACTTGGTAACATCATTCCATTGATTAGTTTTAACAGAGTTGATTTACCAGATCCAGATTGACCTACAATAGCATAGTTTACACCACGATCAATTGAGAGTGTTATTTCTTTTAGAACATA
>JACZSC010000101.1 GCA_022574415.1 Nitrososphaerota archaeon | reverse complement strand
CTGGCACCAGATGGTGCTGTAATTAAAACATCAGGAGTAGAAATTACTAAATTTACTGGTAAAGCCAAAATCTTTGATAGAGAAGAAGACGCATTTGATGCAACAGCAAAAGGAGAAATTGAGGAAGGAGACGTTCTTGTTATTAGATATGAAGGTCCCAAGGGAGGACCCGGAATGCGAGAAATGCTTGCCACAACTGCAGCATTAATTGGTCAAGGATTAGGAAAAAAAGTAGCAATGGTTACAGATGGTCGATTCTCTGGAGGAACACGAGGATTCATGATTGGGCATGTTGCACCGGAAGCTTTTGTTGGTGGACCTATTGCACTTGTAAAGAATGGAGACGAAATTAGTATCAATACAGAAACAAATAGTATCAATCTTCATGTTTCAGAAGAGGAACTGGATTCTAGACGAAAAGAATGGAAGGCGCCTAAACCAAATTATACGTCAGGAGCTTTAGCAAAGTATGCATCTTTAGTAGGATCTGCTGCAGAAGGCGCAATTACAAAACCAATTTAGAAAAGTCTTTCAATTATTATGCATATCACAGAAAAAGAAGATTCTTTTTTGAATTGATTTTGCAGTGATTGAAAATCCATCTTCAATTCCTTTACCACAAACATTGCATTTTACAAAACTTACAGTAGAGGTCATAAATGATTTTTTCTTAGAAATCACAAACTCTTGAATTAGTCCGGATTTTGAGGTTGCCAAAATCTGACTCATACGTATAATTCCACCAGATCGCATTTAAAGGTACCGTACTATACGGTAACGCAGATTAGCCTCAAAAAGTCAAACAAAACAGCCTCAAAGTTAACTGAAAATCTCTTGCATCAACTTAAATAACATCCAAAAACAATTTTTTGCATGGGTGAACACCTTTGGAAAAACTCAGCCGAAAGTAATACCCCTAGATTTATCTGAAAATCAATTTAAAGTCTATAACAAAATTTCACGTAATTATTCACATTCATTTTTATTTGAATCATTAACTGGACCTGAAATTCTAGCTGAAACAAGTGTAATGGGTTTTGATCCTAAAATTATTGTCAAAGGATTCTCAGATAGAGTGGAAATACAATACAAAGATGACACAATAAAAACAATTCAAACTAACAATCCATTTGAAGAGCTAAAAAAACTGCTTGGCTCTGTTTCTGATCAAAGCCATAGGTATCTTGGTGGCGCAGTTGGGATTGTAAACTATGATGCAATAAGACTGGTTGAAAATATTCCTAAAACACATGATACGCCTGAACCATTAATGGAATTTGGAATTTATGATGATGGGATTCTATATGATAATATTCGTAACAAGTTATTTTATTTTTATTATGATGAAAACAGATTTGATCAATTTAAAATGTCAGAAGGGGATTTTGGAGAATTTCAAGTGTCAGACATCACACCAAACATGAATGAATCAGAGTTTTCAGAAATTGTAAATAAAGCAAAACAATACATCTATGATGGAGATGTTTTCCAAGTAGTATTATCTAGAAAATTTTCATTTAATTCCAAAGGAGATCACATGGCACTTTACAAAGTTCTCCGAAAGCTAAATCCATCCCCATACATGTATCACATGAAGCAAGGTTCTAAAATAACAATTGGTGCTTCACCAGAAATGCTAATTAGAGTAACTAATGATGTTGTTGAAACATTTCCAATTGCAGGGACGAGAAAAATTACGGATGATGAAGAGAAAAATAAACAATTAGCTGATGAATTATTGCATGATGAAAAAGAGCTTGCCGAACATACCATGCTAGTTGATTTAGGACGTAATGATATTGGTAGAGTGTGTAAATATGGAACGGTACATCCTGAAGAATTGATGAAAATCAAACGATTCAGTCATGTTCAGCACATAGTTACCCACATTGTAGGCAAACTTGACTCAAAATATGACATGTTTGATGCATTTCAGGCAGTGTTTCCAGCAGGAACGGTGTCTGGTGCACCAAAGGTTAGAGCAATGGAGATTATAGACGAGTTGGAAAATGAGGCCCGTGGACCATATGCAGGCGCTGTTGGATACTTCTCATATAATGGATGTTGTGATTTTGCCATAGCAATTAGAAGTATATTCATTGATGATGATAAAGGATTTGTTCAATCAGGAGCTGGTATAGTTTCAGATTCAGTACCAGAATACGAATTCAAAGAAACAGAACACAAAGCTGGTGCAATGTTACAAGCATTAATGGAGGCATCTCAATGAGATTTCTAATCTTAGATAATTATGATTCGTTTGTGTATAACATAGCTCAGTATCTTGGTGAACTAGGTGTAGACTGTGAAGTCATTAGAAATGACAAGATCACAACTGACGAAATAAGACAAAAAAACTATGATGCCATTATTATTTCACCTGGTCCGGGAACGCCTGAAGACAAAAAATACTTTGGAGTGTGCACCGATGTCATCAAAGAGATTGGTCCAACAAAACCAATTCTAGGGGTGTGTCTTGGACACCAAGGAATTATTCATGCATTTGGTGGTAAGATTACTAACGCAGGCCGTGTCAGACATGGAAAGACAAGTCCAATCAAACATGTTGAAGATCCATTATTCCAAGGTGTAAAAAATCCATTTCGTGCAACAAGATATCATTCTTTGGTAGGAGATAAGACAATAATTCCAGATTCGTTACAGGTCACTGCAATCGCTGAAGATGATCTAGAAGTGATGGCTGTGCGTCATAAAGAATATCTTATTGAAGGAGTACAATTTCATCCAGAGTCTATAATGACAGAAGATGGGAAAAAAATCCTTGCTAACTTTGTAAAAGAAGTGAAAGAGAGATGATAACTGAACTAATTTCAAAATTAGAAAACAAAGAAGACTTGAGCTATGATGAGATGAGTGATGTAATGTCTGACATTCTCAGTGGAAGTACCAATGATCAACAAAACATAGACTTTCTTTCAAATCTAACAGATAAGGGAGAAACAGATGATGAACTCTTGGGAATGCTAGATAAAATGCAAGAATTTAGCCTCAAAATTACGCCTAAAAACAATGGAACTATAATCGACATATGTGGAACTGGCGGAGATCAGATTCAAACATTTAATGTTTCTACTACTGCTGCATTTGTTATAGTAGCTGCAGGTGGAATTGTTGCAAAGCATGGAAATCGTTCTAGTAAAGGAATTTCAGGTAGCGCAGATATTTTTGAATACTTTGGTTATGATTTAGATCAAGAACCAGAAAAAATTACAACCATATTGGAAAGATTTAACATTTGTTTTATGTTTGCACAAAAATTTCATCCTGCAATGAAAAATGTTGCTATAGCAAGGAAACAAATCAAGAAAAGAACAGCATTCAATCTTTTGGGTCCATTATCTAATCCAGCTGGCGTAAAAAATCAGTTGATTGGTGTATTCACACATGAATATTTAGATAGATTGCCATTAATTCTCAAAAGAAAGGGAGCTGAGAACATCATGACAGTTCGCTCTGATGATGGAATGGATGAATTTTCAACTAGCTCTATTAATCAAATTTGTGTTTTACGTGGTGACAAAGTTCTTACAAATGCAATAGATTCTAAAGTTTTTGGGCTACACAAATCATCACTTAAAGATATACTGATTGAAACAAAGGAACAAGCAATAAAGTCCTTTGTTGGAGTATTAAATAATACAGCTAATCAGGCGATGATTGAAACAACAGCACTTAATGCTGCAGCTGGACTAATTGTTGGAAATGTTGTAAAAAACTTTGATGAGGGGGTTAAACTTGCGTTAGATACAATTCAAGATGGTAAGGCATTCAAACTGTTAGAAGAATTTGTGAAAGAATCAGGTGACGTATCAAAACTAAAAGAGGTCACATAATTGGGTCACATTCTAAAAAAATTAGTAAACAATTCTCAAGCTGCGATTGATGACGGTACATATGAGATAACAAATCAAATGCAAAAGTCAAGTCAGGATTTGATACATTTGATCAAAACACATCCCCATGCACCTCTAATCACCGAAGTGAAGTTTGCATCACCATCGTTAGGCAAAATTCGAACGGTTACTGACCCAGTCAGTATCGCAAAATCAATGATTTTGGGAGGTGCTCAAGCCATATCTGTTCTCACACAACCAAATCTATTTCATGGTTCCCCTGATTACTTCATCAAAGTGAGAGGAGTAGTTGATGTACCAATGCTTATGAAAGATATTATGATTGACAAAGTTCAGATTGATGCAGGAGCAAAAATTGGAGCAGATTACATATTACTGATACAATCATTATTTGATCAAGGATATCTTAAAGAGATTGATGAATT
>JACZSC010000100.1 GCA_022574415.1 Nitrososphaerota archaeon | reverse complement strand
ATTCTATTATTTTTAGAATGTTTTGAAATTTCTCTATTAAAAGACATTTTTGTTAGAGCTTTTGAAACGTCTAATGGACTTGTAGACCAACCATGTTCTCGAAGTTGTTCTACAGTTTCTGAGACATTCCTAGGAATATTGAAAAATGAATTTTTGTCTAAGATCTTTAGTTTATTATAAATTTCCCTTGTAGGAATTGCTATCGGATTAGTGAATTCTGGTTCATACACTTCAGCATCTTCTAGTAAAGATAGGGTGTCTTGTGCGACACGTTCTTCTGGTTGGTTTTCAAAGATTACTCTAACTTTGTTTTCCTCCATATGTCTAGTTACGCTAGATATAACATCGCCAAGGGTTTCATTATCAATGTAAAAGTCTCTTGATTCGATTTCAACTTCATTTTCACCAAATCTAAGTTTAATCTTAGCCATCTAATTATGAAATTGGCTGGTTTCGATTTATTCTGGTAGCTCTAAGGAGGTTTAAGAACAGATCAAAACTTTTACACATGTTATTTGGTTTTTTTTCCTTTTCCGTTAAAAAACAATTTTGAAACTCTCTATTATGAGATCCTCGAAGAAGGCAGGAATCATATTCCTGTTCATAATTGTAGGCATGTTTGGATATTCTCAATATGCTTTCGCCTCTCAGATAGGTGTGATAATTACTGAAAACACTCTAGTTTCAGAGGATGAGAGAGGGACCACTCACAATCTTCAATTGAAATTTGATAATCCATCATTACTGATGCTTACTGCTGGAGAAACAGAATTTGTAGTTTATGCTGATGATAAAAGAATTGGTGATGGAACACTACAATCCTTTGTACTTCCTTCATTAGGTGATGCATTTGTTGATGGTACGTTTCAGACTTATACAAAACTAAAAACTGGAAATGATGTTCCAGTTGTAAAAATTAGTGGCGTGACTACCTATGATGTTTTATTTACATCAATAGATATCCCATTTGTTTTCTATCCCTCTGAAGACCAAGCAAGGGAATTTATACATCAAAACTAGATCTACAAAAACGTGCTCACTGTTTTTGGTTCAACTGCACTTGATACAATTAGAACACCATCAAAAATTCTAAAAAATGTTCTGGGTGGTGCAGCAACCTTTGCTGGCATCTCTGCAAGTTTTTTTGTAAAGACTGGTTTAATTGCTGTAGTTGGCAATGATTTTCCTAAAAAATATCATAATTTACTAGCAAAACATCTTGACCTAAGTGGATTAGCAATTAAGAAAGGTAAAACATTTCATTATGATGGAAGCTATGATAGAACTCTAAGTACTAGAAAGACTTTGAAAACAGATCTCAATGTTTTAAAAAATTTCAAACCAACAGTTCCTGAGGAATATAAAAAATCTCAATTTATATATTTAGCAAACAATGATCCTGAACAAAATACAAAATTGATAAAAGAATTTGATAAAGTAAAATTTTCAATGTGTGATACAATTGAATTTTGGATTTCTACAAAAAGGAATGCAGTAATCAACATGATAAAATCAGTTGACGCTGTTGTAATCAATGATGAAGAGGCCAAATTGCTAACCAAGGAATTCAGTTTGATAAAATGTGCAAAAAAAATGATGAATTGGGGAGTCAAATACGTTATAATAAAAAAAGGAGAACATGGTTCGCTCGTGTTTTTTGATGATTTGATATTTCCATCAGCTGGATTTTCTTTGGAAGATGTAGTGGATCCTACTGGAGCAGGGGATTCTTTTGCTGGAGCTATGATAGGATATTTGGCAAGTAAGAATTCTACCACATTTTCCGCAATCAAAAAAGCTGTTGTTTATGGAAATGTGTTAGGATCATTTGCTGTTGAAAAATATGGTTTGGATGGACTTTTACAACTTGAAAATCAAGATATTAGACAACGGATCAAACAATATGAAAAGATGATTCGTTTCTAAAGATTTAAGTTTAATAATTCAGCCGACAAGTTAGGAGCTTGACACAAAGCATTTCAAAAGATCAGGATACTTTACATTCAATCTTTACTTTACAGAAAGGCCTCACTAATATGATGAATCTTGATAGATATCCTGATGATGTAGAAGAAAGAGTGGCAGCTTTGTGTACTGCAATAATTCATGAAGCAGTGGAATTACAACGTACAACAAATTGGAAGTGGTGGAAAAATCCTGTTCCTTTTAACAAGGATGGTGCCAAAGAAGAATTAATTGACATTTGGCATTTTGTGGTTCAGGCATCACTAGAACTGAATTTAACGCCTGAAGATATTCTAGAGGAATACAAAAGAAAAAACGAGATAAATCGAAAAAGGCAAAGAACTGGATATTAGACTGATTCTACTGTTTGTATAATTTTTTCTTGATTTGTTTCTCCAATCATATCAATAATTCTAACTTGATTTTGAAATTTTTTTACTTCTAGTTTAGTTAAATTAAGAAAAGGATCTGGACTGGCTGAATTAATTATATTATGGTTTTTATCAATTCCATTTTTGTGTAATGCGAGCAACGAATGTCCAGATTTATGCCCCCAAACTTCATTGCCACAAAGAACAATTGTTTTAATTTTTGGGTTAGCATTGACATATTGAATCAACGAGTCTATTCCTTTGTTTTCTGATAGTAGTCTACCAACTAATGCTACACTTTGTAAAAATTTAGGCTGAGATAGACTTCTGAGCAAATCAATGCTTGACAAGGTACAGATTGCGATTGATGAGTTTGGATTCCCATAAAATACCTCTTCTTTGATAGGAAGGATAGCTTTGCATATTTCTCCTAGCAGTTTTTCTAGAGTTTTCATAAGGCCTGCCTTAAATTTTTTGCTATGAATTGTAAATTTTTTGAGGTGACTTTTGGGTGAATTGGTATTGATAATACAGTAGATGCAGCCCACTCAGTGGTTGACAGTTTGATTTTTGTCTTATAAAATGGTGTTTTATGAATTGGCATTGTGTAATATGCTGATGCGCCAATTCCTTTTTTATTTAATTTTTTCATAACTAAATTTCTATTTTTAATTGCAATTGTAAAAAGATACCAATTAACTTTTTCATTTTTTCTTTCTGATGGAATTTTGATAGAAAGATCCGATATTAGTTCAGAAAAAATTTTTGCGTTTTTTCTTCTTTGGTGTAAAAATTTAGGTAGTTTTTTAATTTGGATTTTTGCAATTGCTGCACTAATTTCGGGCAATCTAAGATTCAATCCAAATACTCTAGTATCATAACCAGATACCATTCCATGGTTTCTTATCATCAGTAATTTTTCACATAATTTTTTGCTATTTGTTGTAATGAAACCACCCTCTCCAGATGTTATAACTTTGGCCGGATAAAGACTGTAACAGCCAATATCAGAAAATGTGCCTGTATGTTTTCCTTTTAAAGTAGATCCTAGGGACTGTGCAGCATCTTCAATAATGTATAGATTGTGTTTTTTTGCAAGTTCAGAAATTTGATCGATGTATGCTACA
Source organism: Nitrososphaerota archaeon (assembly GCA_022574415.1). Lineage (GTDB taxonomy): Archaea > Thermoproteota > Nitrososphaeria > Nitrososphaerales > Nitrosopumilaceae > DRGT01. The sequence continues at coordinate 1,028 of JACZSC010000100.1, read as the reverse complement.
TTTCCATAAAGATGAACGGGAATTACTGCTTTGGATTTTTTTGTAATCTTTTTTCTAAGATCAGTTGGATCCATTGTATAATTTTCTTTTAAAATATCTACGAAGATGGGTTTTGCTCCTGTTGAAAAAACTGCGTTTGCAGTTGCAACAAATGAAAATGATGGTAAAAGAACTTCGTCGCCTTTCTTAATATCTAAAGCAAGGAGTGCTGCTTGAAGGGCCGAAGTGCCAGAGTTGACAGCAATCGCAAACTTTGATTTTACAAAAGAGGATGCAAGTTTTTCAAATTCCTGAACATTTTTGCCTCCCAGATTATCTGCAGTAGTGAGATTTCCTTCCTTTAGAACCGTTAAAACTGCATTAATTTCGTCCTTACCTATTAGTGGAACATTAATTGGAATTTTCACATTTGGTGTGTTCAAAACTTATCTAATAAACTCCACTACGTTGTTATGAATTTTTATATCTCATCATTTGGCATTTCGATAAATGAAAGCTCGTCATCTCGAAGAAACTGATACAGCATACAAAATTTACTTGTACATATTCTATGTTTGTGGTGTAATTATGGTATCAATTACAGTATTTGGAGTTTATTCTATGATGGGTGAATGGGTGGAAAATGGAACGTATGTAATGGGAGAGATTTTGAATACAACTATCATTCCATTTGAAAACTTTGCTAGACTGACTACCTGGTTATTTTTTTCAACAATTATTGGATGGTACAGCGTTACAAGAATTGGATGGAAAAGGACAGCAAGTAATAAGATTGTTGGTTGGAAAATGTCTTTGCTACAACTAATGTTGTTAAGTTTTGCAATAATTGGTCTTTATGAAGTATTATGGAATTTTTCAGTACTGACATCATTAATTACAGCAGGTGTAGTTAATGGGAATTTTCCTAACATCGATACACTGTCAGTGGGTTATCCTGATTCGGATAGACCTTGGAATCTAATTTTTGCTACAAAAATATTCCTTGCTGGAACTATAATTAGTGCACATGCATTCTATCTTAGTACAAA
>JACZSC010000099.1 GCA_022574415.1 Nitrososphaerota archaeon | reverse complement strand
TTCGTTTTTAGAAGGTATACGTTAATCAATTCTATCTGCTGTGTAGAATGATTAGTGATATCATTGTGTAGGTTGGCATGGTCTTCATGTTTGAAGATTAAACTACATCTGTAACATTTCCACGCTGTTATATTCATCATTGTTCAATACTAATTATTACAATTATAGGAGTAATGTACTCTTCACCTGAAACTAGTTCAAGTGTAGAGTTCGATATCTGGATGATATTTTCTTCTGATTCAAAGGCATCAGCTTCACTTATGGGTAAAAGAACAAATGCAATTAACAATAGAGGAATGACCGTAAGCAATCCTATTCGACTTATTTTGTGTTTCATACCTACCTATTGGATAAAAGTGGTGATAATGTCAGCTAAGAAATATTCTTGAAAAATACCAATTGGTGTTTAGTTTGTGTTAAGGGAAAATAAAAAAAAAGAGGGGAGGATTTTTTTTATCCAGTTTTTCTTCTTAGTTCTTAAAGTCGAAATCTACTATTTCGGCGCTGATAGAGGCTGGGTCATGTGCCTGGATCATGACAGAAATGATAGAACGCTTTATCTCTAGGTCACCTTGTAGCTCTCCACTAACGGTTTGTGTGTCAGAACTAACAGAGATCTCTATATTTCGTACATCGCTGTCAACTGCATTTAACACTCTGTAGAGTACTTGGTATGTTTTTGCACCATCATCAGCACTTCTTGGAACGAATCCCTTAGTTGGAATTTGAGTAGCAGTGGTTTCTGTGGGCTCAAATACTTGAACTAGTGAAAGTTCTGCTGTGGGCTGTTCTTGTACTGCATTTAGTACTTTCAGTTTTTCTATGGCTACAAAATGTTGGTTTGAAGCATCAGCTTCACCAATGTAGTTTGGTACTATTGCTACCATAACTAGAGGTATGATAGCTAGCATTCCGATGTATTTTGTTTTTTGATTCATTGCTCCCTTTATGGAAAAAATTTGCAATAAGGTAAGCTAACAAAGGTTCTTGAAAAATATCAATTGGTGTTTAGTTTGCGTTATCTGCCTTCCTTACTAGTTGATAGACCATGAAGACAACTAGTTGTCCAAATTGTAACCATGCCAAAGGAGAGTGCAGCTGTCTTTGTTGTTGTCCTATCTCAAAAATAGGTTGCCCCTCTTGCGTGGTTCCAGTTTTGGCTTACAGAGGAATCAAGAAACTAATCAGGAAAGTTAGGAAATAAGAACTTACAGAATACTTGCTACATGTGTAAAGGGGTTCTAAATTTCACGAATTTTGGAAACCTCGTAGGTTCCTGCCTTATTCCAAATATAATCAAAGTAATCAACACACCACTCATGGAAATCTGGATCATCACTAATGAAGGCATAGTACATATCAGACTCTCCCTTTGAATCTGGAAAGAAAAGAATCCCTCTTTTTTCGTTCATTACCATCATAGTTTGAATTTTTTTCACCATTTTTCTTTTGTAAATTCCCTCTGATATTAGATTCCGTATAACAGAACTATCAAGTTCCTTTTTGAAACCCTTGGGAGCTATCGTATTTTCTCCATGCATTAAAAAGATCTGGAGGCCCTTCTTTGCTTTTGATACCCATAGTTTAAAGAACTGAGGAGGAATTTGTGCGGTCATTATTCGCAAGTACTCTTTGGCGTCTTCAGCTAAAGACAACCATTTATCAACTATGGCAAAATTTCCATGAATCAATTCACAATTACTCAAGTTTCCAATTCTTTGAAGAAATTTTGAAGGTAGATCTGAAGGGAAATGCTCTCCAAAATATTCCTTGTACTTATTTAGGAAGCCAAAAGAGCCAAGTTGGGATACCATGATTCTGCCATAAGGCGTCAGTGAAAAAAATCCGTCCGAGTCTTTTTTTATCAAGCCTGCATCGGCTAATCTAACAGTGTTCCGATGAGTCTCCTGTATTGTAAGGTTTAGTTCTTTTGCTAGTTGTACTGACCTCTGCTTTTGTTCCTCCAACATCAAAAGTATGGCATATCGACTTTCACCTGCTAACTCCATGAATACTTCGGAGAGAGAATTATCTTGTTCCTCACTCAATAGATAAAACATGATTCTCCTTCACTAAAAGGTTACCAGAGTATCATAGGAATAATTTGACTATTTTCATAATTTTTTTGTGATTTAAAGAAAAAAGGGGGAGAGAGAATTTTTTATTCTCTACTATGGTGTCTAAATTGCTCTTCCTACGTTTACTGGATCTTCGCTACCTTCAGGTGTGCTGCAAAGACGGTCGCCACATACTATGTCATCAGTTGCTGATCCATAGGATTTTGGTGATTGACTGCCTGGACTCCCTTCTGCTTTTTGTGCATATGCATCATCAACAAGTTCTGGTGCTAATGCTACCATTGCTAGAGACAAGATTGCAAGCAATCCAATGTATTTTGTTATTTGTTTCATTGTCCTACTTAAGAGACAGACATGGATAATGTCAGCTAAGAGCAAGTATTGAAAAATATCATTTAGAGTTTAGCTGATACTATCTACTTTTTTTCACTAAAAACACCATGAATATCATATCAAAAGAACAATGGGAACAAGAAGTCATAAACTCAGACAAACCCGTCTTCGTTGACTTTTGGGCAACCTGGTGCGGTCCTTGCAGCATCATAGCACCCATAGTCGAGGAGCTTGCAAAGGAATACGAAGGCAAAGTAAACTTCGTCAAAGTTGATGTGGATCAAAACAAAGAACTCGCATCAAAATACAACATCTTTAGTATTCCTACTCTTACGATCTTTCGTAACGGTCAAGTAGTTTCCCAAACAGCTGGTGCTGCATCAAAAGAATCGATAAGAAACTATATCGACAAGAATATCCAAACGGAGGCTTCTGCATGAAACTCCATTTTTTTTCTAAAAGTAAAGTCGTACATGAAAACGTTAATGATCACCAAATGGTCGAATGTCCTATCTGTAACAGAGAGATCCAACCTTACTGGGAACCACGTTACAATGGCATCAGGGCAACCTGTAATGTGTGTGGAATAAACTGGCAAGAATCTTGACACGAATTGTTACCAAGTCAGAATTTGGTAAAACCGTTTTAAGCATTCATGAATGCTCTCGATTATGATAGATTTTATCAAACAAGGGTGATTACCAGTTGAGCCATTCAAAAAACAAAAAATCTCACTATCTCAGGGTTGGCTTCTCATTAAAAAAAGAGATTTTTTTCGTAGCTATAGGTTCGATTATTGGCGGATTCACAATGCACCTGCCAAGAATTTTGTTGGATATTACAACTGAGACACAGTACTTGATCACTCTGCTTGTTATGGCAAGAGTGGTTGGTTCAAGCTCTCCAGAAGTAGGTTTTGCATTTCATATCGCAGTTGCCACCATCATAGGAATTGTTACTGGTGTTTTCCTACATAGAATAATCAAATTCAACATCTCAAAGATCAAAAACGGCTTGGTTTATGGTATCCTCGCTGGAGTTGTTGTCTTTGCAGTATTTTCAATTCCAGTATCACAAGTATTTCTTGGTCCAAACATGGCTAAGCTTCTTGCAGAATTAGATCCTTCAATGACATTCATAGAAGCATCTGAAGTAGTAAACGAAAACTTTGTGTCTGGTTTGATTGATTCCTTGTTTATGCATCTTATCTGGGGAATAACTGTTGGTGTTTTAGCATCTCTTTTGACAAGAAAAATTGGTGCAAACTATAGATGTCATATTTGTGATATTGAATTTTCAAAAATGTCTACCTATGAAAAACACGCCAAAAACATCCATGAAAATCCCTCACCATCAATAAAACGGATACTAATCTTAGGTGGAGGCTATGCTGGAGTTAACGTGTTAAAACATCTCCAAGAGACTTTTGAAAGTGATACCGAAGTTAGTATTAGTTTGGTAAGTCAGGATAACTTTTTCCTACATACTCCATTACTGCCTGAAATGGCAACAGGAATGCTTGCATCAAGACACATCGCAACACCAATTAGAGCATTTTGTAAAAGAGCGAGATACTATCAAGCAAAGGTTGATTCTATTGATTTGAATAATAACAAAGTTACAATTTCTAGGGCATTAGACAGTCAAAAACGTGAATTAGAATTTGATTACCTAGTTATTGCACTGGGAGGCAAGACTAATTTCTTTGGAAACAAAAATGTAGAAAAACATGCTTTGACAATTAAAACTCTTGGCGATGCAATAGTAATGCGAAATCACATAATTTCAATTCTGGAAAGTGCAGACCAGGAAGAGGATCCAAATGTATTGTCAAAGCTTATGACGTTTGTGGTTATTGGTGGAGGTTTTTCTGGAGTTGAAACAGTTGGAGAAATAAATGACTTTGTTAAAGAATCTGTTGAAAAATTTTATCGTAATATTGACCCTGAGAAAATAAAAATAATTCTTGTGTCCGCAGGCGAAAAAATTCTTCCAGAAATTGGTGATTTGGGGGACTATGCTATGGAGTCATTGACAAAAAATGGTGTGGAAATTATTAAAAATACAAAACTTGTTGATGCAGAGCCTGAACAGATATCACTTGATAATGGAATGAAAATTCCTTATTC
>JACZSC010000098.1 GCA_022574415.1 Nitrososphaerota archaeon | reverse complement strand
ACCATCAAAAACTACTGCAACAGCATCTAAAAGAAGAAGGAACAACTATCAAAAGACTAGGAAAAGTACTCGAAAAAGGATAATCAGTCAGACAAAATCACTTTCAGTTACATTTGATACGAACTGTCACTAAGAATAGAATAAATTAAGAATTTTCAGGATTAAACAAGTTTCTTAATTCTATGTATTTCAATAGCTAGAATTATAGTTTTTAGTTGGGATCTAATTTTGAGAATGTGGTATAAAACAAAGTCGATAGCTGATTATGCTGAGTATATTTCTAAATCTGATACTTTAAGAAATGATAAAATCACTCAGATAAGCCGAGCGGTTGGATTAGCATTAATAATTATTGGAATAGCGTTACAAGCAAGTTATTCAATTAAAACCTGACATACAAGATTAATGCTGAAAATTAAGCTCTAACCACCGTTTTGCGAGATCAGTTGACTGTTCCTTCTCAAATGTATTCATCATTTCTTTTAGATTCTCAAATGAAAAGGGTTTTTGCAAATAATGATAGGCCCCATGTTGAATTAAATATTTGATGCCATCATCTTCTTTTCCTGCCACTGTGTTTATTATGATCTTGGTTTCAGGTTCTATTTCGAGGAACTGATCAAACAGTGAAATTATATCAGTTTCTGGTAAATAATAATCCAAAAAGACCAGAGGCAATCTATCTGAGCTTGAGAGTTCTAAGAACTTCTTTATTCCTGCTTTGCCATCCTCGTAGGTGTGAATTTCTTTGTAGTTTAGTATTTTTAAATAATTGGAAATTAGATTTGCTGTTGCTTGACTATCTTCAATTATTAAAATATCTTGGTTCTCTTCCATCAGAATCCAATCATATATTACGAAAAAAGTACTTAACTTCCAATTTACATTTCGTATCAAGTGTTGACGGAAGCCAACAAGACATAGGAGGTACGTTGAACAACCTAATGAATAAGCGAATCGCACTATTCAAAGCACGCTGTTAGCTTCCGTGTTTCAAATAGCTATTTTAAAGATAAAAAGACTCGGCAACAGTTCGTATCAAATGTAAGTTATTCTAGTTGGATCTCAGCGAGTTTGCAAACTCTGTTAAGTATTCAATTTTCTCATCCAAGGATAGTTGCATAAACTCTTCCATCATGGTTTTCATTTCAGCATGTTTTGCTGTCCTTTACTCATCAGAAAGATCTGAGTACTGTGTCTTCATATCATTAAAGTGAGCCATTATCGTTTCTCGGTCCTCTTCAGATAATGAGCTAAATGCTTCTTTCATCTCCTTGAACTGAGCATGCTTTTGTTCTAGCTCTTCAGGAGTAAGGTCTGCAAAGTGCGAACCCATCATTTTGTCGTGAGACCAGTTGTCACCATGAGAATAATGTTTGAAATCATCAATTGATTTGCCTTCTGATGTGTAAAGAGTAAACCCGTTTCCAGCATCCACTATAACCTTATGAAATAGTCCATCACCGTCTACTATCCCAAACTTGTAGACTAGAAAACCCTGTACTGCCTCAAGTTTACCTTTGATTGCCTGACCATCAATTACTGCATTTTCTGCAACAGCGGTAGCTACTGAAAAATGAATTTTTTCCATTTCAATATTTTCTTGCATAGAATCAGATGCTGGTAATGAACCAGAAATCTCTGGCATGTCATGTTGTTTCCAATATTCTGCAGTTGCATCAAGTGGAGAAAATGCTACAATAGCTGTTACGATACTCAGGGTAAGGATTGTGGAGGTAAGCAGTTTAGGTTCTTTTAACAGTGGTTTTAGCATCTGGCAAAAAGGTTGATTCATCCTTTATAATCTTCACTACTAATTTTGCATACATACTGTATTGTTTGAACTTGTAATCCGAAACGTTTCATTTTCTGCATCAATTCCTTCTCCAGTAAATACATCAACATGTTTTCCAATAATTGAAGGACCTTCGTCTGAGCCTGAGAAAACCATATTGTTCCAGGGCTCAGGTAAAGTAGGAATAGTTAATTCTGAACCATGTTCAATGACCGAATCATCTACAGCAACCATCCCAACTATAAGATCATTTCCGTAAGCATCAAGATATCTATCGGATATAGTATAGGCGCCATGATACCAACCTAGATAATTACCAGCGTTTATTCTTCCCCATCCCTCAATTTTTACATTTTCCAAGAAATCTGCCAAATAGAACTGTTTAACTTCGTTTACAGAAACTTCAACTAATTCTCCAGAATAATCTAATTCAATAGGTAGAAAATATCCAGTTATGTACCAGTCAGAAGTACATAAATCAAATCCATTTTCGAGATTAGATTTTTCTTGTTGAAGTTCACTTGAAGGAAGATTTGATTTTGTGTCCATCATCGACATATCTATCTGGATGATTTGATTTTGAACTAGGAATATATGGCATTGAGAACATCGTCTTCGGAGATCTGTTCTTGCCCATACCAGATGAAAATATTCCTAACCCAATCTGGAATTTTTTGCTCAGTTATATCTTCAGCAAAAGCATGTTGGGTAATTGTTATGCTTCCAAATCTTTCGTGACCTGGACTACCTGCACCGCCATGTGCTTCAGCAGTCTGTATCGTAGAAACATTTGCTAACATAAGCAATGAAATTATGATAGTTATAGAAACTTGAATCCCTGAATGCATATTAAGAAAGATTAGAATGAACCATTAAATTGTTTGTTCCAAATTATGATATTAGGTTGCTAGAAAAAGTTGAAATATTTTAACTGTAGAATAAAACATATGAAATCTTTTGTAGTTTTTGGGATTTTAATGGCATTTGTAATTGTTTTAGGTTCAATTTCTATTGCAGAGGCTCATCCACATGCAACCATAGATCTAATGGAATCTCATTCCCATGATGTGCATGATGAGAACTTTCAAGATAACTTCATCCTACATACCTTTGAAGACGTGATATTTTCAGCATTTAATTTCATCAAGAATATTCTATTTGGTTAAAAATCCTATCACTTTCTCAAATACTGAATAAGTAGCAACCCCTTTGAGTATGTGATGTCCCCCTTCTGAATTAACTAGTACAAAAGTTGGAGTTTGCATTATTCCATTTGCTTTTGCCAAGCTTACATTATCTCTGATCGTTTCTTCATATTTTTTAGAATCAAGACAGCCCTCAAACAAATCCATGTCTAATTCTAAACCCAGCGCAATTGCCTTTAGATGTTCAGTACTTCCCCAACCTTCACTTGCAGGTAGTGATTTAAACAAGACAACATGAAATTCCCAATACCTTTCTTGTTCATTAGCACAATATGCAGCTTCTGCTGCCCTAAGAGAATTATCTCCAATTATATCTGCATCAACAAAGATGTAGTTAGCTGTTCCATTTTCAATCAAACCCTCAATGATTTCTGACATGGTTTCATCAACCCAAGCTTTGCAACCTAGGCATTGATAATCACCAAACCCAATAATCGTGATAGGCACATCAGGAGAACCCAACATAGGATAATTTGAAATGTCAATAGTTCCAAATGTCTTTCCTTGTGGTAAATCAAATAGATTATTTTCTGATTGAATTGCGTTGAACAGTTCCTCTTCGGGTTGTGAGAGAATTAATAACAATATTCCAATTCCCGCAACAGCTGAAATGACTATGCCTAATTTTTTACCTTTCTTCATATTTACTCTGAAATTGAATTAAGTAGATAACTTCAATATTACTCTTCACTGACACAACTGTTAACAGTAATCCACCTAGCTTTTTCGGGGGTTATTTTTCTGTCAACTCACTTTGTGGGCCAGCTTTAGGAGGTGTAACAAATGATTTTGTTTTGGAGTAATAGTCCTCACCCTCGAATGTTACCTTAAATCTATAGTCGTATGTGGTGGATGGTTCTAGATCTGTTATTGTTATCAGATGTTCAGTATGGACCATATCCATCATATCACTGTCTGAGGCAGTGTTAGTAAATTGTTCATTAATTCCATATTCAACAGTGCAATGAACTGCCTTACTGGTAGATCCAATTATAATGGCACTGGTTTCAGTTATGCTGGCTACTCGAATATTATCGAAGGAAATAGGACTAAATAGCGATTTAAAACTGACCGGGTCATCAACATCATTGATAACGATTAAAAATATTGAAAATAAAGCGATTACACCAAAGAATGTTAATACTATTTTTAGCCTTGCCACTGGTTACTACTTTAAGTTCATTTTGAGATTAATAACTATAATTTACAATTGTAAAGTGCTATAGAAAAAATTTCAAATTATGTTGAGGAATCATTCTTAATTACAAATCCTAACTTTCTCAATTCTGATTTTATTGTAGGAAATTTAGATTCAAGTTGGTTAATCCTTTCGTTGAAACAAATTTTATTCTCGGTTAGATTTGTGCTTGTTTTAATGCAGTTTTGGACCACCATCAGTCCTATTTTTTCCATACTTTGAACATTTCCAAAATTTTCAAAATTTTCAAAATTTTCAATAGTCATGATTGGATCATCATTTTCTTGGAAAGAAATTATTATTACCGCAAAAAAAATTGCTAAAATCCCCATAACTGTGAGTTCTTTAAATCTCATCATAGATGTGAAAAATTTACCATATTCATTTTTTACCATATAGTACTTTACAACTGTAAAGA
>JACZSC010000097.1 GCA_022574415.1 Nitrososphaerota archaeon | reverse complement strand
CTCCACTGTTTTTCCTTTTGGTTTTTCTTCGGCTAATTGCTTGAATATGATTTCAAGAATGCCGTTCTTGTATGATGCCTTTACAGAATTTTCGTCAACCTTTTGTTCAATTGGTACCTTAACATGGTATTTCTTATCACCGTGTTCTGCGTCAATGTTTACAATTTTTCCATCAACTACAATCTTGACGTCCTTCTTTTCTACTCCAGGCATTTCTGCAATCAGTCTTACTAGCTTTTCCTTGTCATCCACTAGAGTATCCACAAGTGGTTCTCTGGTGTCTGATGTTGGAACTAGTCCTGGCTTTACATTTCCATACTCCTTTACTACAGGCCTGCCATCAGGGCCAACGGTCATCGTATAACCGTAATAGAATGGTCCAGAGATACAACCTGTCGATCTAACATCCTCAAAGAGGTCATCCAGATTTACGAAGGATCTGGACATACTTTTGAAGAGTCTATCAAATTCGTCATCAAAGAACATTGTCATAAACACCTATAGTATGTAATAAGTATGACAATATATAAGTATTATGGTTAATTATAAGGTTAGTTACACAATCCTATTATATATTACATTATATAATGATATTCATGAGGCTAGCAGGCGTGTCCGTTCCTGAGATTGTTCGGGAGATCATCACTAGGAACCGTTCCATCTATGACTGCATCAAGATGGATCTCATTAACTATACTGCCTTGGCAGTCAAAATCCAGCCTGATGTGGAAAAGCTCCTAGGAGGCCCAGCCAATCTGAATACCATAGTAGTGGCGATAAAGCGCTATGCCGACTCTTTTGAGGAAAAAGAACCAGTCAAGGAGGACCTCGTTTTACACAATGCTAGACTTTCTGTAACTGATGGAATCATGGATGTTCGTATACCCAAAGAAAGCTTTAGAATTGCAGATTCTTCGGCTCTGTTTGAACAATTCGCAAAGATAGATCCTGATTATGAGTTCTTTAGACTAGCTGATTCGTTTCGTTTCTTGACAGAAGATTTAGCTGATGTAAGGAAATTGTTTGAATCGTTACCAAATATTCAAACAAGCTCTAAGCTAACTAGAATTACCATTGGTATTCCAACAGGACATAATCGTTCCGATGTTGGTAGCTTTGTAGCTGATATACTTCATGCAAATGGAATAGAGTGGGAGGATGCCTATTTCAGTCGTGATAAAATGATAATTATGCTGAATACCAAGGATGCATCTCGTACGTATGACATACTACGCTCTGAAATTTCTAGGTAAAATAAGTATTCTATAATTGTTTTAGATAAAAAAAGGAAAAGAAGAGATTATCGTCTTCTTCTTACAGATCTTCTTGCTGTTCTTCGTTTACCAGCTGTTCTTCGTGCTGGTCGTTTTACAGCTGTACTACGTTTACGTCTTGCTGAAGATCTTTTTCTTGCTGCAGCTTTATTTGCTGCATTTCTTTTTCGTGTGCGTGCTGCTTTTTGTGCGGCTGCACGACGTTTGGCTGATACCATTACAAAAATTGTTTTATAACCAGTATAAAAAGTAGTTAGTTTTAACAAAAATGCGTTATAATGCCACATTTTACAAAAAAAATGTAAAAAAAATTTTCTTTAACGTGTTTTTGACATTATAAAACGCATTTTACAACGTAAACAGTACGAAAAACTATCAAATGTTTGTTGTAAATGAGCCAGTAATGAGTACATGACGTGTATGTAATGACTATGTAATGATTATGTAATTTTTTAAAAAAAATATTGAAAATAGCAATGTTTTTTTTAAGCTTGATTCTAGCTTCAGAAAAAAAGACAGGAAAAACCTAGAAAATAGTTTCCCAAGCTTGTTCAAGATTTGGTCTTATTTTCACAGAAATGTAGGTGTAAATTCTGCAAAATTAGGCTTGAGTTTCCTGATTTTGACCATATTGATGGGAATAGCTCAAATAATGATGTTTCAAATTGTGTAGCTTTATGCCCAAATTGTCATAGGAAAAGACATCGGAAAAAGAAGGTCGATCAAAGGAAAATGAAAAATAAGTGGCTTAGCTTCATCAACAAAATAATTAAAAGAATGCCTTGGATCGATCAGTACCATTCCATATGACTAACAAAAATTGTTTAAAATAACCCGATCAATAAATATTATAGAATACATTAGGCTAGTACGTCATCTGAAAAAAAAACTAAACCAGTTGTTATTCGTTTTGGTTGTATAATAAATGAAATTTCCTACAAACATCTTTTGTCTGTTATAGATCAAAAAATGAATGCTGGCACAACTGAATTTATCATTCTAATTTCATCTCAAGGAGGAAGTACATTTCATGGAAATGCAATTTATAATTATTTAAAGAGAATTTCTCCTAAAGTTGTCACACATAATTATGGAAGTATAATATCAATGGCAAGTATTATTTTTTGTGCTGGAGAAGAGAGGTATACTGTACCACACGGAATTTTTCAAATTCATCCCGCAAGAAGTGGAGCGGTGAACCAATTAATTGTAGAAGATCTTCGAGAATTGTTAGGCTCTGTTGATCGAGATAATGAAAATATGGCTGGGATAATAGCTTCAGCAACTAATAAGAGTGAAAAAGAGATTTTAGAAAAATTACGACAAAGAACTAATTTAAATTCCGAGCAAGCAAAAGAATTTGGTTTAGTACATGAAATTAAAGAAAATCTCTTTGAACCTGGCTCTGAAGTTATTGTAATTAAAGACCAACAAGCTCAACCGCAAATTATTCAAATTCCTAAATAATAAAAAATAAAGAAAGAGGCTAGTGTAAAACCTGAATTCTAGAAACTATATCGCCTCTTACTAACATCTGAGCATGATATTCACACACTCGCCAAATAGCTCTACAAACAGGTCTCTTACGCTTTCCATAAACAAAAAAGTATTCTATTATAACCAAATGGCCTTCGTAATCACAATTTTGCATCGCACACAAGACCAAGTGGTTCATTAGAACTCTAAACCATAAAAGACGTGGTTATAGTGTAAAGCGATCTGAAAATTCTTAATTCTTAGAATAAAACCGATTCAAGGATATCAATAAATATTGGCATCAGTTAGTTTTTGCATGCCAAGTATGAAATGCGTATCATGTGGAATTGGATTCTTTTCTCCTACAGGTTTAGACAAATGTTCAAAGTGCGCAGGTAAAGAATCACAGCAAACCGAATCAAGTCATGATTCTTGTGGTTGCGGCCATAGCCACTAAAACCCATATTTTCATTTTTAATTAACATTTGATACGAACTGTTAACTGTTGTCTAAAAATAATACATCATTGATTTACCAAACTACTTAAATTATAGATTTTTTTAAATCATTTATGAGTCAAGCAACGATTACGCCAGAAATTGCAAAATTATTTCAAGGGAAAAATCTTGTCTCCTTTTCAACCTTGATGAAAGATGGCTCTCCTCATGTAGCCCCAGTGTGGGTTGACATTGATGGAAACACAATTTTGATAAATACAGCAGTGGGAAGAGTGAAGGAAAAGAATGTCAGGAGGGATAATCGAGTTGCCCTGTCTATTTTTGATCACCAAAATCCTTACGACATGGTAGCGATAAGAGGGAAAGTCATTGAGCTTACAACAGATGGCGCTGATGAACATATCGATAAACTTGCCAAGAAATATTTTGGGCTTGATAAATATCCGTACCATTCACCTGATGAAAAAAGGATTATTGTGAAAATTAAACCTGAAAAAATCTATCGTATGCAACCTCCACCACAGAAATAGAAAACCAAACCTTGAGAAATTTTACGTTGTAATGATTTTTCTGACCTTTGAGAGTCAAGTCAAGTCATTGTCATTCCAGGATAACCTGAATTTTCCCTCAATTTTTTCAAATTTCATTGTACCACCTTTTTGAAAAGTCATCTTGTGAGTTTTTCCTTCCAAATCAACTATTTCGATCGTGCAACTATCCCTCATACATTCAAAATTCACAGGAAACCCAAATGTCCTTTTCCATTCATCAAGTTTGAGATCGAAATATTGTGCAGTGTCAAGACTTCCCATGAATTTACTTATTTTAAAATTAGAAAAAGATTTTCCAACAAACAAACTCACGTCATAACGCAAGTCATTACCTAGTTCTTGGCTAAAATTACGCACGGAGGGGGGGCTTTGCCTTTTTACTGATTATCGATAAAGAGTAAAAAGAGAACCCCCCTGCTTTAGTCACGATTTCTGCCCATAACTATCGTTATGACGTGAGTTTGTTTGTTGGAAATACATACTATATCTCGATTAATCAAGAATTAATGATGTATTATGAATTAATTGAGTGCTTTTTATCGTAACATTCCTTGCAGAGATATGTGGACATATGTAGAACTCCTCCGATACTATGATAACCAAATATTTTTTTACATTCACTACAGATTAATTCTCCCATCTCTTTTCTACCTAATTTCTAAGGTAATTAAGATTTTTCTAATCAATTCATTAAAGGATTCCATGTTGAGTAATTTATAGTTCGTATCAAACGTCAACAGAATTGCCAAACTGTCAATGATATTTCGTATCCTAGTATAGTGTACTAAAATAATAGAACTTAAAATATGAAATGTGGCAGATTTACAAATAAATTGCAAACAAGAAAGTGAAGTAGGAATAACGCATGTTGGAGTACATAATAATGGCATACAGTCAATTAGCA
>JACZSC010000017.1 GCA_022574415.1 Nitrososphaerota archaeon | reverse complement strand
AGATTGTAATAAGATTAGAAACTAGACGTTTTAAGAAAAAAGGTACAATGATTGAAGGATTAGATCCTAAATTAAATAATCTTGGAGATGTGGCAAGGGAATTAAAAAATAAATATGCATGCGGAGGGACTGCAAAGAACGGATATGTGTTTCTTCAAGGAGACCACAGAGACACCATAAAAGAAACTTTGGTTAAATTGGGATTTGCTGAATCAAGCATAGAACTTCATTAGAAAAAACTTGGATTTCTCAAATAAAGCATTACTAGTATTAGACATTCCATATTCTGCTTTAATTTCAATTATTTTTGGTATAATGGTTCTTTCCTTACCTATTGGCGCATATGTTATGTTTAATTCTGATGTTGGTGATGAAATAAATTTTGAATATCCTGTTAGTGGGTTAGATTTTTTTTCTGACGAAATTAGTTTTGAGTTTCTAGATTATTTCGAAATTGGCGACATATTCATTGTAATGTGGGTTATTTTTGTTATTTTGTTTTCTATTTCAATAATGGGTCCCCAAAAAAATTTTTTCGAAACACTTGTATCAATCATGACGCATGGAAAACATCTTTTACAAACAAATTATTTAGTGACAACGATTAAGTGGTTCAGCATTTTAATTTTAATTTCTGGAATTATAAATTTGATTCAAGTGGGTTTTGATATAACAATAGAGCCTCCTTCTTTTGAAAATGAGTTGACCCAATTTTTCTACGTCAGTATGTCTCCACTGATTGAAGAATTAGGGTTTAGAGTTTTGTTAATTGGGTTGCCTCTTTATCTAATGTATTCACGCAAAGCATCCTTCCAACATTTTTTTAAATCTTTGTGGAGTCCTAGTAATTTAGATATCAATGAAACAAAAAAAGTAATAATTTTGATAATAGTGATTGGTATATTTTTTGGTGCGGCGCATATTTTCTCGGGTGAGGCATGGAGCAATGGAAAATTTGCGCAAGCAACTGCTAGCGGAATAATTATTGGTTGGGTTTATTTTAGAAGTGGATTAGTCCCCGCAATCTTAATTCACTGGGGAACAAATTATTTTATTTTTTCATATGTTTATTTAGTTGCAGATATTAACATGATTTCAGTTCAAGAAGCTTTTTCACATTCATTGATTATGACATTTGAGATCTTGTTCGTATCTTTGGGTATCATCTCCATTACAATAATAATTGTGAGAAATCATTTTTTCAGGAGAAAGGAAAAATTAGAGATTTAAAGCTATTTTGAGTCCCTTATACCTATTTCTGATGGTAACTTCCGTTACACCTGCTGCTTCCGCAACATCTCTTTGAGTTTTATTTTCACCATTTGTTACACATGCAACATAAAGTGCTGCCGCAGCTAATCCCATAGGATCTTTCCCTGCAGAAATTTTGACTTCTTCTGCGTTTTTAAGAATTTTTGTTGCCTCACGTTTGGTTTTTTCTGATAGGCCTGCTTTGCTTGCTATTCGTGAAATACAGTTTATAGGATTAACAACAGGCATTCTTAAACCGAGTTCTCTTAAAAGTAGTCTATAGCATCGTGCTATATCTTTTCTTTTAATATTGCTGGCATTTCCAATATCTTTTAGAGTTCTTGGAGTTTCGGTATCACGACATGCTGCATATAGAGCTGATGCTATAAGAGCTGAGATTGAACGGCCCCTAACAAGACCCTTTTCAAGTGCTTTTCTGTAGATATAAGCTGCTTTTTCAACTACAGCGTCTCCTACTGCAAGTTTATCCTTAAGTCTGTCAAGTTCGCTAAATGCCTGCCTGAAATTTCTATCTACAGGTTCGTGTACTTGGCTTCTACTATCCCATGTCCTTAATCTTTCTATGGTACTTTTCATTGAAGCTGACAAAGGTTTACCAGTAGCATCCCTATCTGTTGGTCCAATGATTGTTGCTAGTCCCATGTCATGCATCGCTAATGAAGTTGGAACGCCAGCACGACTTCGTCCTTCATGTTCCTCTTTTGAAAAAGATCTCCATTCTGGACCTGATTCTGCAACTTTTTCAGTAACTACAAAGCCACATTTACCACAGAAATTTTCTCCAGTGTTTGCATCAGTAACAAGGGCGCTTTTCCCACATCTGGGGCACTTATCTTTTGCATTAACACTTTTTACCATTTAATAACAACTCGCCAAATCTTTAATTGGTTGTATTTAACTATTTCTTAATCATCACTTATAAATTTGACGTATTATGGTGCTGGTACCTTGACGGTTGATTCTTGTGCCTGTTACCCTTCGGTTGGTAGGATCTGATATTTGCTCTATCAACGAATCTGCTTTATCAAGCATACGAACGAGTTCGTCTTTTTTAGGTAATGTTATGCTATATTTTTCAGAATATTTTAAAAGATAAAAAATAGAACCTGATAGCTGGTCTAGCAATTCCTGATTCATGTTTCTCATGCGTAAGGCATCCTCATATTCTGAGAGGGTTTTACGCATGATGTCTACGTCGTCGGTCATTCTTCTGATATGTCCTTTGCTTCCTCAGAGTGCATATCCTTAGTGAATCTCCATTGACATTCATATTTTGCAACTGTTTTCTTTAGATTATTTATCTCTGCTTGCATCTTAGCTTTCTCAGATACAGATTTTGATTTTTGTTTTCTTGTTTTCGCCTTTCTTGGCTTTTTCTCAAACTTTTCTCTTATTTCCTGTATTATGATGTCTTTTCTTTCATCGTTGAGTTGTAATTCAAAAACAGTGCTTTGTAATTCTTTGATTTGTTTGTCTTGTTCAGACATCGGTTCATGCATGTTGCCTAATACTGCATCTTGTTGATTATGAAATATTGAGTCATCTTTGATTTCAAAACGAGGGGATGATGGATCTACATACATTGAATGTTGTAATATTGGATTAGTGGTTACAACTCCATTATGTACAAATACATCTTTAGCTGAATTTGTTGCAATATCAGCTATCCTCTGGGCCCTGCTGGCCGAATCAATATTGATCAGAGAATTGGCCGCAATGTTCAATTCACCAAGCTCTACAGTGTGGCCAAATTTTACAATATTATCTTTTTTGCTCTTAGTGCTCATATCGTTTCCTCTGTTTCTTGGCAGATACCCTAGGCTTTACTTCCTGCTTTGCTAGATCAATTCTTCTAGGTTTGTTCCAATATGCTGATTTGCATTTAGGACAGATTGTTGGCAATCCGTCTATTTTAAGTCGTGGTAGCCATGCGTGTCCACATCTATCACATTGAAATGCTTCAAGTGTTGTCTTACCCATAGTGCTAATTTACCTAACTAAGTAATAAACTTTAGGTATACTTATATCAGTAAGTTTATTTACTTGTGTGAGTATACCTATACAGGTAAAGAAACATGAGAGAAAACAAACGTCAAGAAAAAGGAAAGCAAATCGCAGAAAAGAATGATTTGCATAGAATCAACAAGAATACTTACAAGGTTCGTTCCCAAGCAACAAACAAGGTCTACAATGTAATTCGTTCTAATGATTCTTGGATTTGTGAATGTCCTGATCACAAATTCAGAAAGGTTTGTTGTAAGCATATTCACGCAGTTGAATTTAGCCTCAAAATCAGACAAGAGGTTAGAGAAAGAAACAAGGTCACAATCAAGCCTATCAAGATTTCAGAATGCCTATTTTGTCAATCTCAAAACATCAAAAAGTATGGTATCAGGCGTAACAAGTCAGGTGACATTCAGAGGCTTATTTGCAAAGATTGTAGCAAAACATTCTCAATAAACATCGGATTCTCAAAGTTGAAGAATAGACCACAGACAATAACAACTGCACTACAACTATACTTTACAGGTGAATCATTACGCAACATTCAGAAGTTTTTGAGATTACAAGGTGTTGAGGTTTCACACAAAACAATTTACAGATGGATTAACAAATACACCAAAATTATGAAAAAATATTTAGACAAACTCACTCCGCAAGTTGGCGACACATGGAGAGCAGATG
This sequence comes from Nitrososphaerota archaeon, assembly GCA_022574415.1. Lineage (GTDB taxonomy): Archaea > Thermoproteota > Nitrososphaeria > Nitrososphaerales > Nitrosopumilaceae > DRGT01. Next base: position 14,774 of record JACZSC010000017.1, on the reverse strand, counting down.
AAGTGTTTGTAAAAATAAAAGGTGAACAAAAATATCTATTTGCACTAATGGATGATGAAACTCGTTTTTGGATTGCTCAAGAGGTTGCAGATTCAAAATACAGTCATGATGCACGAAGTTTATTTAGATTGGGAAAGGAAGTAACAAAAACAAAACCACGAGTTTTGATTACAGATGGATTACAAGCATACAAAAGAGCATATCAAAAAGAATTTTGGGCACAACCAATAGAAAAGAAAACAACCCACATCAGAACCATACGATTTCAAGGCGATATGAACAACAACAAGATGGAAAGATTGAACGGTGAATTTAGAGATAGAGAGAAGGTAACAAGAGGTTTGAAGAAAAAAGATTCCGTTATGTTTGATGGATACCAACTTTATCATAACTATATCCGACCTCACATGGCTTTGGATGGAAAGACACCAGCAGAGATGTGCGGAATTAAGATTGAAGGTAATGATAAGTGGATTACATTAATTCAAAATGCTAGTAGAAAAAACGATTGATAAATTCTAATATAGTTCCAATTACATTTAGATCGATCATGGCATCAGCAATGGAAACAGCAAGGGCAATACTTGCTGGAACCCTCATCATTGTGTTAGGTATTGGTGCGGTATACATTGGACAAACGATTCAAGACCTTTGGATAATGACGCCAATAGGCATCGTAGTCATGATTGGGGGTGGAATTATTATCGCACTTACAATTAAGGATGCTTAGTTCATGTTTTTTTTATTTTACCAGCCCAATAACCACCCAACGGTAAGAGTATCAAAGCAGATGATACCAGAATAATTGCCACTATCTCGCTCACATAAACACCCCCTCTTGAGGTTTTATCAACCGACAGGTAACAGGGAGAAAAACAATCGAAGAGGTAACAATGCCCGTATTATGGTTCTGTCAAGTCTGTGTCGGAATTTACAAGTCTAATAACTCAGAAAATCTTTGGCACAAATTTGGTTTTTCATTCTGGGATATAGCGAATTTAAGATCATCATTATTATCAATATCCATCATAATTCTTCTTACAAAAACCAATGAAGTGTGAGGTGTTGTAGATTTTCCAGTTGTAAGATGGATTTTGTAACTATCTTCATCATAATGTGTGCTCATAAGATTCACAGGCATGCGGAATAATGCGTTTGTTCCGTCAAAACGTCTAGAGGGCACTACTAAAACAGATTTTGGAGCATGTTGGAAGCTAAGAAGAAAATCAATATCCTGAGTCTTTAAGAATGGAATGTCTTGTGGGATAACTAATGAAGCATCAAAATCATTTTTTTGGAGAAAATCATCTGCAAGAGAAATAGCATCATTAACTCCTGTTTCATCATCCACAATTTGAATAGCATTAAATTTCTTAGAGAGTTCAAGTGCTTCTTGATCTTTTGAAATCACAATAATTTTATCGATTTTAGGAGTAAGTGATAATGTTTGTAAAATTTCTTCCAACATCAGTTTACAAAAATCAATTTTGTTTTCTCCTTTTAGATCAAGTCTGGTTTTTGCATTAGAAAATGTCTTAACTGGAATAATTGCAGATGTTTTCAAATTAGACGCGAACTTGCTTCAGAATAAATGATGCTAACGCTTCTTCAGCTTGTTGGTTTTTCATTGTAATTTTTGTATCATAAATTTTCATGTCTAAATTCTGAATTTTTTTTGCAATAGATTTATCCTTTATATCAAGAACAATGTTAGAACAAACATCAGAATACATTTTTGCTAATCCATATGCATTAACATCTATTCCTGCAGCTTCCATATATTGTGCCGCTGGTCCACTAATTGCTTTATCACCAATTAATGGACTTACTGCAACAACTTTTTTCTTCATTTTGGATAGTTCTTTTCGAATTCCTTTAATTTGTAACATTGGGCCAATACTTGTAAGTGGATTTCCTGGAGCCAGTATCACAAGATCAGAATCATGAATGGCATTAATAGCTTGAGGGTTTGGTCGTGCTTTATCAGCTCCAATATATTGAATTCCTTCCACTTTGTCTTTGCCACGATATTTTACCCAAAACTCCTGTAGGTGAAGTTCGCCCTTAGCTGTGGTAATTCTGGTTTCAATGCTATTATCAGTAACAGGAATTATTTTTACAGTCACTGCAAATTTTTCGCACATCCATTCTGTAATGTCACTCAAATTTTTTCCGTTTTTTAACATATTAGTCCTAATTAGATGTGTTGCAGCATCTCTGTCTCCAATTCTAAACCAGGTTTCTTCCCCAAAAACTTCCATTTGTCTTAGAAAGTTGAATGTGTCGTTTTTAATTCCCCAACCACGATCATAATCTAACAAGTCTGCTAGACCATAAATTATAGTGTCAATGTCCGGGCATACATACATACCATAAAGCCAATAGTTGTCTCCCACATTACACACCACATTCAGATTAAGTCCTTGAGAGGCTAATCCTCTTACGAGTTTGACAGAACCCGTACCGCCAGCCAATACCGTAACTCTTTGTATCAATTCTAAAACTCAATGTTCAGAAACCCTCACTTAATATTACTTTTTCAAAAAATCATTTTTCCAAAAAATATCAAGGAACGTTTATTAGTATTGTGCCTAGGTTACTTTTCGTGTCAATAAAGATGCCATTTTTTATAATTTTATTGTCTGTTTTGATTATTTTTGGAACAAGTTCTCCTGTCTGGGCAGCCCAACTGGATGCAAGAATTAATCCAGATAATCCAGATTTTAATTTCCAGGTAAAATACCAAAGAACAATTTTCATAGAATATAATGAAGGTGGCCAACTCGCGGATCAATTAAGAGGTGCAATAGAATCAAAACGATTGACGTCTGATTCTACAAACCCCGCAGTCGTAGATTTGATAAATCGAATTAATCAAAAATTGGCAAGTGATGGCAGTGGTGCAATAGTTTCAGATTTGAATGTTGAGTATTCTGCCCAGCTAACTGGGAGAGTACTAAATACTTCAATTGACTATAAAATAATACTTAGTGGAACTATAACAGACCATATTATTCGCGAAAGACAAGGTCAGACTCCAGCAATAATTGACGTGGGATGGAGAGGAATTACAGTTGGAGGTCCAATAGTTATTGATGGTACAGAAATTAATTTACCAATTTCATTTATTAAAGATAAAGTACCAACAGTTTTTTCGTCAATTAAAGGAACTGAAGCTGAGGTTTTGTTGTCTGAAAATTTAATTAATGCTGAAGGAATTAAGAATCAGCCTCTTCCTAAGTGGCACTTTTTGTTTGACCCAACTGGAATTAATGTTGATGCAGGTACTTTTGGCTTAGCTGAAGAGATTACTGGATTTGTTGTATCTGGTTTTACTATGGGGGAAAGTAGTTTGAGAGAAGGAAGACAAGTAGAAAAAATATTTGAAGCACATTTTACACTCGATAAGAACTATATGATAAGATCCATTGAATCTGCAGATAATGCAAATCTTGCAGTTATTGGATTTGGCGTGGTAGATAGTTTAGAAGGGCTTGAAATTATTGGGGTTACTCCAACTTCACCAGCAGGTTATGCGACGACTTCCACCGGAGAATTTCCTGTATCTATCATTTATGGAATGGCTGCCATGGCAGCAATAGGCGGTACTGGAATTTTTATCTTTAGTAACAGGAAATTAAAACACGAAGGAACAGAACAAACAGGAATCGATCCCTCACAATTAAGAGCCTATCAAACAAGTGCAGGTGCAAAAGGATATCAAACTGTTAGAGGAGAAGCACAATTGATTGATGATTCTGATTATCAAAAAAGTCGAAGTGTATATGATGAGGAAAAACCTCAAGAGACTACTGAATCTCAAAGTACAAAAGGTTCCCTTCCTAAAGGTTGGAAACCAGAATAGTGCGTGCTGGTAGTAACCCTCCTTCTGTTTTCACGATATTTCGCTTTGCAGCCTACCTGAACCTGGTACAGGATCCTAGGGTTCTGTTTGGCTTTGCTCCATGTGGGTCAGATTTTTCATTCCTTGACTGGAAATCTCAGGTTTCGCCATCATTGTACTCCAGATTGGATTTTTTTCTGTACTGTTGCCAATCATCTCTGATTATCCATCGCCGAATCACATTCCTGTATGGAGGGAGGAGTTTCCTCTGCCTTGACAGTGTCTCGTGCTCCAGCTCGCACTATGGAATACATATTATTGATTCAATTTCAGTTTTACGATTCTAGAATTTTAGTTTGTTGAAATATCATAAGATTGTAAAATCGAATCAACTTCACTCTCAGATTTTGCCATAGAATAATCGTCCAATAATTGTCTGTTTAAATCATAAAATGTATGACCCCACTTGAATTTGTCAAGCATTTTTAGAGAATCAGCCTGAAAGCCTAAAATGTAAATTGCAGCTGAAATTGCTTCAACCGTAGTCAGTTTGTTGAGTTTGGAATAATTTACAGGATTCCCTGCAAAAAGTGGAGGCAGTTTTCTCTTTAATCCTATGAATTTTTTTGTAAAAGTTTTTCCGGCAAGATTCCATGAACAGTCTATTCCAGTGACTGAATTAATCAGTTTTTTATCATTAGGTAAGAGAGTTTTTTCTGCAAAAGGATCTAGTATCATGGTATTGTTTGTTGTTTTATAAACATTCTTTGCTAAACCAAATTTAACGAGTTTTGCTGCAGTACATTTTCTAGGATCATCTTGTTTTAACATTAAAACTTGAATTTTCAAAGTGAAATTTTTTACAAGTTTTAGATATTTGAATTTACTCCGGTAGAACATATGTTATTTTATAGTATAATCTAGATGGTTGGTCATCTTTGATCACTTCTATATTCCAAGTAGAATCTACCAAGTTTCCGTCAGATGACTCTGGCAAGATAGTGAATTTTTCTAATCTAGTGTCTATTCCGCTATATCGAACCTTATAGTTGACACCATCAATTTCTACAATTTTATAGATTGCGCCAGGACTACGAGTTGAATCCGTTACAAGGCAATCAGATTCTTGACCTATAATGCAAGTTCCATCCTCCGTACTTATTTTGATGTTAACGTTAGCTTCTTCACCTCGTATGGGGGTAAGAAGTGAACCTTGTAGTACTCTTGGAAGCATTTCTACACCATCAAAGATTTTTTCAGTAACTGAAATTGGGACAAATGAATCAGAGATTCTATTAAATTTCTCTGTTGTTCTTTTAGCTAATTGAGTTTGTTTTTGTTCGCCCGGAACAATTAGCGGCTTGTCTGTTACAATAAATGTGTCTGAAAATACTCCAAATTCAGTGTCTGCAATGATTTCATATTTTCCCTTTGCATCATCTGAAATTGGAATTGCATAATCAAAAGTAAATAAACCAGACTGGGATGGTACGACGCGAGATGAAACACTACTAGATTTTCCACAAACAAATGAACCACATGTAATTTGTAACTCATCCTCATGAATTACGGTAACAATAATATTTTCTAGATACACTAATTTGCTGGGTCTTCCAGAAATTTGGACAGTTTCTCCTAAGGAATATTCGTCCTTATCGGTATTTAGTAGAAGGATTAATGGTGCATCGCCACCAATAAGATATTCGTTATTAACCGTAAACATAGTTTCAGCTCTTATATTTTGATAAATTGCAGTCACCTTATAGTTACCGTCCTTAAAGATTGTAACTGGGAGAACAAATGAGCTCTTAAAGTATCCGCCATTATCTAGATAAACAGATGAATCAAAAATTTGTTCAAATGGAAATTTGCCTGAACTAATTATTATTTTCGCTCTTTCTTCTACTACAAGGCCTTCTAATCCCTGTGATCTTTTCATGGCAGAACCTAAAACAGTGAGAGTTTCACCAGCATTGTAAATTGGTTTTTCGGTTGTAACTGTAAGTGGCTCAAGTACAAGACTATCTTCATCTGGATTTGGTGATACTTTAAAGAAAAGTTCAGCGCCGCTAACTTTACCAATACTTGATTCAATTACTAATCGATAAACTCCATAATTAGTTGTCAATGTAGAACGAGGATCATTAAAGTCAGCATGTATTTTTTCAGCAACTGGAGTCATCCAACTCCAAGAAAATCTTGAATTGTCAACATACGCTCCAAATTTATCAGTGTCTCCACCTGGTTTAAACAAAGTAATTGAAATTCCTCCTTGAGAAAGTTCAGGTCCAAATCCTTCAAGAATAACTTTTTCTCCCAAACCAAATACCTGTTTATTTAATTGAAAAGTAACACCAACACCAAGATCTAGAGGGTCAACAACTGTAAAAGAAGTAGACGTAGTATATTTTCCGTTATCATAACTTGCTTTAAGATGATAGGTTCCTGGAGCAAAAATCACTGGGGTTAAAGGTGTCTCAACTTTAAAGTTCCCTACAACATCAGGAATTGCAGTGAAGGTGTAAGCAGCAATGAAGGGGTTAGTTGAACGATGCTCATACTTTTTTAATAATGCAACAATTGTTAATGGCTTACCTTTTTCATCTAAAATAGTGATAGTGATTGTAGGAGTTTCAAAACTACTTCGTGTTTGAGAATTAGCGATATTTCCAAAAATTACCATTTTGTCCCCTACATCGTAAACAACTTTATTAGTAGAAATGGAAAACAGAACTGAAGTTGCTACAAATTCGTCGGGGTTTTCAACTACTTTGAAGAAGATTGTAGCTTGACCAACATCTTTGGAAACAGTTACTCTATAATCACCAAGTCTATCAGAATTATTGCCAATTGTAAACTCGTACCCAAATGTACTATCGCCTGCTAGTCTTACAGCATCTAATATCTTGAGAATTCCGGAGGAGTCTTGATCCAAAGAACCTCTGCCGAGTGGATCAGTTGACAAATCTAAACCTGTTTGAAGAATTTCTAAGTCCAGAGAAGCAACATACAAATTGTTTAATCTGCCTGAAATAATTACAGTTTCTCCTAATCCATAAGCTTGTTTATCGGTAAACAAAGAAATCACTTTGTCCTCTTTTACATCTTCTGTAACCTCAAATGTTGATATTGCAGCTTGTGTGGAATATTGAGCAATTATGGTATAGATGCCATAAGTAGGTGAAACTGTGTTCATAAATACTGTAGTAGAAAATTGTGCGTTTGAATTTGGATAGAGTGTACCCTCATAGATTTTAATGCCATTAGGATTGGTTACTTGAAATTTTAACCCCTCAAGAGGAATAATTTCTGAAGTTTCACCAAAGATAGTTGCAGTTTCTCCAGGAAGATAAGATTCTTTATCAGTTGTAATAGTAAGGGCTGCTTGTTCTATTTGTTGGATATCAAAAATTTCATCACCAACAGAAAATTGTGTTTCAATATTTACATCGCCATATGATACAGAAACATCATAGATGCCCTTAGAGACCCCAAGAACTTTTTGTAATTTTAGAGAGGTTTCATATTCAAGAAACATGTTTGGATACAATGTGATAGTTTTGTAGTAGTTTGGTCCCAAAACTGTGATATCAATAGTTTGTTGATGGAAAAATGGAGATTCTTGGAATATTTGTTTCGATACTGTACCACTTATTGTTGCAGTTTCATCAAATAGATAGTTTGTTTTATCAGTAGAAACATAAACAAAAACACTTTCATCTTCTACTTCAATTATTATTTTCCCATTGGTTAAGCCAGCAGTTGTTGTTACAAATTTCCAATCATCAAGTAAGTTTGTTCCAAAACCATCGTAAAGTCTTTGCCAAGTTGTGAAGTCATTAAGTAGATCTGTTATAGTAGGTGTTTCATCAATTACATTACCAGATGCATCTCGTAGCTCGACTCGTTCTGCAAGATCAGTAAACCAAACTGATTGGTAAGAATATGTGCGAAATTGTCCAGGTTTAATTATAGTTCCATCAGCAATTGTAAAGGTTTTTTTCAGAATTGTTGTTGAAGCTATTTGCCAACCACTAATATCTACTTCTTCATTAGTTGGATTAAAAATCTCAACCCACTCTGAAATAGTTTTTGAATCGTCACCTGGCGGGTTGATATCAATTTCATTAATAACTACATGATCAGCAATGTCAGATAATTGTCCATTTGCCGTATATGGAATGGTCCATAGTATGAGTACTGCAAAAATCGATATAATTATCTCTAATTTCATATCTTTACCCTGCTAACGGGCTTAGTTAAAGCGCAAATTTTAGATGGAAATTGAGTAAAAGTTGAGCTTGTTGTTAAAGTCGCATATACTGGCTGATTCATTCCTAAATTTCTGTATTTATGTAAATAAGGCCTACGGAGAAATTATACGGAATTATCAGTTTTATCACAATTTGGACATTTTTTGTTTATGACTTTTTCTCCACACTCTGCACAGAATCCCTCTCCAATTTGTTTTTCTAAAAATTTTTGTCTATTTTTTACAAATAGTTTTATGCCAAAAAAAATTCCAATTGCAATCAAAACTGCATAAAATGGAGCCAAAAATGGAAGTAACCCCAACATAAAAAGTAAAACTCCAGCCAACAAAATTAAATCTCGTTTAACGAAAAGCATTCTGTTGTAGATAATTAAGAATTTGATAAAAAGATATGCTAGAGCTCAGAATCATAAGTTTACTTCATTTCAAAGTCATTACCATAACTCTTCTTCATTTCCTAGCAAATAAAAAATAATGATATAAGAAATATTCTAAATTAAAAACTGGTGGGATTGGCAGGATTTGAACCTACGATCTCTGGTACCCAAAACCAGAATCATACCAAGCTAGACCACAATCCCGACGAAACAGCAGAACATTCGCCCCAATTTAAGCTTGACAGATGATGATTTTAAATAATCATCATCAGCATGCGTGTTGTGCAGATTGAAGATTATGTTAAAGCTGGAAAAATAGTGTCTGAAGTCAGAGAAATAGTTCGAGAAAAAAATTGGATTGGGAAAACTGTTTATGAAATTTGTGAAGAAGTTGAAGGAGAGATCCGTAAACGTGAAGCTAAGTGTGCATTTCCTGTAAGTACTAGTATTAATGAAATTGCTGCACATTATACTGCAGAACCCAATGATGAAATAATAATCTCGGATACAGATTTAATTAAAATTGATCTTGGCGCACAAATAAATGGATACATTGCAGATACAGCAGTAACAGTATGTTATGATCCACAATATGATAACTTGGTTCAAGCTGCTGAAGATGCGCTTCAACATGCAATGTCTATGATAAAAATAGGAGTAAAGGCAAGTGATATTGGTAGAACTATAGAAAAAATTGTTAAACAAATGGGGTTCAAACCAATAGCAAATCTTAGTGGCCACTCTCTTGATCAGTACACAATTCATGCTGGGAAATCAATACCAAATATTTGGTCAATGGGCTTGTTTTCCTTATCCGGTAAGGTGGCGTATGCTTGTGAACCATTTGTAACCACAAGTAAAGGTTTAGGATTTGTGAGAGAAGGCAAGGTCAAAAACATATTTACCATGGTGTCTAGAAAAAAAACCAAAAATGAGGAAGCTGATGAAATGCTTGATTTTATTTGGGAAAATTTTAACATGTTGCCATTCGCTTTGAGATGGCTTGTAAAGAAATGGGAAGTAAAAAAAGCGCGAGAACTTTTAGAATTTTTAATTAAGAAGAAGACAGTTAAAGCTTATCCCATATTGGTTGAGGCAAATTCTCAGCGGGTTGCGCAAGCAGAGCATACTTTTATTCCCACAGATACTGGGGTAACTGTAACAACTATTACTCAATAGTTTCACCAAAAATTTTTTCAATTTGTAATATACCATCACAGGTTGGGCATTTTGATGTTTCAGCAAATAGATAATCTCCTTCTTTGAATTTTCTTTTAATTTCTTTAGAACAAGAGTTGCATCTTTCAACAGTGTATGAAATCGTGATTTCTTCCTTTGAAAACATTATTGAGACACTCCTATAGTATTGCCAACTCCAATCACAAGAATTGATTGACCGGATTTTGTGTTTTCTTTAATCATTTCATAAAGTTGTAAACGTGTTTCCTCTGCTTTATCAGCAATTTTTTTGGTCATTAGTGTGATTGCCTCTTTTATTGATTCTTTAATTACAATTGCAAAAACTGGTATTTTGTGTTTAGTTGCAACTTCTTCAATTTGAAAACGTTCAGTACCAATTCCACCAATTGCAGCACCAAAACCATGAGCTATTGTTGCGGACTCTTCACCCTCGAGTTTTAATGATGCATCTATCATTATAATGGCATCAAGTTTTTGTTTTGATATGATTGATTCAATGCCATCACCTGGTCTTCCAACGGAAGCAGATGGTCCATCAGCCTTCATTAAAAGTAATTTTCTTCCATCATATTCTGTTTGAGATAAAACGGTTTCAAATGCAACTGTTTGTTTTTCTGTATTTAGCATCATTTTCCCAACCACCATAGGTCCAATTCCATCTCCAATTGGCTGTCCTTGTTTAAATGCAGGAATTGCTTTAGCTAATGCATCAGCCTCTTCCATAACAAATGGTAGCATCATTTGTAGTGGAACAATTAATGGATAGTTTTTTTGTTTTTTCGCAGTTAGAAATAGATGGTTAATTATCTTGTGAATAAGCTGTAGAGTTGTAGCAATATCTAATAGATTTTGAACTTTAGTTAATTCATAATTACTCATTTCTGGGGAAAGTGATCTTACATGCTCTCGAGTATAATCTTCTCTAGAGCGAACAAAGTGTCGAACCTTAGCAACTATGCCATTAGGATCCATATCTACCGGCATTATTGTAAAATAATTTAGAAATTTATCAATTATTAAGGCTGGATCTTTTTTTGGTTTTAAATTATTTTTAATATATTCGATCAACTCTGTTTTTGATTCATTTCTATGTTCTTCTAATTTTTTGAGACTCTTTTTGATTTCACTGGATGTGATTAGAAGTTGGATTCTTTGTCCGTAAAAAATAAAAATAATAATTGGAATTATCCAAATCAGCATCATTAAAGGGTTTGAATCATCACCAAAACCAAAAAATTCTTCAAAATCAAAATTTGTAAAATCCAACAGACACAACGAATAGTGCTAACAAATTAAATCATTCGTTGAGAATTATTCTAATTTTGATAAAATTTCTTAAAAACTAGCAGTTCATATGCGATAATTAAAAATCTGCCTAGAAGAGTAAAAAATTTGCGAGTGCTTTTATTATAGTTCCTTTAGGAATTTTTTGTAATATGCCACAAACTAAGCCCATAGTAAGCATAGAAAATGTTGATGCGTCTGCATCCGTAGACCAAAAGATGGATCTTAATGAAATTACAAGAACATTTCCTGATGTTGAATATCATCCTGATCAATTTCCTGGTTTGGTATTCAGATTAAAAAATCCTAAAACAGCAACATTGATTTTTACTTCTGGTAAAATGGTGTGTACGGGTTCTAAATCTGAAGAAATGGCAAGAAAAGCAGTAAAAACTGTTGTTCAAAAGTTGAGAAAGGGCGGAATTAAAGTTAGAAAAAATGCTGCAGTAACAATTCAAAATATTGTTGCATCAATTAATCTTGGCGGTAAAATTCACTTAGAACAAGCTGCAAGGACATTACCTAGAAGTATGTATGAACCAGAACAGTTTCCTGGTTTGATATATAGAATGCTTGATCCAAAAACTGTGATATTGTTATTTTCATCAGGAAAATTAGTTTGTACGGGTGCAAAAAAAGAGCCTGACGTTTATAGATCTGTTAATAACTTGCATGCTTTATTAGAAGAAAAAAATCTAATGATTTATGACTAGCTGGTAGGTATCAAAAATTTCTTTATAATAAAAATTTAAAATAAATTATTTTATTTTACTTCCAAGAGGGATATCTTCCGTTACAGTCAACCAATATGGTTTGTTGTCAACATCAGCTGCCAAGAGCATTGCGTTAGATTCAATTCCAAATAACTTCTTTGGTTCAAGATTAGCTATAACTATAACAAGTTTATCAATTAATTCTTCTGGTTTATAAAATTCAGCGCCGCCAATAATTACATCTCGTTTCTCATTGCCCAAATCTATTAATCCTTTTACAATTCTTGTTTTTTTAGGAATTTTTTCAATAGAAATAATTTTTGCTACGCGCAGATCTAGTTTTGCAAAATCATCATACGAAACAGAAGGCATTATTACACTCCAGCCATGTTCTAAAAAATTCAAATCTAATATATTTAATGTGGGGAAGAGATGCTTTTGAATATGACTATAATTCAAGCATCGGTGGATATCAAAGCACCCATTGATGAAGTTTGGGCTATTGTATCGGACTTGGATAACGAGCCAAAATTTTGGAATGGGACTAAAGAGATACGAAATATTTCTAAAAAAGGAAATCTTGTTAATCGAGAAATAACCATAGCTTTCAGGGACCAAAAATGTTTACAGGAAATAACACTGTATCCGAAAGAAAAAATTCAGGCAGTTTTTACAAAAGGAATCATCAAGGGCACTAAAACAATAAATCTAAACAAAAAAGATTCCATAACACAGTTAGATGTAATATGGGATATCAAACTTTCTGGAATGATGGGAATGTTTACTGGTATCGTCAAAAAACATATCAAAAGTGGCACTGAACAGGCTCTCCAAAGTATCAAACATGAAGTAGAGAGATAATATTTATGGAATTATTTGTTGAGGCTTTCAATTACACATTAGTAGCAATTTTAGTTCTAGTAACTGCTACGTGGATATCCTTAATTCGTTCAATGAGTCAAACATTTCAAAAAGCTCCGTTTCTTGAAGATTATGAACAAACAAAACATGATACACTAAAAGTTTCGATAATATTACCAGCAAGAAATGAAGAAGAGTATATCAAAAAATGCCTTGATTCACTTTTAAAACAAGATTACCCAAATTATGAAATTATTGCAATAGATGATTCATCAGAAGATTCTACTGGTCACATTATAGAAGAGTACGCCAAGAATAATTCTAAGATTATTCACGTGAAAGCTAGGCCCAAACCAGATGGATGGGTGGGAAAGAGTTGGGCATGTATGGAAGGTTATAGAAAAGCTTCTGGTGAACTCTTGTTGTTTACGGATTCAGATACCGAACATTCTAGCAATATACTTTCTTTGGCTGTTTCACATCTATTGTCATTGAATCTAGATGTCTTAACAGTTATTCCAAAGATGTTATGTTTGGATAGATGGACGAAGATCACTCTCCCGATGATCTCAACTTTCTTACATACCAGATTTTCAGCTCTCAGAGTAAATAATCCAACAAAAAAAACTGGATATTTCTTTGGAAGTTTTTTCATAATAAAACGAGAGGTTTACGAGTCTATTGGAACTCATGAAGGAGTCAAGCATGAGATAGTTGAAGATGGGGCACTTGGTCGCAAAGTCAAAGAATCAGGGTTCAAACTTAGAATGGTGAGAGGGGAACACTTGATTAGTGCTGTTTGGGCAAGAGATTTTTCAGGGCTATGGCATGCTCTAAAAAGATTAATGGTCCCATTGTACCTTCAAAATAGTGGCATAGGTGTTGGAATATTTTTTGCAGTTTTGTTTCTATTGTTTATGCCTTTTCCGATATTGGTATATTCTATAATATTTTTCGATAGTACAAATTCCTTTTTTCCTCTATTCATAATATCAATAGTTTCTAGTTTGCTAATTTACATTGGAGCAATCGTTGAAACAAAAGGACTATTTCTAAAATGTTCTTATGCTTTTCTTTGCCCCATTGGCAGTTTTATAGTGGTTGGTGGATTTTTAAGCGGTATCTTATATGCGAAAAGTGATGCAGCTGTATCATGGCGAGGTAGAACCTATTCTATGAAAGAACACGCTCAAAGATCTATTCAGGTTCAGTAGTAATACTTTTAGACAAAACAGAGGAAGGTAAAATCTCATGGATAAATCAAGTGTGATAGTTGGAACTGCTCTAGGTTCAACCATAGTGTTGATAGTTTTTGCTTTTGTTATAATGCCTCCAGATATTCCATCGAAAGAACTAATCGTTAGTAATGGGCAGGGTATTAGCGCTGTTGGAGAAACAACACCGATTTATGAAAAAAGATATCTTTCTCTGGTAGAAATTTTTGAGCAATCTGAGCCTGGCGTTGTGAGAGTTAATGTTCAACGTGAAGCCCAGGTTATTGGAGCTAGCAGTATTGGGTCCGGCTTTGTTTTTGACACATTTGGACGCATCATCACAAATTCTCATGTAGTTGCTGATGCAAAAAAAATTGTTGTTACATTTTTAGATGGCAGATCTTATAATGCGCAACTTGTCGGAGCTGATCCCTTCACAGATATAGCTGTAATCAAAGTTAATGCAGAACAAACACAATTTCATCCAATTTCTTTAGGTGATTCCTCCCAGCTTAAAGTTGGTGAGCAAATTGCAGCGATTGGAAATCCATTTGGTCTATCAGGTTCCATGACATCTGGAATAGTTAGTCAATTGGGTAGACTATTACCTGCTGAGGACAGTGGTTTTTCAATACCTGATGTAATTCAAACAGATGCCGCCATTAATCCAGGAAATTCTGGTGGCCCGTTACTAAACATGAAAGGACAAGTTGTAGGAATTAACACAGCTATTCGATCTGCAACTGGTGAATTTACAGGAGTTGGCTTTGCAATTCCTTCTAGAACACTAATGAAAATTGTTCCAATACTCATTCAAGATGGAGAATATAATCATCCATGGTTAGGAATTTCTGGTAGAAATATTGATCCCGATCTTGCTGACATTCTAAATCTCACTGATGCGAAAGGATTTCTTGTTATAATAGTAGTAGAGGATAGTCCAGCATCTAAGGCTGGTCTACATGGTTCCACAGAAACTAAAGAAATTGATGGTATTAATTATCCAAT
>JACZSC010000096.1 GCA_022574415.1 Nitrososphaerota archaeon | reverse complement strand
AATATAAACATGAGCACTAGCTGTTTTTCTAGTAGCAAAATAAATTTCAGTTTTAGTAATCATTCAGTCCACCCTATTGTCCTCCCAAGGTCTGCCATTACAGTATAATTTGAAGATGCTCTCGCGATTTTTGCTTTCTCAAATTGAATTTTTTCAAATGACTGTAGTCCTTTTGGAGTACCAATGTAAGCCCTAAGTCGTTTAAGAGCGGTTTTTCCTGATGGTTTTTCCTTGGGAAGCATTCCTCTAACCATCCTGGAAATAATAGTATCGGGCCTCCTTGGATGAAAAGGTCCATGTCTGGGATGTATAATACTTGAAATTTCTAAAAAATCTTTGTATTCCTTAATTATGTTGCTCCGAGTACCACTAATCATAATTTTTTCACAATTAACTATCGAGACTCGTTTTCCCTGTATCAACAATTTTGCAACATGAGAGGCGAGTCTTCCAGCAATTAGATTAGTTCCATCAACAACCAAGTCGTTTTTGATAACAACATTTTCTTGTTTACTAGCCAAGTAAGATCACTCCTTTTCCAGTAGGAAATTTCTCTATCATTTCCGTAAAGCTTATGATCTTTCCGCCAGATTGAATAATTTTACTTGCGGCAGAATTTGAAATTGAAAATGAACATAACGTAATTTTATGAGAGAGTGTACCTGTACCTAACACTTTGCCTGGAACAACAACAACATCATTTTCTTTTGTAAACTGATCAACTCTTTTCAGATTAATCGTACGTCTAGCAGAGTGTGGTTTTAGAGCTAGTTTAGCAAGCTTTGACCAAATCGGCGCATCATTTTTAGAAGATACTTTTTTTAGATTTCTTGCTAAATGGATTACAATTTGATTAGTCAATTGATTAGTCATTTGATAGTGCCTTTTAAAACCCAAATATAATGTGTATGCTCTTTTATTCTGCTTTCAGTTGGTCTAAAATATCTTTAAATTCTGAAAGCCGGTTTGAAAGTTCATCTACTCCAGTTAGAATAATTTGTTCTGGTATTAGGGCACCTGTTGATTCTACTGTCAGAATACGTTCATTTTCTTTATTGGTTTCAGTTAAAATAGAAATATTGGAAGAATTCCACTTTGCATGTTCAGTTCCCCGACCAAGTCTTGCATATGCTTCTAGTTTGATACGTTGACCTGGAGCTAATTGTATAATTGGAATTTTATCAGAAACTGGTGAGACATCCTTGTCCTCTGATGTTAGTTCGTTAGATAAAATAGTTCTAGTGACATCTGTATCCCCAGAATCCAAAATCAACATCACTCTACAGTTTGAACACCCTGTTTCACTTTTACAATCACATTTTGAAGGCTCAGCAAATCTTGAAAGATCAGTTTTGATAGGAATTAGTGCCAATCTATGAGCGAGCGCTTCATCTGCAAGCGCGGAGGAATTCTCAATTATATCAACAGTGTCAATCGCAAAAACTGGTACCCCATTAAGACAAATCCTCCTCAAAGCATTAGCATATTGTAAAGGAATATCTTTGAGCTTTACAGAGATTCGTTGTTTATCCTGACTAACAATTTCAAGAGAAGGCAAATCTTAAAGAAAAACCTTTCAAATCCAAATAAAAATCTAGCGAGATTTTGTGTATAGATAAATATCAATCAATCATACACAATTAATCATGGTTGATGTTACTGTTGTAAAATTTTCTTTCGAGGGTGAAAAATTCGAAATTTTAGTAAAACCTGACCTTGCCCTTGATTACAAGCTTGGAAAAAAGAAAGACCTTTCCTCCATTCTAGTTTCTGATGAAATTTACACTGATTCTAGTCAAGGAAAAAGAGCTTCAACAGAAAAACTTCTCAAAGCCTTCAAAACGGATGACGCTACAATCATTGCTGAAAAAATTCTACAAAAAGGTGACCTCAATCTCACAACAGATCAGAGACGTAAAATGATTGAACAAAAAAGAAAACAAATTGTGGAATTTGTAGCAAAAACTTACGTTGATCCCCGCTCCCACCTACCACATCCTCCACTTAGAATTGAACAAGCAATGAAGGACGCCAGAGTTTCGGTCGATCCTCAAAAAAATGTAGATGAACAAGTAAAAGACATAGTTGAAAAACTACGATCAATAATTCCACTTAAATCAGAAAATTTGGATTTAGAAATTATTATTCCAGCTCAGTATGCTGCTAAATCATATTCAGTGCTAAAATCTGCAGGAACTTTGAAAAAAGAAGATTGGTTAACAAATGGTTCACTTAAAGCAATACTTGAAATACCGGCTGCAGCAAGGCCCAACGTGATTGATAGATTAGGTTCTATTACTAAAGGCACTGCTACAGTTGAGGTAAAATCATAATGGAAAATACTAAACGAAAATATGTTATCCCCGGCGATGTAATAACATCTGGACCTTATAGACCTGAACAAAATGTCATTCTTGATGGCGAAAGAATAATTGCTACTGCAATTGGAATTTCAGAAATATATGATGACACTGTTCGAGTTATTTCTCTTACAGGAAAATATATTCCAAAAATTAATGATCTAGTAGTTGCCAAAGTTCTCTCTCATTCTTCACTTTCATGGGAACTTGACATAAATTCCAGTTATGTTGGGTTTTTACCCGCAGCAGACGTTTTTGGAAGGGATTTTTCAGCACATGCTGACGAACTTAACTCTAAACTAAAGAAGGGAGACTTGGTCGTTGCAAGAATTGCAAATTCTGATAGATCTAGAGATCCATTACTTACAATTTCTGACAGAGAACTAGGAAAGATCGAGTCTGGAGAGTTAGTGGAAATATCTCCTAGCAAGGTTCCACGATTAATTGGAAAACGAGGAACAATGATTCAGACTATTGAAATGGCAACTGGAGCAATTATTACAATTGGACAAAATGGCTGGATAGTAGTTTCTTGCGAAAATAGTGATGGATTATTAAAGGCCGTAAAAGCAATTCAAATGGTAGAAGAACAAGCACATATTGCAAATCTTACAGATAGAGTGAAATCAATGTTAGAATCAAAAGGTGAATGATTTTGGGTGGGCGAGATACTGATCTAGTTTTACTAGATGAAAATGGAATTCGTTGTGATGGTAGAAAAATTGACGAACCAAGAAAAATTATGATCAAAGCTGGAGTTTTGAAAAACGCTGATGGCTCTGCCTATATTGAGTTTGGTGACAATAAGATTGTGGTTGGTGTTTTTGGACCAAGAGATGTTCATCCAAAACACTTGGCAAACACAGATACTGGAATTCTTCGTTGTAGATACCATATGTCTCCATTTTCTGTAGAAGAAAGAAAAAAACCTGCACCATCCCGAAGAGAGATTGAAATTTCTAAAGTCATTAAAGAAGCACTAAAACCAGCTGTTATGCTTGAACAATTTCCAAGAACTGTTGTAGATATTTTTATTGAAGTTCTGCAAGCAGATGGTGGCTCACGTTGCGCAGCTTTGGCCGCAGCATCAGTCGCTCTTGCAGATGCAGGAATTCCAATGAGAGATATGGTTTCTGCATGTGCTGCAGGAAAAGTTGCAGATACAATTGTTTTGGATGTTAACAATGAAGAGGATCAGGCAGGCCAGGCAGATATGCCAGTTGGCTACATGCCCAACATGGAAAAAATCACTCTCATTCAATTGGATGGAGTTCTGACGCCGGAGGAATACAAAAAATGTGTTGAAACAGCAATCGGAGGCTGTAAACTTGTTTATGAAATTCAGAAAAAAGCTCTGACTGACAAATACTTTTCAAATGGAGGAAATAACTAATGGGAAACGTATCATTAATTGATCAACTCAAAGGCCAAAAAATTCATGATTTACTAGAACAGGGAAAACGCGTTGATGGTAGGTCTTTTGATGAACCAAGACAACTAACTATAGAAACAGGAGTGATTCCCAAAGCAGAAGGTTCTGCACGAGTTCACCTGGGTGATACTGAAGTTGTAACTGGTATCAAAGTCCAACTTGATAGACCATTTCCAGATCGTGGAGATAACGGAATTTTCATTTGCACTGCAGAAATTTTACCCCTTGCCCATCCTGATGCAGAACCCGGTCCTCCAGGTGAGGATGTAATAGAATTAGCAAGAGTTGTTGATAGAGGAATACGAGAAACTGGCATGGTTGATTTGACTCAACTTGTTTTAGAAAAAGACAAAACAGTTATTGGAATTTTTGCTGATACTAGCATAATAGATCATGCTGGAAATCTGTTCGACGCATGTTCTTATGCAACAACTGCTGCACTTTTGTCAACTAAAATTCCAAAATGGGAAATGCAGGATGATGTGCCAGTCAAAGTCGAAGGTCAAGAATCAGATGCACCAATTACCACAATTCCAGTTTCAATAACAATGGGTAGAATTGGCGAACACATTATTGTAGATCCAAATGCAGATGAATGGTCTTGCTTAGACGCAAGAATTACTATCACTACAAATTCTGATGGAAATATCTGTGCCCTTCAAAAAGGTGGAAAAGATGGATTTACAATTGAGCAGTTAGTAAAATGTGGAGAAATCTCTGTATCTGTTGGTGCAAAGATAAGGGAAATTCTTAAAGAAACAAAAGGAACCAGTCAATAAAATGGCCAAAAAAAAATCTCTCAAGGGCTTGGGAGCAAGGTATGGCATCAAACTTAGAAAACAATATACTAAAATCCAATTGCAAATGAAATCCAAAAGATCATGTCCAGATTGTGGCTCTAAAAAATTTGGACGAGAATCAGTTGGAAT
>JACZSC010000095.1 GCA_022574415.1 Nitrososphaerota archaeon | reverse complement strand
ATTCTAAACACAGCACCTGGAAACTGTTCTGGATGCCATTCTACATCAGGAAATTTCTTTGTAATATCTTTGAGATCCAGTCTTTGATCAATGGTAGTGATGCAACCACATTCTCGATGCTGATTAATGGTTTAGTGAAAGGCACGGCTCTTTGGCTCTAATTGAGTTATTTAATTTGTAATAAGGTCTTGTTGTCTGCATATAGGTTGCGGGTCTAGTGGGATTCGGACCCACGACAACCGGCTTAAAAGGCCGGTGCGCTACCTGGCTGCGCCACAGACCCCCACAAAACTCGTCGATGTGTATAATTTAGTCTTTTACAAGTTTTTTTGAAATCTAAGAAAGCTTTAAACTTCCAAATTCTTTTTGAAACATTGCGCCCTTGTAGTATAGCCCGGTCTAGAATTCGGCCCTGTCACGGCTGAGACGCGTGTTCAAATCCCGCCGAGGGCGCCATACTAATTTATTTTTGACATTACGTCATCCAAGATTTCTTGATTTGTAGCCGCAATGAATGATAACCTTGTTCCATATTCAAGATCAGAATCAAGAGGATTTTGATTTGCATCCAAGACTAATCCACCTGCCTCTTTGATCAAAAAGTATCCAGCAGCAATGTCCTGTACTCTAATTTTGTCTCGTAAATCAATGAAAACATCTATCAAACCTTGTGCAAAGAAAGCCATCTCAAGAGCATTTGCTCCAAAATGTCTGGTATGATTATGTCGTTCAAACACAGGATGTAACTTTTTCATTAACTCTGGACTTGCACCAGAAGTATTTACTCCGACAATTCTGTAAACTGGTTTTTTTGTTTGGACATGGATTTTTACGTCGTTGAGGTATGCTCCTTCTCCTTTTGACCAATACAAATCTCCATTTGATAGGTTTGTCACAACAGCATCAGTTATGGAGCTGAGCTTGTTTTCTGTCGCAAAAGCCAGCGAACAGCAGAAAAATGGTATGCCTCTTACAGAGTTTGCAGAACCATCAATCGCATCCATGATTATGTAACCTTTTGGATTATCTGATAATTCTACTCTACCACACTCTTCACCTAAAACGACACAATCAAAATTGATTTTTTTTAAATAATCTAGAACAGTTTTCTCCGCAACGATATCAATATTTCTGGAAATGTCTCCACCCGCACCTCTTCCAAAATCACCTGCAGCGTCATCAGTTCCTGCCAAGTTTTTTACATTTTCATATACTTGTTTTGAAACTTCGCGTAAAATTTCAATTACTTCCATACTTTGATTCGATTTTTTCGTAATTTAAGTGAAGTAGATATCATTGAAAGCATAAATAACTAAAAGGAAACTTTGGCCATGTGAGTGGAAAAGACAAGTCAGTTGTTAGTAAAGAAGCATTGATGAGTACAAAACCTGGTAAACAAATTCTTAAACAAGCATTTTTTAAAAAGAAAGGTTACAAACTTTTCAACAAATACAAAGAAGAAGCTGAAATAGAATTTCCAAATTTTGCAAAAAGATTTGCAGCTGATTTGTTAAAACAGATCAAAGCAGATAGTTCTCCAAACTCTACGCAACAGGCATTTGCTGAAGAGGTTGATTCTACTGAAATCATTCTAGAATCTTCACAAATTGACCCAATCAAGTCTAAACTAGAGAGTATTGAAGTACTGCAGGATCGTGTTTTACGAATATTGAACTCTAATTTTGTCAAGATGACATTCCCTGTTTTTAACGCACTTTATGATGCTGCGGCAGAATTTTATGGAAACCATGATCCCGAGATGAAGCAAAATTTAGTTGATGGTCATATTATTGCCATAGATTTGAGTGAGCCAATGGATAGAATTGTAGACAAGGATGAAGACCTAGATTATTTAGATGATTACAAGCTGATGAATCCATACATTCTGAAGCTTGCGCGTGAAAAGATCTCAAAGGGTGGCGATGAAGTTCTTAAAGAATTTGAGGAAGGATTTAAGGATGCTAGAATTGGTCAGTATCTTGACATCAAGCTAAAACAAAAACCAACTAAAATTACAGAAGAGGAGATGAATCAGTGTTACAAAAAATATCGAGCAGTGATGGGAACTGCCGGAAGAAACATGGCTCTTGCAAAAAATCCATTGGGAGAAATTTTCTATCTTGGTATGGCACGAGCAGCAGAAGGAGTTGGCTGTGGAAACGAAATTGAAGACTCGATCAAAAATGGATTTGTAAAGATTCCATCATGGCCACTTTACTACTCCTTGTTAGCTAATGATGTGAAAAAGGGATTTGAATTAACATTAGAAAAAAGTAATTTGTATCTTCAGGACGCACGACTTGCACTTCAATTACTACCAGATGGGTTCTCACATAGTGAATTTTTGGAATTTTTGTTCCTTACTGTAGAACATTATAACCAGTTTTGGTATAACCAACTTGAGAAAGCAAACATGTGGTCCAAGTTTTCAGAGAAACTTCCAAAGTGATGTATGATGATGTGGTCTGAAAAACATCGACCTCAAAGCATTTCTGAAATGATTGGAAATGAGGAGGCAAGGAACTCACTTGTTGAATGGTTTACAAAGTGGAAAAAGGGAATAAAACCAATTTTATTAGTTGGTCCTCCCGGAATCGGAAAAACGACTATTGCAAACTTGGCAGGAAAGCAGTTTGGATATGATTCTATTAGTCTTAATGCAAGTGATGTTAGAAGCAAATCAAGAATTTCTGATGTTCTTAGTCCTGTTCTAGGAAACATCAGCGTGCTTGGCAGTCCTATGATTTTTGTTGATGAGGTAGATGGAATTCATGGAAGAGCAGACTTTGGTGGGGCAGAAGCATTAATCAAAATTCTCAAGGAGCCAACAGTACCAATCGTTCTAGCTGCTAACTCTGACACATCAACAAAAATGAAAAGCATTAAAAAAGTTGTTAAGATAATTTACTTTAGACCTCTTCCACCAAGACTTTTGAGATTACATCTTGAAAATATTCTAAAAAAAGAAGGTGCAAAGCTTAGTCCTGGTTCACTGATCAAGATAATTGATGAATCACGTGGTGACATTCGTTCCATGATAAATAGTACCCAAGCTCTTGTTACTGGATTTAATCCACCAAGTGAACGAACATTTGAAACACTTGATATAGAATCTGGTGTCAATGCATTCTTTAAAGCAAATTCAATTGACGAAGCTCGTAGTGTACTATACTCTATGGGAATAGATCCAAGAGAAAAAATCAACGCGTTTTACTCTAGTGTAATTACAAGTAATCTCTCCAAAGAGGACTCGGCAAGAATGTTAGATGTTTTATCAGAGGCCGACATGCTTTATGGAAAAATTTTCAAGACTCAGGAATGGAGACTTTTGCGTTATCTTGATAATATTTTGCTTGGGTTATACAAAAAAGACATACCAATTAGGTATTCACGGTATAATCTCTCCTGGCCTTTACTAAACAGATTACGTTGGGACGGTAAGAGCATCAAGGATATGGCAACAGTTCTAGCAAAAAAACTACACGTTTCAAGAAGTTCTTTTGCAACATTTTACTTTCCATACATTTTGTTTATGATAAAAAATAAAAAATTAGAACTTGATGAAACCTTTGATGACATTATAGAAAAGGAGATTGAGAGACTGAAGTGAGCTGGCGAAAAATTACTATGAAATTTCCTGGTAAATGTATAGTATGCAATGAGAAAATTGAAAAAGATGAGATTGGGTTTTGGGCAAAGGACATTGGTGTTAAACATGAAAAGTGTGCTGAAATTAAAGAACTAACATGTGGTGTATGTGGTGGACCAGCTGGCTGTCCCACGTGTGAATTTCGTGATAGTTGTGATTTAGAACGGGTTTCTCAGATTTGTATTTGTAAAAAATGTGAAGCTAGAACGGATCCGTATAATCTATATCAAAAATCTGTCATGAAAAAATTTCGTTTACTAAGTTCTACTGCATAGATAAACTAGGTAAGCATTGTATACTGAAGTAAACTACCGTAACAACTAATTATTCTATTGCTCTGATCGGACTCAAAACTTAAAATTTGACTACATTTAGGTAATCAATATTGCCTGGAGACCCCAAAAAACCAAAAAAGAAAAGCGAAAGGCCAAAGGGTTCTACAAACAAATCAAAGAAAATAACTGCTAAAGCATCAAAGGCCAAAGAATCACAATTTGAAACAGAGCTTGGTGAAACCGAATCAAAAAAACCAAGGGCTGTAAAACCTAAAGTAGAAACTAAATTAGAAGTACCAAAAGAGAAACCAAAGGTAGAAGCAAAACCTGAAGAACCTAAGAAAGAAACGAAACTAGTTTTAGCGCCCAAACCCACCGAGTCGTATTCTGATAGATATAGACAAGACCGGATATTTAGACGAGAAATGGAAGAACCAGAATTTTGGTTAGGTAAAAAAGGCCTAGTCCCATCAGTGCCTTTACTTTCACAAGACGAAGAAAAAGACATTTCAAGTCAAGTACAAATTCCAGCAGATCAGACTCCACAATACAAGCCAGAACATATCCTCAGTCCAGAATTCAGAGGATTATCAAATTACGAAAGAACTGTTAATGACCTTAAGCAAGAACTAGAGAAAAAATTACAATATCTTAAAGCCAACCCAGATTCTGCTGAACAGCAAATTTCTAAAACCGAACAAGACCTAAAAAATCTTGATAATCTCTATGACAATTATTACAATGGCATGAATGTTTTCCGTATAGCAAAAGGTGGGAGAGACAAACTTCGAAAATAAATGGTGATG
>JACZSC010000094.1 GCA_022574415.1 Nitrososphaerota archaeon | reverse complement strand
TGGTTTTTCAAACTTTTTTTGTTCTTTTTGCTTCTTTTGTAACATTTCTAGAATCATTGCATATTCGATCTCGGTACACATGTAATACCAATAGCTTTCAAAATATAAAAAGAATCTCATCAACAGTCATATCAAATGTAAATAAAAAATTAAGTAAGCTAACTACAAAGAATTTTTGTGTTTAGTCTGGGAAAATTATTCCTCCAAGTAGGCTATTGGTGTAGACCACAAGATAAAGAAAATCTTGAAACTCTACAAAACAAAATCCAAGAAAGAATTAGTTTTCTCAATGAGAATAATTTAGATAGTTATGGTGATCCACAGCTTTTAGAATTTTATGAACTTTACAGTCAGATTCAACAATGTGTTTTCGAGAATCACACTGAACAGTACTTGCTCATCGTGGCCATCATTGTCGGCATTCCACTTCTCGTTTACTTTCGTTGGCGGATGATAAAGAGTGGTGAAGCAACCAAAAAAGGATCTAATAGAATTTAATGAAATTTTCTCCTTATTACCAACCAGATAATTTTATTCAGTTCGTATCAACTGTAAACGAAATTTTTGTTCCTCAAAAGGTAAATTGCTATCCCTACCCCAGAACTTAGCACAAAAACTGAAAGTAAACCAAATTCTGGTACAATCTCAGATGGAATTATTATCTCAAAGGGTGAAGGAATTATAACGGTTGTTTGCAGATCAGAGCCTTCTACAAGATTAGAAAATTCTTGCATCTGTTGAGGATTACCATGCATTGGAATAACGACGTATGGATTGATTGCTTTTGTCATTTCAAATGCAACTTGTGGTGATGCAGTTGGGGAAGGGTCTCCGGTTGGAACCATTGCTACATGGACTCTTGATTCAATGTTTTTTAAATCCTCAACAAACCCAGAATCAGAGCCATGAAATATTCTAAATCCATCAAACTCAATTACATAGATCAATGGAGTTTCGGTTGGATGTTCAGCTGCAAATGCATCAACAGTAATTTCAGAGATGGTTATTTGCTCGTTTGGTTCGATTTGGATGAGCTTATCTTCAGGAATTTTACCACTCAGCATTGATGCTGAAGTTGGATCTGCGATGACAAAGGAGTCAGTTTTGGTTTGCATTGCTATAGTGGTATCAGGATCAAAATGATCCCCATGATCATGAGTTATGAAAATTGTATCTAGTCTATCCAGCGAATCAATATCGTCTAAGAGTAAGCTTGATGGATCTATTGCGATAGCATGGTTGCTAGTTCTTAAGAGAAAGCCTGCTGAAGCATGACCTTCTAACGAACCCTTCTGATGATTCCCCAACCACATTATTACTAACTCGCCCATTTGGACGTCATGGGTAAAGATGCTTGTGAGTGCGTCTTCACTAAATCGTTCTACAGCAAAAGATGGAGTGCTTGTAATCAAAATTAAAATCATAAAAGGAATTAGAAACAGAATTTTCATAGCTTGTATAGATTCTTATCAAATAAGAGATTTTGTTAACTGTTAGTATCAAATGTTGATTAAAAACAAGATTAAAGGTAAAACTAAAAATCAAATAGTAGGCGTATAAAATTAACTTGGTGTTAAGAGATTTCTCTATTCGCAAATCATTAGACGAATACATCAAGCGTAGGATTCAAGAGGTTCCAATTGAAATTAAACAGACCTTTCTGAAAACAAAACAGGTTTGGAAATGTGAGAATGAACTTGATTTTTTGTATGGTTATTACGTAGGAAAAATCGAGGAAGGTGCTCTTCACTACTTACTAAAGGCCACCAGAGCTTCTGCAGGTGGTTATGTAGATTCATTTGAAATTAGAGGAATAATTGAAATGCACAGAAACGACCTAAGAGATGCAATTAAGCGGTCAACGCCCACTTGATTTTGCGAAATTAACCACAATTACGATTTGAATATTATTCGTAATTATCTAACATCTTCAGGCAGTAATCACAAACGGGATAACCGTTTTCCTCAAACTCTGCCCCACACCTTTTGCATATCTTACTCATACCTAATCTAATAATATAGTAATCCTTTCAGATAAATCATATCTCAATCCAAAACCTGAACTTTTAAAACTAATTTTGTGGTATATGTTTTATGAGTAATATTGACGTACTGGTAGAAAAGGGAAAAAAATTGTTAGATGATGTAAAATTTGAAGAAGCCTTAGCTTGTTTCGAACAAGCCTTACTACTAGATCAAAATAATGCAGATCTTTGGAATCATAAAGGCATTGCATTAAGAAGTATTGGAAGATATGATGAGGCGTTAGAATGTTTTAACAGGTCTTTGAAAATAGATCCTAGAGATACAACGGCATCATGATACTATAAAATGGATTAGATCAATACAACTATAGATGAGCAAAGAAGAGTTAATCACTCACTTAGAACAGCAAGTAAAGCTAAACGAGGAAATGATTTCGAGTTTGAAGGAATTTTTTGGAACGTATCTTTCTAATTTTCTAAAACAATATCGTAATCAAGAACAGCCAACTGAAAAATTAAATAAAATTTTACAACGACAAGATGGAATTTATCAAAAGTTCCATGAATTAATGAGGGATGCTCAATGATGTCTAAAGATTCTGAAAAGATCATATTAGAATTGAAGGACAAAATCATTCACCAGCAAGGAATTATCACAATTCTACGCGAGTTTTTCTCATCAAATTCTGCATTTATCAAACTGTATAGAAAAAATTCGCCTGAGTCATATCCGGAAATGAACATGCTTCTGGATAAGCAAGAAGCAATCTTTCAAAAACTTGAATCTGCAATGAAAAGCTAAAGTCATCCATATATGATGCAGTATTCACAATCACAACTTGGTTGTTGATTGTTCTTTGCAAGACATTTTTTGTGCTGGCCTGCTTGACATTGGACGCAAATTTTATCCAAATTTTCTACAGATGAATATTTTTTGGATTGATCGAAGCCAAAACCTCCATCCTTAGGTCCTACCATGGTATAGTGATGGATGCACCTACTATCAAATGTTTACGTTTTTTCCCCAATAATTAGATCAACAGAATAGTTTAACTTGGTTCTAGGATTCAAGTTAAGCTTCCAAGGAATAAAACTGGGTTTTTTTGTACCGGAGATCAAGCTAAAACCATATCTTATCAATTCTTTGCGCAAGTCTTCTGGGGTTACCTGATTTCTCACAGAACGTTCCCCTCTATCATAATCATAAGGATCAGACAGAACGAATGTGCCTTGTCTGATTTGTTTTGAAGCCGTTCTAATGAGCTGTTTTGGTTCAACCAATTCTAACAGATTAAGTGCAACCACCAAACCAAATTTTTGGTTTCCAAATGGATGTCCTATGGAGTCAGCTACGAAAAAATCTAAATTTTCAGCTTTGATTTTCTTTGCAGCTAAAATACCATTAAAGGAACGATCAATTCCAAATGTAATATCATTGTGCCTTGCCATAAATCTAGAAATTGTTCCAATGGAGCATCCATGCTCTAATGCAAGTTTTGATTTTGGTAGTTTGTCCAGCTTGTTTCTGATTATACTATAGAATTGAGATCTTGTACTGTTCTGGTAAATTCTAACCCATCGCTCCTCGACCAAATTAATGTTACCCGGTTTTTTCACTTTAGACAATGATTTTTTTAAAAATGATTTCATGGAATGGTGTTTAGCTTTCAGGTATAATGAACCGCCAAGCTTTATTCTATTAGATAGGTACGAAATAAAGTCATCCACAAGAATTGGAATTTTAGAAATTATTGGAAATGTCAGTTTACATTTGTTACAATAAAGAAAGCCTTCATTAACCTCGCCAGAATGGTTTAAAATTTCAAGTTCAAGTTTGCCACTACAACGAACACATCTAATGTATCCAGCACTAAATTCATGCATTAGAATTAGTTTTACACGGTTGCATTAATTACTTTTAGAAGATGGTAGTTGAAGCTAGTCAGTACACAGGTCTGATGGAGTTGTTCCTCAGTAACTATTTTACAATCGTTACACTGAAACTCTATTGGTTCATTACATACAGTACATGAACGAGAAACCTTGAGTTCCTGTCCACACTTTCTACATGAATCTATCTTCATGTTGTGTATAACGAAAAAAATTCTTTTAAATCATTCTAAATTAGATAGTCCTAATTAGCTTCCATTAATTTTTTCGAGTGTTTTTTATGTTTGAAATCACATATATCACGTCCAAAGTTGAGTCAAGCTAAATGGCCAGAGCTAAGAAAAG
The DNA here is from genome assembly GCA_022574415.1 of Nitrososphaerota archaeon. GTDB lineage: Archaea > Thermoproteota > Nitrososphaeria > Nitrososphaerales > Nitrosopumilaceae > DRGT01. Next base: position 726 of record JACZSC010000094.1, on the reverse strand, counting down.
AATTGTAATACTTGGAGGGGGTTTTGCTGGAATAGAATGTGCTAGGAAACTCGAAGCTTTGTTCCGAAATGATTATTCCATTGAAATAGTTCTAGTGAATGAAGATAATTTTCTGTTATTCACACCATTACTTCCACAAGTAGCATCAGGAATGATCGAAACAAGACATGCAATAACATCGATCAGAACCATTTTAGATCGAGCAACATTCTATGAAGGTAGAGTAAAGAATATTGATCAATATGGAAAGATCATAACTCTTTGGGGAACTACAGAAAAAAGAGGAATATCAATCCACTATGATTATCTGATTCTTGCTCTAGGAAGCCAAACTAACTTCTTTGGAATGAGTGATGTAGAACTGCATGCGTATACGATGAAGACGCTGAACGACGCAGTGATGTTACGAAACAGAACGATAGACATGTTGGAACAGGCTGAAAATGAAACCAACCCAATATTAAGAAAAAGTCTTCTCACATTTGTAATAGTTGGCGCAGGATTTGCAGGAATTGAAACTGCTGGAGAATTATTAGACTTACTGTTAGATGTTGTAAAATATTATCCAAACATTCACAGAAAAGATCTCCGTGTTATGGTACTAGAGGCTCTACCAAACATTCTACCCGGTTTCGGTGAAACCTTAGCTAAATTTGCTGAAAGAAAGCTAGAACAACGGGGTCTAGAGATAAAGCTAAAATCAGCTGTCACAAGTTTTGATGGAAC
>JACZSC010000093.1 GCA_022574415.1 Nitrososphaerota archaeon | reverse complement strand
ACATTCTAAATCTCACTGATGCGAAAGGATTTCTTGTTATAATAGTAGTAGAGGATAGTCCAGCATCTAAGGCTGGTCTACATGGTTCCACAGAAACTAAAGAAATTGATGGTATTAATTATCCAATAGGAGGTGACATAATTTTATCAGTTGATGGAAAAGAAGTAAGACAGATTGATGACATTTTGATTCATTTACAACGAGAAAAATCAGTTGGGGATGAAATGGTTTTGGAGATTTTAAGAGACGGTAGAACTACTAATTTTGTTTTGCTTTTAGAAGAAAGACCTAATTCCAATTAGATTTGATACAAGAATAAATACTCGCTTTCAAGATTCTCATTGTTGAGCGAACTTGTCCTAACTAGTGAACCATTAAACCGAATTTTAGATGGAAAAGATATTTCACTTCAAGATGCTTTTGAAATTTTTGAAAAATCTGAAAAAGATCCTCGCGAACTTTTTCAAACTGCTCAAAGTCTCAGAGAGCAACATAAAAGTAAAACTGTTAGTTTTTCAAAAAAAGTATTTTTTAATTTAATTAATTTGTGTAAAGATACATGTTCTTATTGTACGTACAAAGCTGAGCCAAATGAATCAAAATTATCATTGATGTCAAAAAACAATATTCTAGAATTGCTTACACTCGCAAAAAAGTTCAACTGTGTTGAAGCATTATTTGTCACTGGAGAGAGGCCAGAACAAAAGTATGATGAGGCAAAAAAATGGCTTAAAGAAAATGGTTTCTCTAGCACTGTTGAATACCTGGTTTATGCATCAGAGATGGCCATCTCAAAAGATCTTTTCCCTCACACAAATGCAGGTAATTTAACAAAGTCAGAAATGAGAGAATTGCAAAAAACTAATCCTAGTATGGGTCTCATGTTGGAAAACGTGAGTGAGCGTCTTACACAGAAAGGAATGCCTCACCATTTGGCTTCAAGTAAAAAACCACAAAATCGATTACATGTGCTTCAGGATGCAGGGGAGTTAGGAATTCCAATGACTACTGGATTACTCATAGGGATCGGTGAAACTCCCATCGAGGTAATTGAATCTATTTTTGCTATAAAAAATCTTAATGAAAGATTCTCAAATATTCAGGAAATCATATTACAAAACTTTCAACCAAAACTCGATACTAAGATGAAAAATTTTCCATCAGCACAAGAAAATTACTTCAAAATTGTTGTTGCGTTAACAAGAATAATTATGCCCAAAATGAATATCCAGATTCCTCCTAATTTGTCTCCTAATTCATATCAGAGTTTTTTAACAATTGGAATTAATGATTGGGGCGGAATTTCACCACTTACACCTGATTACGTAAATCCTGAATTTCAATGGCCTGAAATTAATAATATTGAGCAGCATACCAATAATGCTGGTTTTAATTTAGAATGTAGGTTTCCGGTATATCCAGAATTTTTTTCATTTTTAAATACACAGCTCAAAGAAAAAATCTCTTACATGAAAACTGAACAAGGTTTCGTTAAAGAGGATTATTGGCGATGACACTACAAATTAAAAGATTGGATGATTTGTTGAAAAATGCCGATCCTTTAATTGCAAGTACTTTAGATCGTGCTTTGGCAGAAAAAGAAATTTCTGAAAAGGAGGCATCTAGGTTATACTATGCTGAAGGCATAGACTTTCATTTAGTTGGGATGGTGGCAGATGAGCTTAGAAAAAGAAGAGTAGGGGATGTGGTGACTTATGTTGTAAATCGAAATATCAATTTTACAAACGTCTGTATCAAGCAATGTGGGTTTTGTGCATTTAGTAGGGATTTTAGAGAAGAAGAAGGATATTTTTTACCAATAGAAGAAATTGTCAGGAGGGCAAAAGAAGCATACAGTTTTGGAGCAACTGAAGTCTGTATTCAAGCTGGCTTACCACCAGATATGGATGGACATCTATACGAAGATGTTTGTAGAGCCATTAAGGCAGAAATTCCAGACATCCACATACATGGATTTTCTCCTGAGGAAGTTCTGTATGCCTCCTCATTATTAGGAATATCAATTAGAGAATATTTAATCAGACTGAAGGAAGCAGGTGTCAATACACTTCCTGGAACTGCTGCAGAGATTTTGAATCAAAAAATGAGAGACAAAATTTCTCCAGGAAGAATTAGCGTTAGTGATTGGATAGAGGTGATTTCAACAGCTCATAAACTAGGAATTAACACTACTTCAACAATGATGTATGGCCACATAGAGACGCCAGAAGACAGAGTCATGCATATTTGCAAATTGCGTGAAATTCAAAAACAAACTGGAGGGTTCACAGAATTTGTGCCACTTAACTTTATTGCTAGTGAAGCTCCAATGTACAAAAATAAACTTCATCAAGGAATTAGAAATGGTAGTAGTTCCAGAGATGTTCTATTAACGCATGCTATAGCAAGAATAATTCTTAACAATTCTATTGATAATATTCAAATGTCCTGGGTAAAAGAAGGCCAAAAAATGTCTCAGTTACTGTTAATGTGGGGTGCAAATGACTTTGGTGGGACACTGATTAACGAAAGCATATCAACATCAGCGGGAGCTCAAAATGGTCAACTAATAAAACCAAAAACAATTAGAAGACTAGTTAGAGAAGTCGGAAGAGTTCCTGCAGAACGAAATACAAATTATAAAATTCTGAAAAAATTTGAAAGTGAATCTAAAACAAGTGAGCCATTAGATGATTTAGAGGATGAATCCATGTTTGGTTCCTATTTTGATCTAATTAAAATCAACAAATTTAATTATCAAAATCCTAGGCGAAATTAATTGTCAGCCTGTGAAAGGGCTATTGATTATGCAAAAGTCAAAGGAATTGATGAATGCGAAGCAGTGACTGTAAAAAGAAAAATCATTACTGTAAGAATCACAGATTCACAAATAGCTGAAACAAAAGAAAATGTAGAACAATCAATTGGGATAAGAATTATTCATGGGGGAAAAATTTCTTCTGCACAAACATCTATTGTTGAAAATTACAAAAAGACTATTGATCAAGCTTTAGAATTATCCAATATTACCAAACCAAAGCCGTTTTGGAGATCTTTGGCACAGAACTCGAAGCAAAAAATAGCACTTGATGGGGTTTTTGATAAGAAACTTTCAGAAATCACAGGTATTGAGGCATCAGACATAGCTCAAACTATGATTGATTCTGCTCTCAATCCAAAAATTGATTCGATTTCAGGTTCATTAAATATTGTTGCAGAAGATTTTACAATAGCAAACACTAATGGCTTAAGATGCAATGATGAAGCAACTTACATTGCAGGAATCATAAATGCTGATTCCAATGTTGGAACTATCCCAGTGAGTGGTATTGGACATGCTAGTTGTAGGACATTACAAAATTTTACACCGACCCAAATTGGAAAAGATTCTGTGGAAATGTGTATCAAATCCATTAATCCGCAGCATTGTGAGTTTGAAACTTGCTCAGTAATTTTTGAACCATATTCAGTCGGAGAGATTTTAGCTTTTGTTCTTTCAGCGAATTTTAATCTCAAAACATATACTGAAAAAAGAAGCTGCTTTTCTGAAAAAATTGGCCAAGTTATTTCAGCCAAAAATTTTGATTTGTTAGACGATCCTCATGCACCGGAAGGAATTGGAACTAAAAGCTTTGACGACGAAGGAACTCCAACAAAAATTACACCTTTGATTGAAGATGGTGTTTTCAAAAATGTTTATTCAGATTTGTATAATGCGTTTAAAGAAGGGAAGGAGTCATCAGGTAATGCGTCAAGACCGGGCTCACCCATGGGTCGCGATGCGGAACCAATTCCTACATCATCACCACATAATCTTAGGATCAAAAATGGGGATTCTACTCCGGAAGAAATGATCAGTGATACCAAGAAAGGGATTGTGATAGGCAGATTATGGTATACCTATGCTGTAAATCCTATCAATGGAGATTTTTCTTGTACAGCTAGAAGTGGCATCAGAATTATTGAAGATGGAGAAATTAAAAATCCTGGCAAGTCTGTTAGAATAATCCATAATCTCAAAACTCTTTTGGAAAAAATTTCTGCCATAGGAAATGATTCTAGAAATGTTTTGCAATGGGCGTCATTACCATCAATTTGTCCTAGTTTAAGAGTGGATGAAATTAAAATAATACCAATTTAGCGATTATTTTGTGCCTAAAAGAAGAATGTTGCTGCAAGATAAATCAAGTATGCCGCAGCTAGGCCAATTCCAATTGGCCGCGCAATAAGACCCGTTTTCATTGCTATCAATAGAACAAGGCTAAATCCAATCATTACAGCATAATCAATGAAAACTTCAGATACCACTGCAACACCAGCAATTGTAGCACCAACTCCCATAATCATCAAAATATTGTATATGTTACTACCAATGATGGTTCCAATTCCAATATCAGTGTGGCCTTTTCGAATTGCTATTACCGAAGTTATTAATTCAGGGAGTGAGGTCCCAATTGCTATAACTGTTAATCCAATGATTCTCTCAGAAATGCCAAATGATTGTGCTAATATTACTGCATTGTCAACAGTCAATATAGCGCCAACATACAATAGCGCAATTCCAATGGCAATTAACCCAATGGATTTACCATAAACATTTTTTTTAGAAATGTCTTCATCTGTCTTTTCAATTCTTTGTTTCGTAGCACCCTTGTAAATAAAAATTGTAAAAATAATTAATGAGCCAATTAACAAAATGCCATCATATTGAGATATTTCGCCGTCAATTGATAATGCAACTAGTAAAAGTGAAACACCAAGCATTATTGGTACTTCTTTTCGTATTGTTGTTTTACTGACAATTAATGGTGTAAGAATAGCAGCAATGCCAATCACCATTCCAACATTTGCGATATTACTTCCAATAACATTACCTAGAATCATTTCACCATGGTCTCTAGCCGCTGCTATACTTGCAGCTAATTCTGGAGTAGATGTTCCATATGCCACAACAGTCATTCCAATTATCATTTTGCTTATTCCAAATTTTTTGGCAATGTT
>JACZSC010000092.1 GCA_022574415.1 Nitrososphaerota archaeon | reverse complement strand
TGGATTCTTTATTTCTCTTTTAGTTCTGCATTTTACACAGTATCCTGTTGTCATAACAACTAATCCTAAACTTGATCCTATTTAGAAAGATGCTGTAAATTTTGTTTAACTACCGACTAGCAGAAAACTCTTCGAATCTTAGATAAGTTTTCAATCTGTATCATCATTACAAACAGGAAGTTTGCTATGTTTTTCCTTATAGTCTTCTAAAAGCTGTCTTTTTCGTTCTTTTGGATTTTCGACAAACTCTCTTTGATAAGTATGGGTTTTTTGTTTACAAGTATCATTTTCAAAGTTAGTGTCAACATACTTTGCAAATTGATTCTGAAGATTTTCGCTTTCTCCAATGTAAATTACATCTTTGTTTTTATCAAAAAGTACATACACGCCAGGCTTTGCTTTAACAAATCTCGCACTTTGAAGCCACAAGTGAATTTCATCATTGAGAATTTCCATGTTGATTTCATCTCTACTTTATGGTAATAAAGTAACTGAAAACCAAACATGACTAATTACCATTCTAAGAATGTAACATGAACGCAGTCCGACACTATTTATCGGAAATGACCGTAAGTGTATTCTATGTGTAACAGCTATGGCTCAACAAATCGCAAGTAAGCAAAGATGTCCAAGGTGTGGAAAAAATACCATAATCACTGATATGGAGATTGCCGAATTGATTTGTGGAAGATGTGGTTATGTGATATCTGAACGTTTAGTAGATTCTGGTCCTGAGTGGCGTTCTTTTACGGATGATAAAACCAATAAATCTAGAACTGGTGTTGGCACATCCCTAACTATGCATGATCACGGTCTAGCTACTGTAATCAATCCCATAAACAGAGATTCTGTGGGAAAACCTCTCTCATATTCTATGAAAAAGACTCTCAAGCGTCTTAGAGTATGGGATAGTAGAAGCCAGGTTCATGATTCTGCTGATAGAAACATGAGACATGCATTTATCGAGCTTGGCAAAATGAAGGACAAGCTTGCCTTATCTGATGCTGTAATAGAAAAGGCTGCATACATTTACAGAAAAGCATTGGATAAAAAACTGATTAGAGGCAGATCAATCATAGCAGTAATAGCAGCATCATTGATGCGGCTTGTCGTGACACAGAGACTCCAAGAACTTTGAACGATATTACAGCAGCAATTAACATTAAAAGAAAAGATCTGGCCTTCTCCTACAGGATGTTGGTAAAGGAACTAGGTCTTAAGATACCAGTGGTGGATTCAGTACAGTGTGTTGCTAGAATTGCTAGCAAGGCTGAACTTTCTGAAAAAACAAAACGCTATGCAGTAAAGATTCTCAAAAAAGCCAAACAAAATGAAATTTCAGCTGGAAAAGATCCGATGGGACTGGCCGCATCAGCTCTGTATATTTCAAACACTAGGATGGGAATGAAATGCTCGCAGAGGATTATAGCTCGGGCAGCTGGTATAACTGAGGTAACGATCCGAAACAGGTGTCAAGGTCTGAAGTTACTAGACATCTAGGCATTAACATTTGATACGAACTGTTGCCTAGTCTTTTTATCTTTAAAATAGCAGATATGTGTCAGAAAAATGTGGAACAAAAAGAAATTACACTTTACGGTGAAATCCCAGAAATTCTTCGAGAATCAAATGATTCTCAATGCAAAATGGCATTGTGTCATTATAGCATCTTTGAACGAAAATGGCAGTTCTGTGCTTTAGGAACTATTTATCATCATTATGATAAAAGAGTATGGAATATTCTTTTTGGCATTAACCAAAAAAAAATCCTTGAAAGATCAGGTATTAAAAAACCTCCAAAAGTCAGTTGCCCAATTTGTAATGCACGTTCAGATTTTATTAGTTTGATTATCCATCTTAATGATGGGCACAGGAAATCTTACAATGAGATTGCAGATCTTTTAGAAAGAACAAAACCTTATGATGAATCACTTCATCATTGATCAAAATCAAAGATTCCCTCAAATTTGTTTTTCACACTTGATACGAACTGTTAACGAGTATTGATAACACTTTTCGTAATAGATTCTATTATAATCAAAATACTCGGGTATAATTTTCTTTGATTATCATTCTGCTTTTTCTTTATATCCCACTAGAAGATAGTAAAGGTGATACTCGTGAGTGAAACTTGGAGAGAAAGACTAAGTAGAAGAAGGCTAGAGATTGGGATTGATGGTCCAGAATATGATTACATCCAAAGTTACATTGGGTATTATTGTTCTGAGGCTGATCGTAAATGCAAAGAAATCGACATGAAAAAGACTGTAGATGAAGTCATTGATTCTATGAAAAACGAAGAGTTTGATAGATTTACAAGGTCAGTTATTGATTCTGTTCACAAAAAGCAAGGATATGATGAACAGGCTCCGACACAGACTGTTTGACGACATTTAGAAATTGTAGCTTATTTTTTTTATTTACATTTGATACGAACTGTTAATGGTTGTTATGAAAAACATTGACTGGGAATAAAGTGTCTTAAGAAAGTGAACAACAAGTTTTTCAGTTAGATTCCTATTGATAATTGTCAGGCACCAAAATGAGTTGTAAAGGGGTATGTCATAGGTATAAGGCTCTCAAACCACCACCTGGAGGAAGTAGATACGTAAAAGGTCAAAAACGATGCAATAGTTGCGATATATTCATAGAATGGAATGGAACTTGGTGTCCATGCTGTGGTGTGAGACTAAGAGTAGCTCCCCGTCACAGAAAATTGAAAGAAAAAGCCTTGAAGATCTCGCGGATTTAACATCTGATACGAACTGTTAACGACATTCGTTATGAAGTGTTAATTACCAATAATATCCAATTACAAATATTGGATAGAGAACAATTTTGTAATGAAGTCCTAAAGATTGATGACAAAATAATATTTACGGCAATCTATGATGAAGGAGAATTTCATCACAAGACGCGTGAAGGACTAACTCCCTATCTTACATCTGAGGAAACTGAAAATTCTCTAGTCCAGGCAGAATACAGATGGGCTTCCAGAAAAAAAGCTGGGCTAAAGATTGGTGAGCCCATTTATGCAATGGCAAAATACGGAAAGGTTTATCGTATTACCATTCCAGTAGGAAAGGCAGGATTGATATTGGTTAGTACAAAGTTGAATGTTAACGTAGAGGAGATTGTGGAAAAAGTCAGAGAGACGAGAGACAAAAATTATCAATAAAAAGTTAATCCAAAAAAATCCTAGATTAATTCATGGATTAACATTTGATACGAACTGATAATCCTGAAAATTCTAAAATCTAAGTGAGGTCGCCTTTAAAATCTTCACTTAGTTGCCTGAATGAACCACAGATTAAAACAGCATAGACTCTGTGATTCACTTAGACACCTTATAATGCAATCTAATTGCTTTAAACCTTTAACCACAGTTTGAAAATTCTTAATTCCTATCTTGAATAGTTGTGATTACATAACCTTTTTTTGTAAGAAGAATCAAAAATGTACAATTGGTTTGCACGCCAACAACCTAAAGATATGTCTCAAGACATATCTTTAGAAAGTTGTTAATGCTGAAAATTATCTGTCCTTTTAGACCATTTACTGTTATTTTTGACACTGTAAATCACATCTAATCACGGCTAATTTTGCCATGCCTAAAACTACATGATTTTTCCTAATATTGTCTTGGTTTCGTTTACCTCGTTTACTTTTTCAAAATTTAGTTTTAATAATCACTAAATTATTCAATCTGTTGATTATTTTTATGATGGCTTATCCAACTGTTTGTAAAGCGTGTGGAGCAAATAACATCATAACTATTGAAGGTAATACACCGTTGACGACTATAGCTTGTGATAACCACAAATGTGAAAAATGTGGTAAAGTGGGCATGAAATTCTAAAAATGTTTGATTAACTTTGAATAAAGAAAAAAAGACTTCATCATCAGATGATGATGACCCTCTAATTATTCTCAAAAAACGTTTTGCTAAAGGCGAGATTACAAAAAAACAATATGAGAATATGAAATCAGTTTTAGAATGAAAATTCTTAATTCATACTAAAGTTATGATAGTATAATGTTCGGTGAACTTCTAGACAGTACCAGAAACACAATGATAGTCATAGTTCTTTTGGTAACTGCAGGGCTTGTAATTTTCTCACTTACGTAATTAAGCCCTAACAACATTTTGTGAATCTAATCCTAAAAATTCTAAAACATGATAAGATGGCAACTCCACAGTTTACTATGGGATTAATTCATAGAGAATGTCCATGCAAAAATAGAACGAAGCATACATCTAGGCTTATACAATGTGAGTTGTTTGGATGTAATGAATGCACACTGTTGTTTCTTTTCCAAATATTAAGAGCGTGCCAAGATGCATTCAAAGAGAACAATCGTAATTCCTTAAAATAGTTCTTAGATGTAGTGTTTAGGAATAAAGTGGATAGAATTTCTGTGTACTGCAATCATGGCGATCATGTAGATATTATCGAGAAAAAATGGGAAGGTAAAAACCTCCTTCTCTATGTCTGTCAAGATTGCAAAGATTATCTTCAGGAGATTTGGATAATCATGAATGACAGTGTTCCTTCCACGAGATGTGATCACAAGACCATTGACATTCTGGATCTCTCATTTATTGATAAAAAGTACACTCATGTTCCTGTCTGCAAACATCAGAAAGAACACCTGGAGCCTTGGCTCAACCTCCGGAAAGTTTTGACTGAAGATTAGTTTTGAATTTTAGATTCTATAAAAAAAGTTAGTTAGCTTATTCTACTCTCACAGTTAAACTCAAATAGCTTTTAATATGATAAATCAAGAAAAAAATTAGGTGGCTTGAAATTCCAGAAACTAAAATAAACTTAGATTGCACTGGATTGTTTTGTCCTGAACCAGTATTCAGAACAAAAGTTGCAGTAGAAAGAATGCAAACAGGAGATGTATTGATAGTCCTGGCAGATGATCCAGCAGCTGAAGATGACATTTTAAAATGGGTGTCACGAAGTGGTCATGAACTAGTTGAAATGAAGAAAAACGATAAA
>JACZSC010000016.1 GCA_022574415.1 Nitrososphaerota archaeon | reverse complement strand
CGGCCACTGCATATTTTCCATCTCCAAGCTTTGGTTTCAAGGCCTTTCTTGCTTTCCATGCACGAGCTGCTCTTTTGAGTGAAGCCGCAGTTTCATCTTCAGATAGATAGTTGGTGACCCCTTCACGGTGATTAACGGCTTTTACATTACCATCCAAATCAGCAACTATGCTGTGTCTAATGTTTACGTTAGAGTCCATTATTCTTTGGAGCAATTGGTCAGAATTCATGGGATATGATACAGCATGATATTACTTAAGCAAAGATGTGATTATCAAAATTGAATTCAATACAAACTGTTAACCACTAGTTGCCGCATCAAACAGGTTTCTAGAGTTCTTTATATACAATCCCAGTAAATTGGCAGTTTTTCTAACAAAGTAAAGCAATGTTTAGACATTACATTCTTTGGTAAAAATAATTAAGTTGAACAGTTTTTTAGAAAATTAAAATTTATTTTTTTATGGACGCAAAAAAATTCTTGGAATACTCTTCATTAACAAATTTTCCAGCTGGATTGGGGGGATGTAAGAATGAAGGAAAAAGCTATGATTGCTGTGAATACCACATAACCGTATTTGACAATAAGACACAGGATGATTCTCTAATTGAGTTTGAAGATCAAGTTGTCAAGTTACATCATGGAGCATTAAAGGAATCCAGATCAAATGTGCTTATCCAATATGAAAAAATGCAGATAATTTTAGACGAACAATGGGAACTTAGAATGTTATTATCCAAAATTAAAGAAAAGAAAAAAGAAATCTTCAAGGATTACATTAAAAGTTGTTTAATTGATGCACTTTTTTGTGTAGCAAAAAGTAAGTCAGGGATAAAAAACTCTGATGTTTTTGCTTCATCATGGTTAAAGTGTGGAGCATATTATATTTCAGATGCACTTTGTGGATTTAACTATCAACGACCTAGCCCAACTCATATGTTAGAGCATATCAGAAAATTTGAAAAAAATCGTATTAATGAAACCTTTTCTATTGTAAATGATTGTATAGGAATTGAAAGAGTCACACCATCATTACTTTCTAGAATGTGTAAATCCACTATGGGCTTTTCTGATATGGTAGAATCTAACGGTCATTCAAAAATAATTCAACGAAAGCATGATTATCTCGTGAAAAATTCACTTCTTACTGATTGTTATTTTTATTTGGGTTATATTAATAGGAATATTTTGATCAAAATTAAAGGAATTTTACATCAAAAACCCGAATTAATTCATGTTTTGAAAGTAGCCTTTGATATTGAACGTGAGCCTACAAAAATAGAACGACAGTCTGAGATATTGCAAAAAACTGCTAACGAACTTTTAACGCTTAGCGCTACATGATTATTCTATTCATAGAAAAACGCTAAACTTTTAAAACTATGCCAATGATAATCGTGCTATGGTAGATCAAGCATGTGGCTGCGAAGCAGATACTGGTGATCCTGAATACAAATGTGATTGTGAAATGCAAAGTGCTTGTATTTGTAGTGCCGATTGTACCTGTGACTGTAAAGTCTGCAAAGAAGCAGTTTCACAATTATAAGAAACTATTCTAATCTTTTATTTTTATGATTTCAGTTATTCTTCTTCCTGCTCGAAACCCCAAGTTTTCACAAGGTCTTTCTGAAACTTTTCTGCTTGCTTTTCGTTGAGTCCTACCCCACAATTTTTGTGAGTAGGAACCACAATCATTCCATCCATCTTGAATTCGACTTCATACAGGTGAACGTTGGAACATTCGCACATTTTTACAAAAGGCAATGAATTTTAGCTCTATATTTGCTTATTTGAATAACCTTTAAACAAGGAAATTGGCCATTAATATTACTTGAAGACTTTATTAGTCATTCTAACTCTTTTTGTAATTTTAATTTTAGGATCTATCCAATTGCAAAATTCATTTGCTGATGCTCCAACTGAGGTCTTAACTGCCGGCATAAAAGATAATCCAGGAAGCTGGTGGGTTGGTGAAGGATTAAAGAAAGGAGATTTTTTTTCGTATGATCTTTGCTATGTTTACTACAAGGATTGTACTAAATTTCAAATGGATATCTGGTTCGAAGGTGATATCAAAGTTGAAACTGAAACAAAATGGCTTGTACAGGTCGTAGTCTATGATGGTCCATTTGTTATCCCTGGAAATATGGAATTGGGAAAAATTGCTCCTGAGCCAACTGGTGGAAGTAAAGATATAGGTCCATATCGGAGTGCCTACAAATCTTCAATAATTTGGCTGTCTGCCTTTGCTAATGCTGATAAACCAAAAGAATTCAATAAACCATCATGGGGAAAAATTGCAAACATTGGCGGTCAACAAATTATTCCAACAGAAATGCAAACCATCACAGTCCCTGCAATGAAAAATGTTGATACAGCCCTTATCTCTTGGAGAACAGGTGGACAAGATAGTAAAGTTTGGGTTTTAGATGGTTTTCCTTTTCCCATTAAAGCTTTTACATATGTTCATGTTGCTACAGGAATCCCTCCAACAGAATATGAATTTGAATTACTGGATTATAAAGAAAATGTATTAGTTAATCCCTTTGCTAATGTGAAGCCATTTTTACCAGGAGTAGGTTTGGAAGGCTGTATTCAGAATTATGAATTGGTAGATGTAAAAAAGTCCACAGCCGACTTTCTCTACATTATGGATGTAAAATATGGCCCGCCAAACCCAGAAACAGGATGTGAAATTGAGTGGTTTATTGGCTTCAAAAGGAATTTTGCTGACGTACAATTTGAAGATCAAGTTCAATATGATATTTTAGTAGTTGATGATAACTTTACTCTACCTCCAATTAGGTCACTTGCACAAGAGGAAGGAAAAAAATTTCTCTATGCTCCATCTGGATTCGTCCATACCAAGACAATTGTAAAAGAGAATCCTGGAACTGCTCACTATGTAATTTGGATTTTTGGCACAAGCCCAAAAACCATAGTAGCGCCTATTGAAGAACTTGATTACTTGCAAATTGACATTCCGATTGCTAGTTTTTCTACGCCAACACCTACGCCAACACCTACGCCAACACCTACGCCAACACCTACGCTAACACCTATACCAAAACCAACCTGTAGCCCAGGAACTGTTTTGAAAAATGGTTTGTGTGTTGTTGAAGAACAAGGAAATGGCGGTGGCTGTTTAATTGCTACAGCAACTTATGGTTCAGAATTAGCACCACAAGTACAACTCCTTAGAGAAATTAGAGATAACACAATTCTTAGCACCTCTTCTGGAACTTCATTTATGAATTTATTCAACCAATTCTATTATTCATTTTCTCCAACCATTGCTGATTGGGAACGACAAAATCCAGTCTTTAAAGAAGCAATAAAACTGTTCATCACTCCAATGATTTCTTCATTATCAATAATGACATTAGCTGATAATGGTTCAGAAACTGAAGTGTTAGCATTTGGCATTTCAGTAATAGCACTAAACTTGGGAATGTATATTGTAGCCCCAACCGCATTTGTCTACAAACTTCACAAACACTATAAATCGAGAAAGTAAAACCAATTTATTACGCTGTAGCTTATTATATTCAAAATTAACCTATCATTGTAATGCATGTTGAATACAAAGAATTTGTAAATGCAATTCAATGGTTAATTGAAAACGGCATAATGAGAATTGCATAAATCATAAATTAACTGAGTGAGATATTTGGTTGGTTTATTTAGTTATCCAAAACGCCGTCTAAAAAAATTACTCAGAGATGGAGAGTATAAGGAAGCATTAGAATTTGGTTATAGCATAGAAGAAAAATATTCTAACGATCCAGACTTTTTTTTCATTATGGGTAGCATTTACTACATCTTAGACGACGCAAAAAATGCATTGTATTATTTTGATAAAACATTAGCCATTGGTGAATTTGATACAGAAGCTCTTCTACTAAAAGCAAACGTGCATCTTTATCTGAAGGAATACAAATCAGTTAAAGAATGTTGTAATAAAATTCTTGAAGTTGATCCTCAAAATAGAAATGCTACTGAAATTCTAGATAATTTAGAACAAAATTAGGATTCACTCAGATTTCAATTGATAAACATTAACAAACAACCAATCACAAAAATCCAAAACTTGTTCCGAAAATTTACACCATACGTGTAGGGAATGTGGTAATATGTCAATTCTACCATTTTCAAAAAAAACCTTGACTCCTTCTTTACCTTCATACATGTAGGCATCATTGACTTTAATGTCACCAAAAATCTCTTTTGCCTTGGATTTTATGACATTACGTTCTATTGGAAAATTTGTCTTTGTCTGATCAACAATTATACTAAGATCCTGCTTCCCATAGGAGTCAAAGTCATTTATTTTTCCCTGGTGTGGGAAATTTACTATGAGTTTTATATTGTATTTTTTTCCTACAGCGAAACCAATTTCAGTGATTTTTGTATAGCACATTGCTGGATTTCTTTTTAAAAGTAATCTAATTTGTGGCAGATTTGTTTTTAGTTGATTTTGAAGATCTAATGTAATTGTTCTGAAATTCATTAATTGATGTAAATCCACGTACCGTTATATTCATTGATTCCTCGTTGATCTAGACAAAAATTGGGATTGGTTTTTTTACATGTTCATAACAGTGAATGTTAATGGCATTACCAATGGATTTTGATAGCTTACGTAGCGACGAAAGTTCAGAAAGGGCTAGCAGTGTGGAAGATTACAAAGTTACATGTATAGAATTCATAAAAGATATTTCAAACGATTATTTTGAATGGGTTGATTATTATAAGCTTCCACCAGATGAAGATAAAAAAAGACGGTCTGGAATTACATCTACAATTGAAAGAACAAATGATTGGATTGCTAAAGTTGCGCAATCAATCAAAGGCGTTGACGTAGTTATGAATGATGGAGTACAAAAGATGGCTGAATCAACTGCCGGAAAACCATTTCAAATTGGAGTTTTCATCAATCAAAAATCAAGTTTTACTATGACTAAACCAGGAATCATCGATGTTAATGTAAAATCTGCTGGAAGAGAAGGAAGGAAAACAAAACTTGGATTTCATTACCAAGATAACCGTTTCAGGATCGAGTCAACAGGAAAAGCATTTTTTGATGAAACAAATCTCCCATTGGAAGAATTTGATCTTATGGACATTCATTTAAAATTACATGTTGAAGATTGCAAACAACGTGACGTCATTTCATTTACTGTCACAGTTATTGAAATGAACAATGGGACGGAAATAGATAGACGCGGTGTTACTACTATTGTTCACATTGTGTAACTTGTAGAACAACTCTTTTTTCATTGGCACGTTCTTCATCAGGATATTTAAGCTGTGAAACTTTTGTTGCCAACTGCTCGTTAGTAATTAAAGATGCTATTCCTGAAATTTTTTTGTCATCAAATTCAACTATAACATCCGGATTTGCTAATGCATTTTGAAACCAATCCCCATCAGGCAGATGTCTTGAAAAATAAAATTTATCATCAAACATTACTGCACGTAAACATACGGAATGAGTTTTCCCAGTTTTTCTACCCTTTGTAATTAAAACAGCTTTGAAAACCTCATTATTTTTAGCCATGATCCAAATCAATTGTCAAGTAATTTAACCTCATTGATAGAAATTTCTAATATCTGTTAACATAAGCAAACCTCACAATTCCATACCATGTCAACTAAACTAGAAGGAATGACAGCAAACCTAGCTACTGCAGACTCATTTACGGGAAAAAAGGTTTTAGACAGAGAAGGAATCCAATACGGAAAAGTAAAACACATACACATCAATCAAGAAACGTTAGTAGTTTCTGGCGTAACAATTCGTCAAGGATTTCGTAAAGAATATTTTTTACCAGAAACCTTCATTGATAGATTTACTGAAGAGACATTGTTACTTAGCACTCCTCCAGTAAGGACAAGTATTGATGTTGTTGACATTGATGGTCATAAAATTGGAAAGGTAAAGCACCTTCATCGAAATCCAGATACAAATGAGCTTGAATCCATAGAAATATCAGATGGTTTGATAGGTTCAAAAATTCTTTCAAAGTCAGAAATATGGGGCGTTGGTGAAAAACTAAAACTCCGATCAACGAAAGACGAATACAAAAATCGTGAATAAAACAAATCCTACATCTTTATTTCATTTTTATCCTTTGTATTTTAGTATCACAAAGTGTTAGCAATTTATAATTCCTAAAAGGTCTTTCACTGTTGAATACCATAGAAATTGAATCACTCACAAAAAATTTTGGCAAATTTAACGCTGTGGATGACATTTCATTCAATGTAGAAGAAGGAGAGATCTTTGGATTTCTTGGCCCAAATGGAGCCGGAAAAAGTACCACAATGATGATACTTACAACTCTTCTGAAACCAACATCAGGTAGAGCTCTGGTAGCCGGTTTTGACGTTGTAAGTCAAGCAAAAAAGGTACGAGAAAACATAGGATTTGTTCAACAAGAAATTGCTGTAGATGAATACCTAACTGGAAGAGAAAATTTGATTCTTCAAGGAAGATTGAATCACATTCCAAGTAATCTAATTGATGAAAGAATTGATCAAGTTTTGGATTTAATCGAACTAGTTGAAAAACAAAACGAAACTGTTGACACTTACTCAGGCGGTATGAGAAAACGACTAGACTTGGCAGGAGGTCTGCTACATAGACCCAGAGTTCTATTCCTAGATGAACCAACAGTAGGCCTTGACATCCAAACAAGGCGAAAGATTTGGGATTATATAAAAAAAATCCACAAGGAATTCAACATGACAATTTTTGTGTCTACTCACTATATGGAGGAAGCAGATAACCTTTGTGATAGGATTGGAATAATAGATTACGGAAAAATTCAAGTAATAGATTCACCGCAAGTCCTGAAGAATAAGTTAGGAAACGAAATCATTACATTCAAAATTTTAGAAGATGTAAGTAAAACTAATTTGTTATCCGAATTAAAAGCAATTCAACTTGTAAAAGACATTACCACAAAAGATGATCAAGTAACTGTCTTTGCTTCTAATGGAACGGAATTGATTCCGATGATTTTTCAAATTGCATCTAATTTACAAATTAAAATTATTTCAATTTCTTTAACACAACCTACTCTTGATGATGTCTTTATCTCATATACCGGTCATGAACTGCGTGATGAAAATGCAAAATATAATCAAAAAATCCAATATGCAAAAATGAGGAGGTGGAGAGATTGATTTTGTCTGATACTTATACAATTTTCTGGAGAGAGATGAAACGTTATAAAAAATCGCGAAGTGGAATGATAGTTAGATTTGTGCAACCTGCAGTTTGGATTATAGTAATTGGTAGTACCTTTGCAGGAACTCAACCATTAATTCAATCAGTAGGATTTGAAGGAGAATACATTGAATTTATGACACCAGGAATTGTAGTTCTTACTGCAATCTTTACAAGTATTTTCGGTGCAGCTAACACACTATGGGATCGAAGATATGGTTTTATGAATAAAGCATTAACTTCACCAATCTCAAGATCATCAATTGCTCTTGGTAAAATGCTTGCAATTTCATTAATAGCTGCTTTTCAGGGCATTTTGATTCTAGGAATTGCTTTTCTAATTGGTGTAGATTTTTCTAACTTTATCATGATTGCTCCTATCATAGCAATTATAATTTTATTTTCGCTTGGGTTTTCTGGAATTTCTGTAATAGTAGCTGCAACTGCAAAGTCGCAGGAAACATTTTGGGGGATAATCAATTTTCTTGGAATGCCACTGTTTATGCTGAGTCCTGCATTATTTCCATTGGAACTTTTACCAGATTGGCTTGCATTTGTAGCCAAGCTAAATCCTGTAACTTATGCAGTAATTTTGATCCGTAGTATGATGACCGGTGTCACAGAAGGTGTTTCTTTGTTACTCAGTATTGGAGTAATATTGGCATTCGTCATAGTAATGGTAGCCTTGGCCAGCTATGTCTTCACTCGTGAAGTGAACAAACCTTTCTAATTTACCCAAAATTGACAAAAATTACAACAATTACTCACTTGTGAGATCTTGTTCTAAAATAGAAACCTAGCCTTGATGAAGGCAATATTGACCCTAGTGGTACTAGTGATACTATTTACTGGCTCCATCAATATTTCAATGGCCGCAACTTTGAGCCATCCATTATTAAACACATGGGGCACAGCTGGAAATTCTATTGGTTCATTTTACAATCCTCAAAGTTTAGCAATTGACTCAAATGGAAATGTGTATGTCACAGATTTAGGAAATAAGCGAGTACAAAAATTTGATAGTGATGGAACATTTTTGAATGCTTGGGGAAGTGGAGGGACTGGTGCAGGACAATTTAATTCTCCAATTGGTATTGCAATAGGTGAAAATTATGTTTTCGTAGTTGACAGTCAATTAAATAAAATTCAAAAATTTGATACTGATGGAAACTTTGTAACACAATGGGGAAAACAAGGTGATGGTCCAGGAGAATTTCTTTTACCAAATGGCATCACTGTAAACAATAATGGAAACGTCTTAGTTGTAGATACAGGTAACCATAGAATTCAACAATTCACCTCTGACGGAGAATTTATTAGAGAATTTGGACAAAGTGGCACAGCAGATGATCATTTCATTTCTCCAATTGGAATTACAACCGACTCTGAAAAGAACATTTATGTTTCTGACCCTAGTGCAAACAAAATAAAGAAATTTGATTCTTTTGGTAACTTCATAACATCCTTTGGACCAAACGTTGCAGGTTTTCCACTTAGAGCACAAGGCCTTCAAATTGATCCAGAAGGAAATCTCTATGCTGCAGATAGTTACAATAACAGAGTGTTAAGATTATCTTCAGATGGTACTACACTAAGTGTTTTTGGTAGTACTGGAATTCAAGCAGGACAATTTAAAATTCCAAAAGATGTTGCATTGGATCAATATGCAAATTTGTATGTAGTAGACACAAACGGACATAGAATTCAAAAATTTGGAACGCCAATGACTATTGATGAATCACAACCTGTGGAAGATACACCAGAAAACATCACAGAAACTGTTGAGAAATCTATAACAGGACTAACACCGATTCCTGGCGATTTCACGAGACCGACAATCATATCTCCTCCCGATGTGATTATTGAAGCAACTGGAGGACTTACACCTGTTTCAATCGGTCAGGCCTCGGCAACTGATGAAAGTGGCATTCAGTCACTCGAATCCAACGCTCCATTAAAGTTTCCTTTAGGCATAACCACAGTAATATGGACCGCAATTGATGGCTCTGGAAATATGGCAATTGCTACTCAAGTAGTCACAGTTAACGATACAATCCCTCCAGAAATTTCAGAACTACCTGACATTACCATTGAAGCAAAAAGCCCAACACAGAATATTGTTGAATTAAAGCCCCCAGCAGCTACCGATCAAGTTGGCTTAATGTCAATAACAAACGATTCTCCAGATTATTTTCCGATCGGTGAAACCATTGTTACTTGGACAGCCTTTGATGTTATTGGAAACACCGCCAGCATAACTCAAAAAGTAATAGTCTTAGATACATCTAAGCCAAAAATTTATGTTCCCAAAGATATTTTTGTTGAAGCAACATCTATTGATCAAAACCAAGTCTATCTAGGGGAGACATCTGTCATTGATAACGGTGAGATAATATCTATCACAAACGATTCACCAGAATTCTTTAGATTAGGCAATACTACAGTTACATGGATAGCGGCTGATGCTTCAGGAAATACTATAACTGCACAACAACAAGTATCAATAGTTGATACAACAGCTCCCGAAATAATTCCACCAGAGAATATAGTTTTTGAAGCAACTTCAACAAGTAGTAATATTATTGATATTGGTTTACCTCTAGTGACTGATATACAACAAGCGTCACTAGCAAATGATGCCCCCACTCTTTTCTCTATAGGTGATACAATAGTTAACTGGATTGTAACAGATGATTCAGGTAATGTTGCATCTACCTCACAACTAGTTACTGTTGTTGATAGTACTGCACCATCTCTTAATATTACTAAAAATATCACCTCCGAAGCAACTGGACTAGATGGTAACATAGTAAGTTTAGGCGAAATCGTTGTGGAAGATATTTCTGAGATTGCATCAGTTTCAAATGATGCACCAGAAACATTTCCATTTGGAACAACTATTGTAACTTGGACTATAGTTGATAATTATGGAAATGTTGCAACAGTAGAGCAAACCATATCAATTATAGATACCACTGATCCGCAAATTATCCCACCTACTGATATATTGATAGAAGCAACAGACGTACACGAGAATTTTGTAGATTTAGGACAGCCTCAAATTGATGACTTGGTCGATATCGCTTCTCTTACAAATGACTCTCCAGCCTCATTCCCAATAGGGATGACCACCATCACGTGGACTGTTTCAGATACTTCTGGAAATACAGCAAGTTCTGCTCAAGTTGTCACAGTTGTTGATTCTATTATACCCGAAATCCTTGCTCCTGAAGATATTATGATGGAGGCTGCTGGACCTGATGGATCTATAGTTGCTATAGGTGCACCAACTGTTTCTGACACAATTGGTATTTCCTCTGTAACTAATGACGCTCCTGATGTTTTTCCAATTGGTGAAACCATTGTAACCTGGACAGCCACAGACACACATGGTAACGTTGCTACAACTTCTCAAACCATCACTGTTATAGACACAATCTCTCCAGTCGTAACTGCTCCTGATAGTATTATCGTAGAAGCCACTGGCGTTTCAACCACTGTAGAAATTGGCATTGTCGACACAACTGATTCTATCGGTGTAACTTCAATAACTAATGATGCACCTGAATCATACTCAGTCGGTGATACTATAATTACATGGATCGCCACTGATGCAGCTGGTAACTCTGCAAGCTCAGCACAAACAGTTTCTGTTGTTGATACCACATCACCAGAAATCACAGCACCGTCAGCAATAATAGTTGAAGCAACTAGCCAAACAGATAACATTGTAGAGTATGGCGTAGCGATGGCTTCTGACTTGGTAGATGTTACCTCCATAACTAATGATGCACCAGAAAAATTTCACTTTGGTTTAACTTCAATTATTTGGACAGTAAGTGATGCAGCAGGAAATTCTGATTATGCAATTCAACAAATCTTTATAGTCGACACAACAGCTCCGGAAATAACTCCACCCGCAGACATTATTACAGAAGCACAGTCTATGATTGGTAATACAGTTGCAATTGGTGAATCTCATGCAATGGACTCTGTCGAAGTCAGATCAATAACTAATGATGCTCCTTCTACATTCTCTCTAGGAGAAACAATTGTTACCTGGACAGCTATGGATTCAACAGGAAACTCTGCTAATGCCACTCAATTAATTACATTAATTGATACGACCTCGCCCTCAATCGCCCCATTGGACGATATGATAGTAGAGGCTACCTCACAAAGTGAAAATCAAATTCTTTTAGTTTTTCCTACAGCATCTGACACTGTCAGTGATGTAAAAATCACTCATGATGCTCCTTCGACATTCTCTCTAGGAGAAACAATTGTAACTTGGACAGTTACTGATCAAGATGGTAATTCTGCAAGTATGACCCAAACAATTACTGTGATTGATACCACCCATCCAGAACTAACTATTCCAGAAGATCTCATAGTTGACGCCACAGGAATTGTAAGTATCATTTCAGTTGGCCAGGCAACAAGTACAGATCTAACAGATCCTTCACCAAATATTACTAATGATGTGCCAGAAATTTTTCCTCTTGGACAAACTCTAGTTACTTGGACTGCAATAGATTCATTTGGAAACTCTATCAGTGAAACCCAGACAATTGAAGTTCAAGCTTGTGGAAAACCAATCTCATACTATAACATGATTGAAGGGAGCTTCGACGACGATGTGATCATTGGCACAAACCTCCCAGATTTGATATTTGCCTATGGTGGAGATGACATCATTAGTGGAGAGAAAGGAAATGATTGTATCTTTGGCGGAGAAGGGGATGACATCATTTTTGGAAATGAAGGGAACGATAATCTAACTGGCGGTGAAGGAAATGACATAATCAAAGGCCACTCTGGGAGTGATACCATTACAGGTGGAACAGGATTGGACATCATTGATGGCGGTGACGACATTGACATGTGTAATGTCTCTCAAACTTCGGATGGCGATCTAATAGTAAAGTGTGAATCATAGAATAACAGCTCATTATCTAAAAAAATTCATTTTAATTCATTACAAATTTGTAAAAGATCACTATCTAGTAGAATATAGTATTATGGTGAATAGAGATTTAACCTCAAAATAATCCTTACAGGCTATATGGTACAATGGCTATCCTGGATAAAATCTAACGAAAAAGAAATTCTTTCCATCTTAGATAACCTTGCCAAAAAGGCGGTTGAATCTTCAGAAGAATTAGTAGTGTTATTTTCAGACATAAGTAAAGCAACAGAATCTCATACTCACATCAAAAAACTTGAACGTGAGGCTGATGTGTTAACTCGTTCTGTTTTTACAGAACTAAATAAAACATTCATCACTCCTCTTGATAGGGAAGACATCCAAAGAATTGCTTCGAAAATTGATGATGTTATTGACTTCACCGAAGGCGTTTCAGCCAGAACTGTGAGTTATCACATCACTTCAACTCCTCCTTACATGTTGGAAATTTCAAAAGAATTGGCCAAAGCAACGAAGGAGATCGAATACATGATTTCCAAACTAGGTCATGTCAAGGGAAATACTGACATGATTAGTCACTGTAGAACTACAAGTGACATAGAACACACCATTGATGACTTGTACAGGGACGCGGTAGGAAAACTGTTTGAAACAAATGACGCTCTGAACATAATTAAACTAAAAGATATCTATGAAACCATAGAGACTGCATCAGACAGATGTGTTGATGTCGCTGATGTTATAGAAGATATTGTTCTAAAATATGCTTAGGATTTTTTATGTATGAATTAGCAATTATAGCGATAGGAATAGCACTAGTTTTTGATTTTGTTAACGGTTTCAATGATGCAGCAAATTCAGTCGCAACAGTCATTGGTACTAGAGTTTTAAAACCACTTCACGCTGTTTTACTTTCGGCAGCAGCAAACTTTGTGGGCCCTTTTGTTTTTGGAGTAGCAGTTGCAACAACTATTGCCACGGGAATTGTAAATCCTGATGACATCACCGTTTACATGATAATTGGAGGCTTGGCTGGTGCCATAAGCTGGAGTGCAATTTGTACCATGTTGGGTTTACCAATATCAAACAGTCATTCCCTCATTGGAGGCATAATGGGCGCTGGAATCGCTGGATTAGGATTTGAAAAACTGGTTTTTGACGGTCTATTCAAAGTTCTGATTGGGATCATTGCCTCTCCCATGGGAGGAATGATCATAGGATTACTATTTGCTGGAGCGATTATTACCTTCTTTGCAAAACGTCATCCCAGAACTGTAAACAAGACTTTTGGGAGATTGCAGCTAATATCTTCTGCTTGGTTTGCTTTAACACATGGAGCAAATGATGGTCAAAAAGTTATGGGAATAATTGTCTTGATCTTGTTTGCTGAGGGTTTAATCACAGAAATTGAAGTTCCATTATGGGTAATACTTGCAGCTGCATCTGCTATCGGTCTTGGAACTTTCTTTGGAGGACACAAAGTAATTAGAACACTTGGATTTAGAATAGTTAGACTAAAACCATATCAAGGGTTTGCAGCTGAAACTGGTGGTGGAATTATTCTTGCAATTTTTGCCATCCTTGGCATCCCAGCTAGTACAACGCACGCAATCACAGGTTCAATTATAGGTGCTGGAGCTGTTAGACGAAAATTTGCAGTCAGGTGGAATGTAGGACGACAAATAGTCTTTGCATGGATGATCACAATACCGGGAAGTGCAGGAATAGCTTATCTTAGTACAATTATAATCAATTTTTTCGTATGACTTGAATAACAGACGATGCATAAATCTAATCTAATAATCTTCATTGCTGAATTAGTTGGAACTTTTGGTTTAGTGATCGCAGCAACAGTATCTGTTGTTTATGATGGAAGATTTGGCCAAATCTTGGGCCCAATAGGCAATGCAGTAGTACACTTTATTGGAATATCCACTATGATTTTTGTTTTTGGGAAATACTCTATGGCACACTTGAACCCAGCCGTAACAATAGGCTTTTTTATTTCTGGATATATAGATGCTAAAAAGATTCCTTTGTACTTTGTTGCACAAACCATTGGCGCAATTTTAGGAAGTTTATTTGTAAAACAAGTTGTTGGAAATTATAGTAATCTTGGACTAAATTTCCCTAACTACCAATATTCCATTCCACTCTTCTATGGCATTGAAATTTTGGCCACTGTATTTTTGATGGGCGGTATCTTAATTGTAGTGAGTAAAAAGAAATTACCAATGGCAATAATTAGTACCGTTATATCGGCAATCATTGCTTTTGATGTGTTTTTTCTATCACCAATTTCTGGTGCTTCAATGAATCCTATTCGCTCTGTTGCACCTGCACTGCTAAGTGGAATATTAGATGACTTGTGGTTATATCTGACTGCGCCTTTCATAGGGTCTATCATAGTTGCTTTAATTTACAGAAACAAATTTTCAAAGAACTTACTCTCCAATTCTAGTGTTCAACTATGATGAAATAGTTTGTTTTGGGTATTACGAATAATAATGACAAAAAGTCACGTAGCCTGATGTCCAAATCAAAGAAATTATTTAACGATGCAAAAAAAGTAATTCCCTCCGGCGTAAACAGTCCTGTCAGGTATTATGATCCCTATCCATTCTTTGTAAAAAAATCACAAGGAAGTCATCTTTGGGATGAAGACAATAATCGTCTAGTTGATTTTTGTAATGGTTATGGAGCATTATTACTAGGACATAGAAGAAAAGAAATAATTTCTGCAGTATTACACCAATTAAAAAATGGAACTCTTTTTGGCACACCATCATCCATTGAAATAAAATTATCCAAACTAATTATTGGAAACTTCTCATCCATACAAAAAGTCCGTTTAGTTAACACAGGTGCAGAAGCCACTATGACTGCCATTAGATTGGCACGAGGATTCACAAAGAAGAAAAAAATTATCAAATTTGAAGGATGTTATCATGGATCTTATGATTCAGTTTTAGTAAAGGCAGGTTCTGGCGCTGCCCATCATGGTATTTCAGTATCTGAAGGTGGGTTAAAGGAAATTTCTTCAAACACACTTGTGGTTCAATACAATAATTCAGATGAATTAGAAGCAGTGATAAAAAAACACAAAGATATTGCATGTGTTATAGTTGAACCAATTCTTGCAAACATGGGTTTAATTCTACCTGAAAATAATTTTCTAAAAAATCTAAGACAAATAACTAAAGAAAATAACACTCCTCTAATTTTTGATGAAATAGTTACTGGTTTCAGGGTTTCACCTGGCGGTGCACAAGCATATTTTGGAATAAAACCAGATCTTACAACCTTGGGAAAAGCACTTGGAAATGGATTCACAATTGCTGCTGTGGGTGGTAGAAAAGACATCATGGATCAGTTGACCCCAGGTGGTAAAGTTTACCAGGCAAGCACATTTGCTGGAAACCCGGTCTCCGTTAGTGCAGCAATTAGTTCGATTACAACTATGAATAAACTCAAAAACAAACTATATTCTAGACTTGAACGTTATTGTGCATTACTTGCAAGAGCAATTGATGATATTGCTACAGACATGAAAATTCCACATCAAATCAATTTTACAGCCTCAATGTTCCAGATTTTCTTTACAAATAAACCTGTAGTCAACTATAAATCCGCTATGAAATCAGACTCGAAGAAATTTCAAAAACTGTTTTCAGCTTTATTACAAAAGGGAATCTTTGTAGCTCCCTCTCAATTTGAAGTAGTTTTTCTATCAACTGCTCACACAAAATCTGATTTTAATGACGCACTTGACGCATATCAATATGCACTAAAAATGGTGAAGAAATGAAGTACATAATTGGAACCAGAGGAAGCGCTCTATCAATTGCACAAACCAACTGGGTTGTAAATGAATTAAAAAAAAATTTTCCAGATATAGAATTTGAAATAAAAACAATCAAGACTAAAGGAGACACCGACGCGCGTCCATTATTCATAATTAATCAAAAAGGAATCTTTGAAAAGGAAATTGATCGAGCAGTTGCACAAAAGGAAGTAGACTTTGCAGTCCATAGTCTTAAAGACGTTCCATCAAAGCTAGGAGACAATCTTGTTTTAGCATGCGTACCTAAAAGAGAATCTGTAAATGATGTTTTCATTTCCACAAATGATTCTACACTGTACACAATAGAATCTGGTGCCAAAGTGGGTACTAGTAGTCTTAGAAGAGCAGTTCAGATTATCAGAAAAAGACCAGATCTTGTTGTTAAACCAATCCGAGGAAATATTGAGACAAGAATTAGAAAAATCAATGAAGATTATGATGCCGTTGTATTGGCACAAGCAGGAATTTCCAGATTGGGGCTAGATGTAAAATTCTCAAAACTTTCTACTGATGAATTCTTTCCTTCTCCAGGTCAAGGTGCCCTCGCAATTGTGTCAAGAGCTGATGATTCAGAAACAATTTCCATGTTAAAAAAAATTGAAGATGAAAATTCTCGTTTGGCAGTAGAAGCAGAAAGAGCACTATCAAATTTTGTAGAATCTGGTTGTAGGTTTCCAGTTGGAGCATATGCAAAAGTAACTGATCAAAAATTGGTTCTTAAGGTCGTTGCTTTTTCTGTAGATGGGAAAAAATCAATGACAGTAGAAAAAACTGGTCAAAAAAATGATCCTACATCTTTGGGTAAAGCAGTAGGCGAGGAACTCGTCAAACAAGGAGTAAATGAACTTGCATTAAATTGGAGAAAAACAGTAGAAGAGTGGAACAAGAAATGAGTGGAAAAGTTTACTTGGTCGGTGCTGGTCCTGGAGATGAAAAACTAATCACGTTAAAGGCAGTCGAACTTCTCAAAAAGGCAGATGTTGTTCTCTATGATAGACTTGTAAATAAAAAAATTCTCTCTATGATCCCAAAGAAAACTGAAAAGGTCTATGTTGGACGAGATGTTGGTGATGATTACAAACATCAAGAATCTACTAATGATCTGATGTTGAAATTTGCAAAAAAGAAAAAAAATATTGTGAGACTAAAAGGCGGTGATCCAATAATTTTTGGAAGAGGCGGTGAGGAAGCACAATATCTTAAACAACACAAAATTAAATATGAAATAATTCCTGGAATAACATCAGGAATAGCTTCTGCAATTTATTCCGGAATCCCACTTACACATAGAAAATATGCATCATCAGTAGTTTTTGTAACTGGTCATGAAGATCCTGAAAAGAAAAAAGAGGAAGTAAAATGGAAAAAACTCGCAAATTCTGTTGACACTATTGTCATAATGATGGGCTTATCAAGAATTGAAATCATCTGCAAGGAATTGGCGAAGGGGGGTATGAAAAAAAGTATGCCTGTTGCTGTAATTCAAAATGGCACGACCCCTTCACACAGAATGATTTTGGGTAACATTTCTAATATAGCAAAACAGGTTAAGCAGAAAAAAATCAAATCCCCCTCAATAATTATAGTTGGCCAAGTCGTTGAACTTTCGAAAACAATAGGTTGGAAAAAATAATGTTAGAGGGAAAAACAATAGCCATAACCAGATCTAAAGAAGATTCTGAGGAATTCATTCAATTAATGACTAAAGATCAAGCAAAGGCAATCACTTTACCTACTATTGAACTCGTTAGCAAAGGAGAAAAAATCGTTGATGAATTCCTAAATTTAACAAAAGAAACTGATCCAGACTTTTCTGTTTTCATGAGTTCCAAGGCTGTAAAACTTCTTTTTGATTCGGCAAAAGAAATTTCAAAATTTGAGGAACTTCAATTCGCTATAGCCAACACAATCGTTCTAGCTGTGGGACCAAAAACAAAATCTGAATTAGAAAATCAAGGAATCAAAGTAGCGTATGTGCCTACTATCTTTTCATCTGTAGGAGTGGGCGAAGTCTTTACAAGGCTTAATGCTGTTGGGAAAAAAGTTATCATACCAAGAAGTGGTGCATCTACACCATTTCTAAAAAATCTTTTAGAAAAAATTGGTCTTGAAGTAACAGAAATCCATCTTTATGATGTTTGTGCATTTCGTGATACTACCCAGTGGAATGAGTTTAGAGAACTATTCTCACAAAGTAAAATAGATGGGATAGTTTTCACAAGTGCGTCATCTGTTGGAGCATTTTTTGAAATAATGTCAAAAGATTATGAAGAAAAAAATCTTCTAAACAATTTACAAACAATCAAAGTAGTTGCAATAGGTCCGTTCACAGCTGATGAGTTGAAAAAATTTAACATCATTAACACAATTGCCCAGGTCCACACTGTTTCTGGCGCTTTCGATTCAATCAAGAACATTCTTCATTAGCTGAAGCTATCTGACTTAGCTACATAGTTATATTAAACGAGATTCTATACACAATATGCAAAATATATTAGATATGCATCCGCAAGATCCTAAAATTGATGATTATCTAGAAAGAGTATACAGAATTTCTAAAAGCTTTTCAACAAAGCGATCTTACAAGGTATCTCTTAACAAATTCAAGGCATTTTGGGTACAATTGGCAAAAACCTACCAGAAATCCTTCAAGATCTAAAGAACAAAGAGAAG
The DNA here is from genome assembly GCA_022574415.1 of Nitrososphaerota archaeon. GTDB lineage: Archaea > Thermoproteota > Nitrososphaeria > Nitrososphaerales > Nitrosopumilaceae > DRGT01. The sequence goes on along the minus strand of JACZSC010000016.1, from coordinate 1,424 downwards.
GATCCAATCATGCTTTTGGATGAATACTATTCCTATCTATCAAAGGAAAACATGAGAAATAGTACCATTGGAAGCTACATTTCTGTCGCAAAGGATTTTCTAAACTTTCATGGCATGCACATCTATTCCGAAGACCTCAAACAGAGGTTTAGAATCCCAAAAAGGGAGGTTTTCTATGAAGAAGGATTAACAAAAGAAATTCTTAGTCGTCTTTTACATAACTCCTCTCCAAAGCTTCAGGTTGCCATATTCATTACATCTACTAGTGGAATTAGGATTGGTGAGCTGGCACAGCTAAGGTTATCTGATATTGATTTTACCACAAATCCCACAACAATTAGAATTAGAAGAGAAACTACCAAAACTAGAGAAACTAGATTTACCCACATTACAACAGAGACAAGCAAGGTTCTAAGTGACTATATTACAAAGAAATTGAGTCAGCTAAAATCACCAAATCCCTATCTGTTTATGTATTTTGATGGAGATTTTGGCAGCTATGCCTATCACAAATCAATGTTTGCTGCTAGACAAACTTTGATGGAAAAGCTCAGAAATACAATATCAGGAATTCCTGAACTTGCCATGAAAAATGAAAATGGTGGTTATAGAATCCATTTTCATGCATTTAGAAAATGGTTTAAGACCCAGGTTACAAATGCGGAGCAATCAGACTTTGCTGAAGCCTTGATGGGTCACAAAAGTATCAAACTTGTCTATTACAAACAAAGTACACAGGACAGATTAAGAATGTACAAAAAAATAGAGCCCTACTTGACAATTTCTGACTTTTCAAGAGTTGAAAAAACCATGGAAGAGATGCAGGAAAAATTAGACTATTTTGAAACTGAGCTAGAAAAAGTAAAACAGTATCGTGAAATTGCAATCAAGTACAAAAAACGGTCCTAATCTCGATGGATTCGATTACATTTGATACGAATTGACCATTCTGATAATGCAACATGAACGCAGTCCGACACTATTTATCGGAAATGACCGTAAATATATTCTAGGTGTAACAGCTATGGCTCAACAAATCGCAAGTAAGCAAAGATGTCCAAGGTGTGGAAAAAATACCATAATCACTGATATGGAGATTGCCGAATTGATTTGTGGAAGATGTGGTTATGTGGTTTCGGAACGTTTAGTAGATTCTGGTCCTGAGTGGCGTTCTTTTATGGATGATAAAACCAATAAAGCTAGGACGGGTGCTGGTACATCCCTAACTATACATGATCGCGGTCTAGCTACTGTAATCAATCCCATAAACAGAGATTCTGTAGGAAAACCTCTTTCTTATTCTATGAAAAAGACTCTCAAGCGTCTAAGAATATGGGATAATAGAAGCCCGGTTAATTATTCTGGTGAAAAAAACTTGATAAGTGCTTTTACCGAGCTTGGCAAAATGAAGGACAAGCTTGCCT
>JACZSC010000015.1 GCA_022574415.1 Nitrososphaerota archaeon | reverse complement strand
AGAAATGAAAAAGTTTACTGAATACATAAAATCAAAACCAAATATTCAGACTATGACATTAGATCTTGGTAATGGTGAAGAAATTTCTATTAAAACAAAGTAATTGTTTTTAATCTTTATCAATAAATTCATTAATGTCCGGAGGATCTGGTGCTAAACCTTTTCTTTTTCTTAAATCTGTGATAACTTGAGTTTGAAGAGATTTAGGAACTTCAGACCATGTTTTAAAGTGAGTGTTCCACATTGCTTTTCCAGCTGTTTGTCCACGCAGAATTTGAGAAAGATCAAAGGTTTCTGATGCAGGGACCTCACCAATTACAATACTGACAACTCCTTTTTGTTGCATGTCAAGCACTTTTCCACGTTTTCCAGATAGTACAGAAGCAACATTACCAACCAGGTCTTGAGGAACTCTAACTTCAATACCTAAAACTGGCTCAAGTAAAGTAGTTTGTGCCATTAATGTTGCGCCCATACATGCCCGTCTCGATGCAGGACCAAGTTGTGACAAACCTCTATGGGCAGGATCCTCATGGGGAACAAAATGGGTGAAAGTGAACTTACAATTTCGCATTTGTTCTTTAGCTAAAGGACCTTCTTTCATAACATCCTCAAAACCTGTTAAAATTGAATCAGATGATTCCTGAATAAATTGAACCCCTTTTGTGCCATTTATCATCACATTGCCTCTAGAATCAAACTTCATGACGTTTTTTGCAATATCAGCATCCCAGCCTTTTTCACGCAAAATTTTGGCAATTTCTTTTTTGTCTTTCATTTCACCTAGCTCTCCAGTCCTAATCATTTCAGCAATTTCAGGCTCCAGTGGCTCCACCTTCATGAAAATTTTGTTATGCCTATTTGGAGATTTTGACATGATTGGTTTGCATGAACCCTTTATGGTTTCTCTATAGTTAATCAATGGCTCAGAGGTGACAATCTCAACTTTGTTTTCTTTAATCAGTGTAGTCGCAATATCAAGGTGTAAAACTCCCATTCCAGCAATAATAGTTTCGCCACTTTCTTCATTAATCTTAACAACCAAATTAGGATCTTCAATGGTAAGTCGTCGTAAGACTTCAACAAGTTTTGGTAAATCTTTTGGATGTTTGGGTTCTATGGCCATATGTACTACAGGTTCAGAGACGTACTTGACTCCTTCAAACATCTGAATGCCTTTGACACTAGAAAGGGTTTGACCAGCTCTAGCTTCAGTAAGACCTAAAAGAGCTGGAATGTTTCCTGCTTCAAGCTCCCCAACCTGTTCTCTTTGATTACCCATGAAAAAGTTAACTGATTGTATTCTTCCTTCTCTTTTTGTATCAATTATGTTAATAGTTTGCCCGTCTTTTATTGTGCCAGAGAACAATCTACCAATTGCAACAGGGCCAGCAGCTGGATCTAATGCCATATTTACAACCATCATAACGACGGGGCCTTTTTCATCACAGTTTAAAATAGATTTACCAATATCAGAATCAAGATCACCTTTCCAAATCTTTGGAATCCTATACTTTTGTGCTACATGAGGTGGAGGATGATGTTTTACAACCATTCCCAAAATTGCATCTGCAAGAGGTGCTTTCTCCACAAGTGCATTAAGATCACCACCTTCCTGATAAGCAGCAATAACATCTTTGAATGAAATACCCTTTTCTTTCATTGTATCGATGTTAAAGGCCCATCTATCCTTTGCAGAGCCAAAAGTTACACTGCCATCTTGAATAGAGACCTTCCATTTTTCTTTGTATTCCGGATCAGCATAAATGTCAATTAATTGATTAAAGTTAGAAACTACAGTTGCAAGTGTTTCTTGCATTCTCTCTGGAGTCAGCCTTAATTCTTTTATGAGTCGATCTATTTTGTTGATAAACAAAACAGGCCTTACCAGTTCTTCCAATGCCATTCTTGTTACAGTCTCAGTTTGAGTCATGATTCCTTCAACAGCATCACAAACCACTACTGCCCCATCTATAGCTCTTAGACTACGTATTACTCTTCCACTAAAGTCTACGTGGCCAGGAGTGTCAATCATGTTAATAACGTATTCTTTATCATCTTTAGTAAAGTGTAAAGTAATATTTGCTTGAACAATTGTGATACCTCTTTCTTGCTCCTGTTTCATAGAATCAAGTGCAAGTGCTTTACCTGCAGCTGAAGGAGCAATGATTCCAGAATTTGCAAGAAGACTATCACTCATAGTGGTTTTACCATGATCAACATGAGCAATTACGCCAAAGTTTCTAATCTGTTCTTTATTTTTAATAATCTTCATTACATGTTCGGTTGACTTGTATTTCACATTCGCAAATCCAATTTCTACAGCTAATAAATCAAACGAATTCAAGATTCTATTTTTTAAAAACTCAAAAAATTGACCATTTTTGACTATTAACTAGTTCCAAAAACATCATTTAATCCAGAAACATATTAAGAATTTTCAGGATTAAACTTTGTGAAGAATTAGATCAATAGATCATTTTGTTGCTGACATTTCTTAGTTTTTTTGAAGTTACAAAATGACAATCTTTTTGATTTCTCTTTTTAGCTTCCAATAATGGTACCATTTGAGCAATAAAAGTATAAAACAAAAATTGTGAGATTCTATCCTTTGTCACATAGGTTGGCTGAAACACATGTAAACCAATTTTTCTGAGGTTTTTTGATAGCTGTATGGTATGGGGATTTTTCTCTTCAAATATTATCACACAATCGTCACGATTAGCTGAAAATAATTCCATATGAGAAAATTGCTCAATTCGCTCATAGTGGACATCCTGTCCCAATAGTTCATAGAATTTTGCTGCAGCATACATCGCAACAGGATAAGTATGTAAATTACCTAGAATGAATAATCGTTTACTGAATTTTATTTTTTTAGATTCATCTATGGCTTTTTTGAAAATTTTAGCGCCATTTCGAATTTTGATTTTTGTTACTAGAGAAATACATGTCAATGCACTTTGGAGAAAACTCAAACTTCCTCCAGTAAAAACATCAGAATTTGGGAATTGTAGGTCGATAGTCCTAGAACAAACTTTTGATAGTCGGCTTTTTGGATTTGATGTAATAGCAATTGCTTTTTTTGCAGTTTTTGCTACCTTAATGTTTGAGATCGTGTTTCCTGAAATAGAAACCAAAAAGATCGTATGCTTGTTGATTATGTGCTTATTTTTTAACAAATCAAGTGGATCAGCTGCTCTGACAGTTAAGTTAGAAAATGATTCAGCTAAAAAAGAGGCAGATAAAGAATCTCCGCTTCCGCAAAAGATTGTATTTTTTTGAGCCGCCTCAGTAATTGGAGATTGTGGTTTGAAAATTTGTAAATATTGTGGTTGTAGAAAAACATCTCTTTCAAAAGCCTCGATTGTTTTCATAACATTTGTCATCAAACGAACTATATTAGAACTGTACAAAAGATTTTCAAAATTAATTTAGGATCAAATTTCTGTTTTAGTTTTTATAACCTACACGTTAAGAATTTTTGTGGAAATATCTGTTGGTCATACTCCTGATTCTGATGATGCATTCATGTTTTATGGAATGTTTACAGGAAAGGTTAGTTCTACTGATTTTATTGTAAACCAAGTAATAGAAGATATTGAAAAATTAAATAGAAAAGCTATCAATCCACAATTAGATGTAACAGCAGTTTCCGTTCATGCGTGTGCATATATTCCAGATTATACAATTTTGAGAAGTGGTGGAAGCTTTGGAATCAATTATGGTCCCATTGTCACTGCAAAAAAAAAATTGGCTTTGGAACAAATAAAAAAGTCAAGGATCGCGATACCAGGAAAAATGACTTCAGCGTTTTTACTTTTACAATTAATGATTGGAAAATTTGATTATGTTGAAATGAATTTTAGTGAAATTCCAAAAGCCGTAAAAACTGGGGATGTTGACGTTGGATTAGTTATTCATGAAACACAATTATCATATGAACTGGAGGGAAACTTGAAAATTTTAGATGTTGGAAAGTGGTGGCATGAAAAAACCAGTGGCTTGCCTGTGCCGTTGGGGATTAATGTTATGAAAACTAGTTTGGGTATTGATGTAATTAGAAAATTTGATAATTTTCTTCAAAAATCTATTGAATTTGGTTTAGCACATGAAGATGACGCTCTTGACTATGCTATGAAATATAGTCGTAGTAAACCACGAGAACTCATCAAAAAATTTGTAAAAATGTATGTAAACGCCGTAACTGTGAATATGGGAGAAATGGGAGAACGGTCCATCAGAAAGATGTTTGAATTGGCAAAACAAGAAAAACTTGTTCCTGAATTTAATCTACATATTGCTTAGCCAAGATTTGAAATGACAAAATAATCTATATACGATTTTGATTAATTATAATGGGCTAAATGGTTTTAGTGGATAAAAAAATTCTATCTGGTGGGCTAGCTATGTTGATTGTCGGCATTACAATTTCCTTATATCTTAATTCTGTTGTGCCAATTGGAACGTCCGGCATGTCCGAAGAAGAAACATTAGATCTTTTGATAAAACAACAGGAAAATCAAGATATGAGCGCTTTAGCTGGAATTTTGATGGGGTTCGGTTTTCTGTTAGTTTTGATAAGTTTTGGTGCTAGAAGAAAAAGAAAGGGTGGAGCAAAAATAGTGGAAAAGAAACCAGCTTAAATCCTAACAGTGAAGATATATAGCAAAAATAGTTAGAACCTTTTCAGAATATTAAAGAATGTATCACGTTGAGCAGGATTTCTACCAGATTCTTTAGCGATGTTGGCAAGTTCTTGAATTGAGGAGTTTGTAGGTTTACCTGCTGCACGATAGATTTCTTCAGAAAATGCAGTTCCAACTAAATCATTTCCACCATTTGCTAATGCAACTTGGGCTAATTTTTTACCATATGCTACCCAATAAACTGAGATGTTGTTCAAAACTCCTGCAAGCATTAATCTAGACAATGCAATAACTTTAAGATCATACACTGATGAACATTCATGAGTGACTTGTTTTTCTTGTTCTAGTTCTGTATTATCCAAACTAAATTTAAGCGGGATAAATGTGATAAAACCATTTGTCTTTTTTTGTAAATCACGTATTTTGATCAGATGATCAATGATGTGTTCAGGTTTTTCAACATGGCCATAGAGCATTGTACAATTGCTTTTTATCCCTAAATTATGGGCTTGCTCGATTGTGTCTAACCATTCCTCACCAGAACATTTCCCTCTAACTATTTTATTACGAACCTCTGGATGAAATAATTCTGCTCCGCCACCAGGCATAGAATCAAGACCGGCATCTTTTAGCCTTGAAAGAATTTCTTTGACAGAATTTTTTGTTAGTTTTGATAAATAGAAAATTTCAGCTGCGGTAAATGCCTTGATATTTAATTCTGGATGGTTACTTTTGATAATTCGCATCATATATTCATAATAATCTAAGGGAGCTTTTGGATGGAACCCACCAACAATATGTACCTCAGTCGCTCCCATTTGTTTAGCTGATGCTACCCTTGTTTCAATTTGTTCAGGGGTTAATGTGTAAGCATCATCCTCGTTTCCCTTTCTGTAGAAGGCACACATTTGACAACTAGCTGCACAGATATTTGTATAATTCAGATAGTATGAAGATGTAAATGTAACTATATCACCAACAAGTTTTTTTCTAGAATCATCAGCAACAGCACCCAACATATGTAAATTATCATAATTCATTAATTCCATTCCATCATTAAATGATAGTTCTTCGCCAGATATGGCACGATCAAGTGCTTGAGATTGTCCAATCAATTGTTCCAACACGCCTCAGCCCAGTCATGAGCAAATATATAAATTCACATTCACCCATGCGTCTTTATAATATTCGTAACCTAGTCTAATACGTTGAAAATTACAATCAAAAACATTCAAGAATCTTCCAGTCCTTTACAACTATTTCATGCAGGGTGTAAATCAGAAGAAACTTTCAAACATTATACAACCTATCTTAGAAAATTTGTTTTTGAGTTTCTTGAAAAAGTTTCGCCAATTTCATCCAATGAAAAATATTCACAGGGAACTCACTTAATTGGAAAAAAACTAGGTTTGCCTACTGTCCTTTACAAAAAATTTGTGATAAATGATTATGAAAAAGAACGGAAAAAAATCTTAGTTTTGAGATTGATAAAACTAATAAAAAGTTCAGACGGTCAGGTCTTCAATGCGTTTATTGATGAGTTGTCAGAAATGTTTCCGCATGAAATTGGTTACAGGTGGCGACAATATCAACGATTTCATACTTTGATAAATTTACATTGTTTTTGCTATTCTTTACAAAGACCAAAACTTTTGATGGATAAGATGAAAATCCCAATGATCACACTAGATGATTTAAAATGGGCAAATACAATCATGCAAGACCTAGAAACTCTACCGCCAAACAAAATGAAATGGTTCAAAGATGTGTTTTTAGAGGCTTGGAAAACCAAAGGAACAGATACTACTACTGACAAAAAGATACAAGAAACCCTAGATATTCCAGTTGAAAAATTTACTATCCGAATTAATGATATTGTAGATTATGTAAAAAGTAAGGGCGGGAAAACCAATACTCGCCAAGTCAGGCAGGTCTATCTTGAACCACTTTTTGAGAATGGATTTGTTGAGAAATTTCCTGATCCTGATAATAAAAACAGGGATGTTTACCATCCGACCTCAGCAGAAATGGATGTAATCAAAAGTCCATTGGATTCCATGATTCCATTCAACCACTCAGGCGTGAAGTCGTGCCTAGCAAAATACCTCAAAGGGAATTTCAAGATAGAACACCAGAATAGGCTTTTTTCAATCGATGATGAGGAAATAATCAATGTACTGTTATCTGTTTAGGATTCCATAGAAACACCTGAATTCGTATCTAAAAACTTGAATGGAATATTGGAATCCTATGGAATCCTATGGAATGTTATGTACCGTTGGTTATAGTCCGCTTTTTATGAGTAAAGATGTTCACTGTTAGGATGGTAAAAACACCTGAACAAATGAGGAATATGGTTGAAGGTTGGATCAAGATTACTGGAAATAAATATCAAGATACTACTGCCAAAATGCAAGAAAAAAACCCTAATATTCAATGGCAGTTTTTGTTTGGCCAATCCATGTATATTACAAAAATAAAATCAAGGGATGATAGAATCTTCATTCATTCTGCATTAGGATTTGCAGAAAATATGACTAATGGAATACAAAAACTGGGAGAACAAGGAACGATAGAACTCATCAATGGAATTAATGAAATAATAGCCCTATCAGGATTAACATGTAAATGGATTTATAAAGATAAGTTATTTCTGGGGATTGAAGTAAAATCGTATGTTGATGAAGAGGAACTGAACAGACCAACTGTTTTCAAAACTATAGATAACATCTCAACAATAGCAGATGTAATCATTAAAAAAATCGCAGTACGAATCAATCCTATAGGAGTTAAAACAACCGATGTAGGTAAAGCATCTGATAAGCAAATGTATACTTGAACCAAGACACTTCTTACAGGCTTGCATCATCCCAAGATGCCATCTTGATTGATTCAGGTTCACGCAACGTCATGCGTACATGATTGATAATGATCATCCTTTAATTTTTATAAAGAACGCTGGAAATCCCGATTTCCAGAAAATACGATTGACGACACGACATGAAATTATTTAGGAAAAACAATCCTCTCGTTTTTTCAGGCATGGGTTTTACCAAAAAACGATGAAGGAACGACATCAAAATGATGCCTAATTATTCATCTAGGCATGGAAAACGATGTATGGTTAATGTTCAATCAGGCGTATGTATCGTCTTGTCATTTACCATCACCCTCGTATTTCTTAGACCATCGCCTGTAGTTTGCTCGAAACGTATCTACCTTCATGTTCTTGAAGGGAACGTTCCATGTAAGATTACCATTCTCTTGTTCATCTGCAAGGTAATCTCTAATCTTATCAAAATCCCATCTCTTTCCGTTCTTTGGGTTACGTTTCTCAAAACAAAGTGAAAATATTATTTTGTCAGTAGTCTTTCCTTCTTCCTGTACACCTTTTGCAGTAAGAACACTTTCATCAAAATCAAATTCAATCCCTGTTATTTTTTCCCATTTTTCAAATGGTTTTTTGTGATGGAACGGTGGCATGCCAACATTCCACAATCTAACATGATCATTAGAATAAATTACATAGGCTTGATTTTGTTTTAGTTCTTCAATTTTAGGAAACCACTTGTCAGCCCTTACATAACCTTTTACACCACCACCATAATCCTGTGCAATTCTTTTTCTAGTATCATCAATCTGTTTGAACAACCAAGACCATTCTTCACCTGCTAATCGTTTTGTGATTCTGCGTAATGTCCACTGATCACATTGGCTACGTATACTAGATTCAACATCCATCATGTTCTGGAAATCTGTACACAATGAAATTTGGTAGTGCCTCACTTTTCGAATGAATTGTAAAAGTGCTTTTTTCACTAATACCGGCTGACCCGATTGGTCTGTCTTCAAACGAGAGGATGGTGCTATTTCACCACACTCCCTGATCAGAACTATCATTTTGTCACGACACTTTTCAAAATTTGTCATTTCACTTCTTGACTTTTTTGGTGGGTTACAATCTTCTGGTTCCAGTCTATTGAAATCGTGGTATGCAATATCACCTAGTTTCCTAATCAAAACTTCTAAGGTTCGAAATGCATCCTTTTCATCTGGAAACATTTTGGGATTGAAAACCAACACCCTTCGGTGATCACGACAATGCAATACTGTATCTCTGAAAATTTCCTGAATTCTTCTATTGATTGTTGAGTTTGCTGTTGCAGTAGGTCTAGGAAGTTTTACAATTTCTACTAACGGTTCTCTTGAAAAATATCTGTCATTGAAAGCATCAACCCTATTCTGATCATAGAGAATATACTCTGGTGCGAGCATGGTGATTGGAATTCTACGATAACAATCACAATCTGTAACTTCTGGTTTATCCTTACATTTTTGAGATATACACCAAAATGCGTTTTCTAGGTTATCGCTAGCCCATAAATCAAGGACTGTCCAGCCAAATGAGTACAGGGTTGAACAAACCAATTCACCAAAGGAACTTTTTCCTGAACCTTTGGTTCCGATTTGAAATAAGACCTGCTGTTTGCTTGCATCAACTATTGAATAATCGTAATTTACCATAATCATTCAGGTGGTTTTGCAATAGATGTTGAGTGTCTTTCATGTTCACCTTCTTCCCTGATTCCAACTTTCAGGTATTCGATAATCTTGTGAATGTTATGATAGATTATAGTCCAGTTGTAAATGAATTTGTTTTTCTGTTTCTTTATTATTCTGTGATAAACATCTCTTGCAATCCTATAGGTTAGTTTTGTTGTGGAAAACATATCAGAGCGTTGAAACTTTACAAATGATCCATCAGCCAGATTATGCACGTAACCGTCTGTGATCACAGTCGCATAATCCAACCCCTGAAATGCATATTTTAGTGGCATTGATTGTGTGATTTCAATCAAAAGTGTTTTTTGTTTTATCTGCCCGACTGGTGTCATGTTGTCTAGTGCAGGAATTGGAATTATCTCAATGTGTTGATTTTTGAAATCAATCTTTGATTTATCATAATGAAATCTTTCTGAATTTGAAATTATTTTGCTTCCGAAATTATGATCACGCTCTATTGTAAGATAACACTGACCATCCCACAATCTTTTCAGTCTGTAAACAGCATCTTTATCCAGTTTTAATTCTGGATGTTTTTCTATGTCAATTATTTTCTGATTAATTGCTTCCTCAACCTGTATTGTTAGTTTGTAACCGAGTTCTGCCTGTGCAAAAAAGTTTGAATAGGCTTGATCAAAGTTGATTACACCCAACATTCTTTGAATGTTTGACACATAATCAGGTGAATGAATTATCAGTGATTTTGGCTGATAGGATTTATCTTCTTCTTCCAAAACCTGTACCTCTATGCATCAGGTGGATTTGATGAAGAACTAAGCGATTGTTCTATAACCTCATAATGTTCTTCCCTGATTGAAGCAGGATAACCGACTCACCTAGCATGATCAATTCTCGCAAGTACATGGCAGATACCTCACTTTCCGTATTTTCAATCAGACGACAAATTTGCCTATAATTTTTGAAGATATGACGGGGGTAACCGTCATAATTTATCAGGGCATCAAATAATTTTTCAAACTCAAAAGAGTATCTTGTTATTCCAGTTGAAAAAAACTCTTGCCTTTGCTCATCATTGAATTGTGTTATTACTGCATCATCACTATACTGAATTTCCATAGATTTACGATATTTTTCCATTGCGAATCTGCAAGTATCATTTAGGTCTTCGATTAGTCTTGTTGATATTAGATTACTCACATCTTCCTGTGTCGTTATAGGTTGAGAGGGCATGGAATCGTTGTTTTTATTATATTCCTGAATCGCATCTTCTAACGGTGACCTTTTTTTCTTCTGACTTATTCCATATTTTGGATCAAATCCTAACGTGAATCGTTCTATCAATGGATCAAAGAGAGCAAGTTCAGTGGTGGACTTCCTATCCCACTCATCAACGAAACTCAATTTGTAATAATCACCAAATCCAATCTAGGTGGAAAAACCTCTGCTTCAAAATATAGGCAGAATTTACAGATTCCAAAAATCATCATCGCATAACCATATTTTTCTTCAAAGTGTTTGAACTCATGAAAGTCATTAGGGCAGTTTGGAAGTTTTGAAAAGTTTCCTGAAAAGGTTAGATGTTTTGGATTATCAGCATATAATTTGCTTGAACAAAAATGTCTTAGGCGTTCCAAAGTTTGTTTGAATGATATTGTTTCAGTTACTAACAATGAAAAAACTATCAACTTTGAATACAAAAACACCACATGCGTGTTGGGTGTATTTAGTAAACATTTGAAGAAAAACACAACTTAGGCACGAAATGTTACAACGAATATGATTTTGGTGTAAATATGATCACCGATATATAACTTGACTGACATCTATGTGTCTTTATTACATTTGTGTCTGTATCGTAATTGTGAAAATTTCAATCAAGGATATCGAACAATCTTCTAGTCTTATTGAATTATTTCGTTCAGAGTGTAGAACCGAAGCAACTTTTGAATTATACACTACTTATCTTAAGAGATTTGTTAATGAGTTTCTTGCAAGATATATCTATCAATTTAAGAATTTTCAGGATTAACAGTTCGTATCAAATGTAATTTAAATAAAATCTATTTTTGTGTTAACATAAGCCGTTCATTCTCAAATTTATTCATCATTTCTTTTAGATCCTCAAATGAAAAGGGTTTTTGTAGAAAATTATAGGCCCCCTGTTGAATTAAATAGTTGATACCATCATCGTATTTTCCTCCTACTGTCTCTATTATGATCCTTGCTCTAGGTTGGGTCTCAGTGAGTTCTTCAAACACTGAAATTGCATCCATATCTGGCAAATAATAATCCAAAAAGACCAGAGGCGATCTATTTGAGCTTGAAAGTTCTAAGAACTTCTCTATTCCCGCTTTGCCATCATTGCAGGTATGAATTTCTTTGTAGTTTAGTTGTTTTAAATAATCTGAAATTACACCTGCTGTCGCTTTACTATCTTCAATAATTAAAACATCCATGTCATCTACGCTTGTCATCATACTGATATTACACACGACAGAGTCATAATAAGTAAGGAATTTTTTGTACAAAATTGGTTCCAAAACGGAAAAACACACCAAAAATCAGATTCTATTTTCAACTAAGTATTCGTAATCTTACTTTGATTACGCAGTCTCGGTGACGGTTTGTATCAAATGTTAATAAAAAATAAATCCTAGCTTTTTTGCCTAAAATTTTGATATTATAAAATTTCTTGTAATAATACTTTCACACTAAATTGGCCTTCGTTTTCAGTTATTGGAGCTATGAGTAACAAACCAGCGTTATCTGAAACATTTTTACAGATCCCAATTTGTCCAGATCGATTCAAGTCAAGACAGTCTGGATCAGAATAATATTTGAATTGTTTACCATTTAAGAAATTTTGGTATTCAATTTCTGAAGGAATAAAAAAGTAATCTATCTTTTTCCCTGAATCATCTGTGAAAATTTCATAATGATATGATGCCTCGGGTTGTAGTGTACAACCTTGGATAAACAGAGATTCGCCTGGGCTTAGTGTGTGCGATTCCTTAATTTGAGAATATTTTGCATAGCCAATACTTGTATACATTATGTTATTTTTGTCTTGGCTGTGTTTGAATCCCATAACATGACCCAATTCATGAGTGACTACCAAAGTGATAGTTTGTTCATCAAGAGGATGCCAGTTTCCATTACAATTACTATCACCCAAACCGATTTTCACTAATTTTCCATTGAAAACAAATCCTGCATATGTACCAGGTAACTCTTGTACAAACTTTAAGATCAAATTGGCGTCATTTATGGAATCTACAATTTCAAATTTTACATCAACATGACTCTCCCAGAATTTAACTGCAGATAAAACAGTATTTTCAATGTTTGTAGATGATGCAGGGATTGATTCAACATACAAAAAATATTTGTCTAATTTCGGATTGTCTGTTTTTTGTATCGAGGAGCTAGCTACCATTCGAGCATCTGCGAACTCGTAACTAAGACTAGAACTAAACGATGACGGGTTGTTTTTAGCTGTGTAGATACCATCATAACTAACAGAACTGATTTCGTATGTTGTTTTTTCATCACTGTTTAACAGTCTTACAAATGCTAGATATTCCTTATTTTCATCTCTCATATATTGGATTTCTTCTTGCATTACTTTATTCTTTACAGAAATGTAGTTCAGGTCTAGCAGGTAATTTTTAATTTCGGTATTTTCATCACTTTGTAATAGTTTTATTAATGCTCGATATTCCTTATTATCTGATCTCAGAGATTGGGTTTCTTCTTGCAATACTTTATTCTTTAAAGAAATGTAGTTCAGGTCTAGCAGGTAATTTTTAATTTCGGTATTTTCATCACTTTGTAATAGTTTTATTAATGCTCGATATTCCTCATTTTCAGCTATCAGATATTGAATTTCTTCTTGTATTACTTCCTTCTTTGCAGAAATGTAGTTCAGTTCTAGCTGGTGATTTTTAATTTCGTTTGTTGTTTTTTCATCACTTTGTAATAGTTCTATTAATAATGCTCGATAATCCTCATTTTCAGATATCAGATATTGGATTTCTTCTTGCATTACCTTATTCTTTGCAGAAATGTAGTTCAGGTCTAGTAGGTAATTTTTAATTTCGGTATTTTCAGACTCTTGATCTAACAATGCTTCCGCAACTCCCAATTTAGCAAAGCTTTCAATCTCATCAGAAAAGATGGATTTTTCAGCAAAAACTGAATGTGGGCCAGCTATCATTAAAATAAAAATTGAAAATACCGCAAACATCGTAAATTTTTTAGTAATCATAATCAACTGCCCCAATCAAAGTAGATGCTGGAATTATTATGCCAAGAGATGAAATAGTTAATAAAATCTTGTTCGTATTGTAAGTTCCAATTTGGAACTGTTTTTGTCATTCTCATGCCCCTAATACCTATATTCTACCCGTAGGAAATTACTTAAAGGTGCCAATATGGTAATCTTTTCATAATTTCATAAGAATACTAGTCATGTGAGGCATAAATTGTTCATCAAATGTTAATTTTCGTACTGTTTGATTCCGTTTTGGAACCGTTTTTGAGGCAATTTTTCCAGCATTCTTATGTTTTAAACTATGGTATACCATATTTGTGAATAAACAAGGGTGGCATCTGTTGGTAATTGCAAGTTTTGTCTTTTTGTCAGGCATTACGATGGTTTTGCCTGCAATGGCTGAATCATCTACATTAAAACTAGTTGTAGATTTAGCTGCACCACAAGGTAAAGTCTTCGTTTCAGTAGATTTCGATCATGATGGATTTTGCGATAAACATGCAGTATTGATTTCGGTCACCACGGCTGAAAAGGTTGGAATTACTGGCGAGTGTATTTTGCGTAGCATCTAGAATTTTTAGAATTAGACAAACCTTCCAATTCTGATGTTTCTTACTATGTATTGAAAAATGTTTTAGTCGATAAACAGGTTAGTTGGCTTGTTAGAGAGGAAAAACAAGGATGCTCAAAGATTTTGATAAGTCTTTTAGGTATGCGTGGATTTGAAGCAAATTAGTTTTGATGAAAATTGCCAGATAAAAAATCAGATTTAACAGATGATAGTGAGAGTAGATCATGAATTGTTTCATGCTAAAAGTGAGATTATACAAGGGAACGACATTTTTTCGCGTTTCCCCACGACCGAACAAGAAAAAATGGGGCGATCGTTATCACAAATTCATTCAACAAATATGAATTCGGGTCAAATATGCTTATTAAGATATAATTTGAGAGATGGTTTTATACCAAAAAATAAGTATAGCGGAGTTTTATTTTCTAATAACATGGTTCTGCCCTTTGTTGATGAAGATAAACCAAAATGCTACCTTTGTCATGAGGGATTCAAAAATATTGATGAATTAAAAAAACATCAGCAAAGTATCCATAAAGAGTTTTTTGAATTTCATGAAAAAAATGTAAAGAGAGAACCTGCGCCAGGGGATGTTACAGTTTTTTAGCTTTCATTTTTTCATTTCTAATTGCTTTTAGTAGATCCTGAGCAACTTCTTTACTAATTTTTGCTACATCATAATCCTTGTCAATCAAAAGCGCTTTCTTGAAATTATCTAATGCGGCATCAATGTCTCCAATCTCGCCTAACGACAGCCCTTTGTAAGCATAAGCCATTGCACATTGTATGTCTACTTTTAATGCTTCATCATAACAAAGTACAGCGTCTGGAAAAAAACCCAATGCATGTAATGCAGAACCTTTGTTCACCATAGCATCGGTATTTTTTGAGTCTAAATTCAGAGCTTTTTCATAAAACTCGATTGATTTTTTTAGATTTTCCAGATTTTGGTATGTTACGCCAGTATCAATTAGTGCTTTAACATTTTTTGGCTCGTGTTTTAAAATTTCACTATAATATCTTAATGCCTGTCTATAATCACCAACCTCACAAAGATCATATGCGTGTTGAAATAATGACACGGTGTCTTTGTTCACAGATTGTTAATAATCATTTAACTATAATATACATTGACTGTCAGTTAGTTCAAATTTTGCCATGATATCCTTTTATTTCCTGAGAATGTTCTTTGGGTGTGAAAACACTAGCAATAATTTGTTTTATTATGTTAACTTACAGCACTATAGTTATTTTTGGACAAGATAATATGGAATCAGTGGAAAATAATGAATTAGTTGTTACTGTCGAAGAACAAATTATATTTTTTACAACAGCAATTTTGATTGTGGTTGGGATTTTTCTTTATATGGCAAGAAATATTATTCTAAGAAAAAAAACAGAGTATGATAAAGAAGAATTTTTATCTCAAAAGGATCGTGATTATGAAAAATATCATTCGGATTGGACAGATGATTATGAGGATTTCAAATCAAAAAATTCTATTGATGACGAAGAATTTCGAAAGGCGATGGAAAAATCATCTTTACTAAATTATTATGAAATTCTTGGTGTACCTAAAGATGCTGCACAGAGTGAGATTAAGAGTCATTATAGACAGCTGGCCAAGGAATTACATCCTGATAAAAGTAAAAACTATGACTCTGACAAGATGGTTGAAATTAACAAAGCCTATGAGGTTTTGTCGGATAAGGATCGACGGGCACGTTATGACAAATATCTCAACGTTTCCTAGTTTTTAATTTCTATCCCAATTATTATCAAATTTAATTTAATCGACGAAGAGGATTGCATGCTATTTGTTAAATTAGTATGTAACACAATTTGTTCCGAGTTTTCTTTTGTGTTAGATTCAGTTGTAATTATAATATCACCAAATTCGGTATTTGGACCAAGCATTGCTTTAGATAAAAATGGGATTATAGTTTGATCACTAATTATTCCTGTAATTTTATACTCATAAGTATCTGAGAAATATACCCCATCCCGGAGAGTGGGCCTAGTGACAGGAGTGGGTGATTTTGAAATTTTCACACTATTCAAATGATGGATTTTTTCATCGGCATGTAGAAGAAAACCTAGACTCGAATTTTCATGTAGTTTAATTAATTCCTGCAATAATTTTTCTTCAGATAGCATGATGCCCTAATAATGATAAACATCTTTAAAAATTAGAATTTTTAACAGTCTTAATGCAGCAATTTTCTACTGTCCCAGCATTGAGAAATGAGATTATTAGTTTATTGGTTGAAGATGGCATAGATGATGATTGCTATATAGAAATGTTAGATTATACAATTGAATTATTTGAAAGTCATGGTCTTGGCTCAGAATATTATGGTTATCATAACATCAACCATGAACTTGAAGTAACATATGTTACATTACTTGCAGCAAAATTAGATATCATTTCAAATAAAATTACAAAGAATGATTTAAAATATCTTTATACTGCAGCGTTATTTCATGATTTTGATCCTCAGAAAAGTGTTGATAAACCACATGAAGAAGGCGTGTTGAGATTTATTTCGTCAGATAAAAATTTACGTGTGATGATTAAAAATTCTAATTTAGATATAGAAATTGTCAAAGCCCTAATCCTTAGAACCACTTATCCATGGATAGGAAATTTCAAAGAAAACGCAGAAAAACAGATCAAACAGTGCTTCAAAAAATCTGAATTAACGAAAAATGACGAACTGAGGCAAGAACAGATTATGAGATTGGGATGGTTTCTCTCAATTGTGGATCGGGTTAGTGGTTATACTTTAGGTGATTTTTCAAAAGCTATGGAAATGGCAAAAATGAACGCCGAAGCCCTAGCATGGCATCCCTCATTAATCGTTAGACGCTCAGTTGCATATTTCGAGGATTTGTTAAATAATGAATCAGAAATGTGTCAACGTGTACTTCGTTCTTTACCAAAACATATGAGAAAAATTTTTTATGATAATGTCCTTTCATTTTTTAAACTTAGACAGGAAGAAATACAAATTCAATCAGATTATTTATATGAAAATCTAAAGTTACTACCAATAATTGAAAAAATGTCAACAAGGAATGATTCTGAATTTCTAAAAAAACTATTTGCAATTTATGGAGAACTTCCTAGACCATTACAAATTGCAAGAGATGGATTTAAAGAATCCGTTAAGAATCCAGATGTGATTCTCACTACCCTTAGATTGGACGATGATAAAGGGGAAATCATTGGATTTGCAAAAGGCGGCCCCCTCGAAAGCTACAAACTTCGATCAGAGATAAAGGATGAAAATTATGGTCTTTATAATACTATATTCTTGGAACCTCTTTCGCTTAGAAGGGGATATTATGGATTAGGTGGAGGAAGTGAAATGCGACATTTATTTACATTACAGGCACATGCAAAAAAATTCAAGTATCTAACTAGTTTCGCACTAAGAGATGTTATAAGAAAACGAGTAGAAAGTTTTGAAAATGCTGAATTTGTAACTATGCTTGATCCAGAACGTCGTGATTATTACAGAATAAAATTATAATTTTAATTTAGAAATTAATTCTTAATTTATAATCGGTAAAGTTGTTAGAGAACTAGGGATTAAAATTATTTCTAGATTTCTTTCTAAATCATTTTTTATAATTTCAAAAGATTCATCCATAGTTGATGCAGGAATCATTTTTGCTTCCTGGACAATTTTAGGTATTTGAGAACCAACTATGATTACTTTGCAACGTTTTAATACATTAGCCAGCAAAAATGCACGCTGTTCTCCTGCCTTGAAATCAGGTTTATGATTTAGAATTTCATCTATTGTCATGTTTTTTAACATTTCAAAAAATCTTTCTTCGCCAATTCCTTTTCCTGCTCCTTCTTGGCAAACTGCAGGTATAATGATATATCCACCATTTTTTACAATAGGTTTTTTCAAGTAGAAAAGATAACTTGCTGCTCTGCTTGTTTGATAAAGATTTGAATCTTTAGGAAACCCAATCCCACAAATAGCTACATCAAATTGTTTTTTAATAGAAATTTCTGAAATCACTTTCGCTTTTTTTACTAAAGTTTTGTATGTTTCTAGTGGCTCACCAGCTTTAATATCAACTACATTTTGTTCTTCGTCAAGAATAACATTTATAATAAAATCAAGGCCTACTTTTTGTCCTATTTCTACAATGTCATCATGAAAAAGATTACCATCAATATTTCCAATTCGAGTTTTCTGATGATCAATAAACTTTCTAGAATGAGTTTTACTGATTGTTTCATCACCTGCCACACCTATAGATAGAGTTTTGTATCCTCCACTGTACCCAGCATATTGATGAGGCTCTACAACACCTATTGAGATCAAAAAATCTGCCTCAACTGCAGTTTTAGAAATCTTTATTGGCGTTCCATTTTTTGTTGTGCCAAGTGAAACTAAATTTTTTTCATCTTTGGCATCATGACTAATAATTTTATAATTTTTTACAATTTCTTCACCAAACTTCTCGGCTTTCTCATCATATGTCATTTCTCTATGCATGCCTAAAGCTATAAGCAATGTTAGATCATTAGGTTCAATTTTTGTTTTTATCTCATCTAACAATATGGGAAGAATTACTCTATCAGGACAAGACCTGGTAATATCAGTAACAATGATGCATACAGTTTTTCCTTTTTCAATTAATTCTGAAAGTCTTTTTGAGTTGATTGGGTTCTTTAGCGCTTTTTTAGTTACCTCAACAATATCAGATATTTGTGACTTTGAATTGTTTCTCACAACCGTAACTTCAAATTCATTAGGAATCTCAAAGGAAATCTTTCTTTTGCCATATGGAATTTTAAAACTAGTCATTTTCAACCAATAATATTATACGCAAAAGCTTTAGTATGATAAAAATTTGAATTGGGCGTGTTTAGAATAGTTCTTTTGATTGTGTTTTTTTCGCTGTTTACAGTTTTAATCATGTCTCCAATTCATGCTATCGAACCACTAGAAAGGGCTACTACTGCTTCTCCTCGTCTAGTTAATGCCTTTGGGAATCAAGTTAGTGAACACCTGAATGTAAATCAACAAGTTCAGATCACTGCAGATGTTACAAATAATCAAGAAACCGCCCAAGATTTTATATTTATTGTTCAGATAAAAAATGATGAAAATATGATTATTGCACTTACGTGGATAACTGGTTCATTAAATCCTAAGCAATCACTCAGTCCAGCACTCTCATGGACTCCTGATCATTCAGGATCATATTTAGCAGAAATTTTTGTTTGGGAAAGTTTGACAAATCAAGATGCATTATCAAAATCACTTTCGATCAGTATCATTACTAGTTAGTTTTGATCCCAAGTGTTAGAACTTTTTACTGCATTACATTTACAAACATCAAATCATGGTGAGAGAAGTTGAATGAACGCATTAACCGTCTTTTAAAAACATTAGGACCGGGAATATTATTTGCCAGTACAGCAATTGGTGTTTCTCATTTGGTTCAATCAACAAGAGCTGGGGCTGATTTTGGTTTTGCGCTGATTGGTTTTGTGATCTTAGCTAGTTTATTGAAATATCCTTTTTTTGAATATGGATCAAGATATGCAAATGTAACTGGAACAAGTATAATAGATGGTTACAAAAAATTAGGAAAACATGCACTTGTGTTCTATTTCTTAATTACAATTGCATCAATGTTCTTTGTAACAGCTGCAGTTGGTTTTGTAACTGCTGGATTTCTGGAAAACTTGTTTCAAGTTGAATTTCTTGGAATTTGGACTGTTGTTATTCTATTTTTAATCTGTGCAGCGATCTTGGGTATTGGAAAATATAGAGCGTTGGATGGATTAATCAAAATCATTGTCTCTGTTTTGATTGTATCAACGGTAATGGCTTTTGTTTTAGCATTAGTAAATGGACCAGTTGAAAAAGCTATTGACTTTAAACCAAAAATTATCTGGGATCAAGCTGGAATTTTTTTTCTTATTGCTTTGATGGGCTGGATGCCAACTGCAATTGATCTATCAAGTTGGAATAGTTTGTGGACACTTGAACGTATCAAACAAACTGGCTTTAAGCCAAGATTAAAGGAAACAATCTTTGAGTTTAGGCTTGCTTATGTCATCACGACAATTTTGGCACT
>JACZSC010000014.1 GCA_022574415.1 Nitrososphaerota archaeon | reverse complement strand
TTAATCCTTCTTTTCGAAGCATATCATTTGCCCACTTGAATGTATTAATTAATTCGCTCCGAGAGTGTTTTATTTTTGGACTGACCTCGGATATGCTGCTACCTTCTTTTACGAACCTAAGTAATATTTTTTCTGTTACTAATTGGCTTACAACTTCACCGTCAAGGTATAGTTCTTTTTGCATACCAACGTGCCAAGATTTGAAAAACGCACCGTCATACGCAAAAATTATTTTTATGCCTAATGGCTTCGCATATTTATCCACCGCATCAAAAATAGCGTCATCTACATTCTGACCTTTTCTCTTTGCTTCTATGATTGCAATAGGATGATCACTATTAGATTGATAGAGAACATAATCAGGATCATCTCCACCAAATTTTTTATCCTGTTCTACGGTTTTTGCTCTTTCTGTAAAGACATTACAGTTTGGATCATCCTCATCAATATTCCAGCCTAGGTTAATGAGCATCTGGTCAATTTTTTTTCTAGTAGCAGTTTCTAGTGGGGTAGTTAATTTTACCAATATCTGATAATTATTAATCTGCAATTTATGACTGCCGATCAATTTTTCTCAACACAATTCTGCTGGTTTTGACTGAAAGATTCACCATCATTAATTTAGAATAGGTCTCGAAAGTAAACAGGGAGAAAAAACATAATGAGGTCTCATAGATTACCCAGAACCAGATTTGATCATCTTTAAGTAATTGCATGCTGAAGTTTCTTACTGGGCATGAGGAGTATAACTAATATATTTACAATTATAGCAATAATCGCAATTTCAGGAATTCTTGTAGGAAGTATCATCACAAATCAGAATGTCTTTGCAGATAAAGATGACAATGAAGGAAAAGCAGAAGGTTGTGAAAAAGCTAATGATAACAGCAAAGTTCGAGAAAAGAATCCGAATTGTGAGGATTTACCAACTCTTTGTGAGCTAGTATTTGATCAGTTTGGTTTTCTACCTGCTGACGAACTATTGCTTTTCTTGGATTTCTTCCGACCCCTTGATACCACCCTCCCAATAAATCTCTTAGATCAAAGCGAGATACAAATTAGTTCAACAGAATTCAATATAATTGATTTAGATGACGATGGTCTAATAAGCTTTAATGAATTTCGCATATATTATTTTGCAAACTGCCTATAAAGATAGAACTGTTCCCTTCTTTTTTTATTTAGAAAATTTCCAACAAACAAACTTTCCATTATAACGTGAATCAGTACGGACTTTTTACGCACGAAAGGGGGGGATACTCTTTTTATCGATAATCAGTAAAAAAGCAATCCCCCCCTTTCCTGTGTAAAATTTCTGTTATGACTAGAGTTATGATGCGAGTTTGTTTGTTGGAGATTTGCTAAGAATGGTATGAATGTAGTTAGTGTTCAATCAACTTTTTTAATTTTATACAAAATTTGATTGGAGGAGAACTTGTATTGTGCAATTAAAATAGTTTTTCCTTCTTTAGTTTGTTCAAATTTGTATTCAAGAATCAAACCAATGTAAATATCATCAGTCTCATTAACATCTGAAAGTAAATTTTCTGGAATTGGTAAAAAATGTGAAAAAATTTCATTTGGAGAATAATCTAATCCAGGATACGTTGTTCCATTTTTAATTATTTCATCCTCTGTGATTTCTCCTTTTTTGATATAACTAGTAAATTTTACATCATGTGCAACAGATTTACCATAATTTTAAAATGGTATGTCAAATAATTTATGATGTACAGAAATTGATTTTTTGTTTTCTAAACTTATCCAAGGTCTATCTTGAATACTAGTTTGTTCTCTCAGCTCTTTGTTTTGTTTAACTAGTGTTTTGTTTTGTTTTCGTAGTTCTTTTGCATTACTTCTAGAATACAAAGTGGTTGAAACAAGTGCTATTACTGTAAAAATCCCTACAAAAACAGATGCAGTAAATGCTACACTTGTAGTTTTGTTAGATTGATCTTGCTTTTTTTCTACATGATATCCAAAAATTCTTAATTCTTAGTTTATCCTAGAAAATTTGTCATGCCAAGTCCATATTTGTTGTATAATTTCTGCATAACTTGTAAAATTAAGTATCCAAAACCCATTACACGATGTTCAGAATGTGGTAAAAAGATTAGAACAAAACCAACTGTAAGTTGGAAGGAAAAAACTAGGATGAAATTTCGGTGTTCTGATTGTGGTCACATTTATGGTGAATGTGCTTGTTTGTGTTGCAGAGCTGATGAAGCAAATCCTGAAAATTCTTAATTCTTAGTTTAAGTATCTTCATGAAAGATTCGAGTTAAATGATAATTTTTCAGACTAGAAATATGCAAAATAGTAATAAAGCACTTTTAATTTCATAGCTTTATGGGTTTATGGAAAAAATTAGGGAAATTAGTATGCCGAGCCCCTTCGGAAGAAGAATTAGAAACTAAAGTTGAACCTAAAGAAAAACCAGCTAAAATTGAAGAAAAAGTGGAAGAAGAGGTTTCTCCTAAAGAAGCTGAACAAGCCCCAGTAGAAGAAAAGAAGGAAGTAGTCAAGAAACCAAAAGAGAAACCAAAGAAATCTCCTGCTAAAGAAGAGGAATCTAAGCCTGAAAATTCTTAATTCTTAGTTTAGGATAAAAAAAGTCTGATTACAGTTTCATTGAACTGTTAACAGTTCGTATCAAATGTTAATTTAAAAAAAAATGGTTAGGAATTAAAAAAAATAAGTGAATTATTCTTTATAATGAACTAATAGTGACTTTCCCATAACAGGATGAACAGCTATTATATTTTCGCCCTTATCAGCTAGAAATTCGTTTACTACATCTTGAAGAAATACTCCCTGTGGTAATTGTTCAACTTCAAAATATTGTATTTTGTGAATCATTATAGTGAGGATCAATTAAGACGATATTAACGATTCTGAAAATTCTTAATTCTTAGTATCATGTATAATTTCATAATGACAGTTGGAACTGGCAATTGCAAAGTTTGTGGAAAACAGGTTATATTTGAATATGAGGGAGAAACGTTAACTGGAGATTCTTGATAAACAAAAATGTAGTGATTCAAGATGTCATGGCGTAGGATTACTCCCACCACGATTCTGATTCTTAGCTACGTACAAACACTCCTTTTTTGATTACCATCTTTTCTAGACTGGTAACTCGTTCTTCAGTTGTTGGTTTTTTTTAGGCTTTTTCAAATAATTCTACTATATCATATCATCGACCATATGACTTGAATCTATCATTTCTTGGTTGTTTTTTACGTTCTGAAAGATAATAACGAAGTAAGATTGTGCTCACTGATATTATTGCTCCAATGATGATATACGTTAGAACCATGCCCCTAATTGATTTCTTTGATTATAGGTGTTATCGTATATGGTATGTTGATTATTTTTGTGAGAGAGAATTCTTAATTCTTAGATTTGATTATTTTAATTTTACAAAGGAATTTTTATAACTATCTGGGTTTGTTTCGAGTTGGGATTTTATAGTTGTTTTTGAAAATTTGTGTACTGTCATCAAATGATCTAGAATATCATCACATTCTTTTTTACAGGTTCTGCACATGTACGTCATATCTTATTTCTAGTGCTTTGCCTTTTTACTCTCTATAAAAAGGCAATACCTCTTTTTAGGAACAAAAATTCTTAATTCTTAGTTTGCAAAAGAAAATTCATGAGTCATAGTGGTAGACCAACTATGGGTCCTGACCAAATACGTATGCAAATGGAAAAAGAGCAAGAGAAATCTTATGCTAATCGACTTTGGATAATTCAATATCTTTACAACAAATAACTTGAGGGAGATCAAGACACTGCTGATGTACATTTAGGCAAATTCTTACAATTGGAAAAAGATAAAGTTCAAAGTGAATTAAGAATTTTAAGAAAAACTGGATGGGTGACGTTTACTGTTGCTGGTAACATGTATCTTGACATAGAATTAACTGGCGGTGCAATTGAGACAGTTGAGAAAAAAATACCAAGTTTTGAACCACCGCTTAATGCAGAAACCAACGATCCTGAATATATTCAATTAAGATTAGAGATCTTAAAAGAAGAAAACAAAGGGAAAAGATTCGATTTAATTCTATGGATAATGAGATTGCCCAACATGGCTGAAAGAATATGGCATCATATTACTGGTCAGGGTTAAATTATAACATCAGCTTCACAATCACAATCCAATGCTTCTAATCCCATGATCTGTCTGTAGGTATGACCTTTCTCACAGTTTTCATTAAATTCTTGGACAAAGACTTTGTGTCCTTTAGGAAATGTTTTCACGTACTCTAGTAATTTATCATGATCAACCCAGATTCGAGGTATTGTTTCACGAAAAAGTTGGAATCTTTTACGTTTTTTCTTTTCTTCAGTAGTGATCCAACATTTATGATACCTTTTTGCCATCATTCTTCTTCACAATATGGACATTCTGGAGTTGCTCTAGCATTTTTGACATAAGAATAGAACCATTGGCGACACCCGATACAGATGAACCATCTTTTGTGTAGTTTTTTCAGTTTTAGAAATTGTGCTGTTATGGAATCTACCCATTCAGTTCCAAAGTTGAATTCATCTGGCTCATCTTCTTCAAGAAAGAAGTGTTTCCATGCTTTTTTGGTTTTTTTGCGATGTAAACGGAATCTTCCAGTGTTTCTATACACTTTACAAACTGATAATGTTATTTTTCTCATTGAAAACCACGTCTAATCACGTCTAATTTACCACGCTTGAAAACTGCATGATTTTTCCTAATAATGTCTTGGTTTCGTTTACTTCGTTTACTTTTTCAAAATTTAGTTTTATTTATCACTAAATTATTCAATCTGTTGATTATTTTTATGATGAATTATCCAACTGTTTGTAAAGCGTGTGGAGCGAATAACATCATAACTATTGAAGGTATTACACCGTTGATGACTATAGATTGTGATAATCACAAATGTGAAAAATGTGGTAAAGTGGGCATGAAATTCTAAAAATGTTTGTTAATCCTGAAAATTAAATTCGTAAATTTGACATATTATTACAATTAAATTAATCCAGCGTTGTTGCATGATTCATGAGAAAAGTTTTGGGAATTATTGGAGGTGGGCAACTTGGCATGATGCTTACAGAAGCAGCAAAAAAGATGCCCGAAGAGATTTCAAAAGTAATAGTATTAGACCCCACACAAAACTGTCCTGCCGCCAAAGTTGGCGCACAACAGATTGTTGCGGATTTTAAAGATGAGAAAGCAATTGTTGATTTAGCAAATCAATCAGATATTCTTACCTATGAAATTGAATCAGGAAATAGTGTGGTTCTAAAATCTATAGAAGATAAGGTAGAGATTAATCCTTCCCCAGAAACTTTGCAAATAATTCAAGATAAATTGATTCAAAAAAAATTTCTTGTGAAAAATAATATTCCAGTCACAGACTTTTTTGAAATTGAATCAATATCTGATATAGAGAATAAAATTCCAAACTTTGGCTTCCCAGTTTTATTAAAAGTTAGAAGAGATGCCTATGATGGTAGAGGGAATATTAAGATTAATTCAGAATCTGAAGTAAAATTTGCTTATGATAGTTTTAATGGCAAATCATTATTTTTGGAAAAATTTATTGATTTTAAAATGGAAGTATCTGTAATTGCAGCCAGAAACACAAAAGGAAAAATTACTAGTTATCCTGTAGTAGAAAATATTCATGAAGAAAATATTCTTCGAGCTACAATTGCGCCTGCAAGAGTTTCAGAAAATGTTGTAAATAAAGCAAAAGAGATTGCTGAAAAAACTATGCAAGTTCTAAAAGGCGCAGGGGTTTTTGGAATTGAAATGTTTGTAACAAAAGATGATAAAGTGTTAATCAATGAAATTGCACCAAGAGTACACAATTCTGGACATCATACATTACAATCAAGTAAAACATCACAATTTGAACAGCACTTGAAAGCAATTTTAGGTTTAGAATTAGGAAGTACTAAGTTGGTTCACAAAACAATCATGTACAACATTTTAGGACCTAAAGGATTTGAAGGAAAATACAAGCCAATTCAGATTGCCTCTGAAAATGTTTTTCTCAAAATGTATGGCAAAGAAATCTCAAAACCAAAGCGAAAACTAGGCCATTTTAACGTAATTGGCACAGATGATCAAGAAGATATTCCAAGTTTGCTAGATAAAGTAAAACGAGTCAGTGATTCTATTATACTAGAGCCAATCTAATTAAAAAAATCAAATGTGGATACGCCAAAGTAATAACCTGCAGCAGTTAGTGCCATACTCCATGCACATGATCCAATAAAAGTATAAAGTAAAAACTTTGGAAATTTCATATTTAAAATTCCTGCAGGAATTGATACTAATTCTCGTAACCCCGGAACTAGTCGTCCAAACAAAACTGTCTTATCACCATATTTTGTAAACCATTTTTCAGCTTTTTCAATTTGTTTTTTTTTGATTCTAAAATATTTTGCAAATTTCACAACTCCTGGGCGCCCCAGCTTTAACGCAATTAAATAAATCACAGTTGCACCAAGCGTTGCACCAGATCCACCAACAATCCCAACACCTGCTACATGAAAAACTGACATTCCATTTTGCAGTATCGCATAACCAGCTAACGGAAACACAGCTTCACTAGGAATTGGAGGAAATACTGTTTCAATTAATGCAGCCAAAAAAACGCCTGGATAAAGATTCTCAGTAACTAAGTTTAGTACCCATTGAATTAAAGATTCGATTTCGTTCAATTAGATTCTGGTTCCGTTAAATAATAATGAAGTTCAGTGTAACAGCCTTCGCAATATTCTTCAAATTCAGTATGTTCGCAATCATAAACTTTGGACACTGCATTATCACATTTTTTGCATTTTGGCATGATGATGATTTGTTTAGGATTTTTTTATCTTTATGGCACCTAATGCGGTAAGGACTGTGCCAATTCCAATCAAACCACCACCTTCACCAGCCATTCTTGCAATGTTTTCAGCCTCGCCAGCACCTACAATGAAAACTGCACCGCCAATAATTACCAAAATCCCTGCAGCAATGATTAAACCTCCCAATGGTTTTGATGGCTCTTTTCTTGAGATAAAATAAGCAACAAATGATAGAATAATGGGCGGAGTTCCAAATCCTATTCCTCGAGCCATGGCATCTAAAGGCAAAAACCCTTCACCAGCAGTAGTTCCGCCTGCAGCCACATCAGCACCATAGATTACCAATAATGCCACGGAAATTCCTGCCAAGATCAATGAAGTTGTTAATGCCATAATCGACACAATTTTTTGCACTATATAATTTTATTATAATCTGGATCAAATTGGCATCATATTAGCTAAATTTTTGATTACAAACAATTCGATAAGTTTGAATTTGATTTATTTTTCAAAGATTACATGAAAGCAGTAATTCTTGCTGGAGGGCAAGGAACTAGATTAAAACCAATAACAGACTATATTCCAAAACCTCTGATTCCAATTAACAATACTCCAATACTAGAATGGCAGATCAGATATTTGAAAAAATTTGGAATCAACGACATCATAATTTGCACTGGATACAAAACGGATCAAATTGAAAACTTTCTCAACAAAAAAAAATTTGGGGTGAAGGTGCGTTTTTCCATTGAAAAAGATCCATTAGGAACTGGAGGGGCTTTGAAAAAAATTGCTTCATTAATAAAAGAAAAATCCTTTTTGGTGTTTAATGGTGATATTATAACTAACATAAATCTAAAAAAAATGCTAGCTAAGACAAACTCAATTGCAGGAATTGAGCTAAGAACTAATTTTGGAATAATAGAAACAGCAGATGGCAAAGTAAAAAAATTCAGAGAAAAAAAAGAAATTGCAAACGTTTGGATGAATGCAGGAATATATCATCTTGATAGAAAAATTCTAAAAGATTTACCTGTAAAAGGAAATATTGAAAGTACAACATTTCCAAAATACGCACGTAATGGAAAGTTGAATTTTATTAAATTTAAAAATGTGAAATGGTATTCCATTGATTCCTATAAAGATATAGAAAATTGTTCAAAAGAAGTTGCAAAAATTATAAAATAATACAAAAAATTTGCTCAGTCTAAGCAATAGTTAAACTAGAATAGGCTTCTATTCTAACAAGGTTATGCGAATTGCATATAGCTTGGGATCGTTATTAACAGTTAATGATGTTTTAGATTGTGCTGATCATCTTTCGCAATATAATCCTGACACAATTTGGATTCCTGAAACATGGGGGATGGAAAATTTTTCTATGCTGAGTATGCTCTCTCAAAAAACAAAAGCCAAAATTGGCTCATCAATCATCAATATCTATTCTCGTAGTCCATCTCTTATTGCAATGGGCGCAGCAACGATTGATACTATATCTGCTGGGAGATTGATTCTTGGGCTTGGAACCAGTAGTATGCCAATTATTGAAAATTTTCATGGCTATCAATTTGAAAAGCCAGTATTTAGAATGAGGGAATATGTCGAAATCATCAGATTAATCTTATCTAATAAACCAGTAAATTATAATGGAAATTTTTTCAAACTAAAAGATTTTTCTTTATTAATAAAACCACCACGAAGTAATATCCCAATTTATCTTGCTGCAATTAATGAAAAAATGATTCAATTGAGTTTGGAAATTGCTAATGGTGTTATCTTCTTTTTGAGACCGATTTCAGAGTTACGTGATACTATTCAAAAAATGAAAAATAAAATTGATACGGCTTGTCAACTAATTACATGCGTATCACATGATTCAGAAAAAGCTATAATACGTGCAAAACAAACAATAGCATTTTACGTTTCTGTCGGTAAAATTTATAGAGAATTTCTGGCAAAAAATGGATTTCAAAATGAAACAAATGAAATTTTTAATGAATTTAAAAAATCTGGGTTTCAAAAAAATTATGAGTTGGTATCCAATTCTATGTTAAATTCATTAACCATTTGTGGAACTCCTGATGAATCTATTAAAAAACTTAAGAAATTTCAAGAAACAGGTTTAGACATGCCTATTATTCAGTTTAATCCAATTGGCGATGTAAAAGAATCCTTCAAATTGCTTACTTCAACAATTTCAGAGGGGATAAATTGAAACAAGTGGCAATTACGAATTTTGGCAATACAAAATTTTCTCGTGATGACATTACAATAGAATCATCATTACTATCTGCAACAAAATCACTTTTTGATCAAACACCAAATTTGACTCAAAAAGATATTGATGTTGTATTAGTATCTACAAATGAGAATTCAAAATATCTGTCAGCTATTCTTTCTGAACTCTCAGGCATAACCCCCAAAATTTCACATACTGTAGAAAATCTATGTAGTTCTGGAACAAATGCAATAGTATCTGCATATTCCTACATTGCTTCTGGATTAGGAAATGTAGCATTAGTAGTTGGTGGAGACAGATATGATTCTCCTGGACAAATTTTAGAATGGGATAAATCAAGAGGAGAATACAAACATCCAATTTTTTGGGCTACCCTTTTTACTAAATCATACAAAAGAAAATACAATATTTCTACAGAAAATTTGGCTATTGTTTCTGTTAAAAATCATAGAAATGCGAAAGATAACCCAAACGCATACTCAAACAAAACATATACTATTGATGATGTTTTAAATTCAAAAAATCTTACCGAGGATTTAAGAATTTTAGATTGTTCTCGTCCTTGTACTGGCAGTTCAGCTGTTTTATTAACATCAGAAAATTTCGCAAGGAAATTTTCTGATACGCCAGTTTGGTTAAAAGGCATTGGTCAAAAGACCACATCAGCAAGTTTTACAAAAAATCTAGATTTAACTCAAATGAACTCAACGAAAGAGGCTGCAAAAATAGCTTTTGATATGTCTAAACTCACTTCAGCGGATGTGGATGTAGTTGAAATCCATGATGCGTTTTCTGTCTGTGAGCCAATGATTTTAGAAGATCTTAATTTTGCAAAAAAAGGCGAGGGTTTGTCACTTTCAAAAAATATGTATGATACATTTGATAGAAAAATCAATCCTCGTGGTGGGTTGATTGGAACTGGTCATCCTCTAGGTGCTACGGGGGTATCACAAACAGTAGAAGTTGTTCAACAAATTCAAGGTAAAGCAGAAAAACGTCAAATAGAAAATGCCAATATTGGATTAGTACATAATATGTCTGCAGCAGCAACTTCATCTACTGTCTTGTTACTTAAATCATGAATTTTGAATCTGAATTAAAAAAAGGAAATTTTGTAATTGGTACATGTACTGATTGTGATAGAGTCGTCTGGCCTCCAAGTAATTTGTGTAATTCTTGTTTTGGAAAAATCACTTGGAAGAAGGCCTCATTAATGGGCAAACTTATTGAATATTCAAAAAAAAATGATATGGATTTCTGTCTAGCTGAATTTGAAAATGGTATTAGAATTATGGGGGACCTTATTTTAAAATCAAAAAAACCTAAAATTGGCGCTCAAATCAAATTGGAAAAATGTGGGATTAGTGATGGGTGTTATAGCTTTGTAATGGAATTAAAGTAGTATCCTGAAAATTCTTAGATTTCCGCAGTTCGGTAATTTTGTTGGAAAAGCTCAGACCTTTTGATATGAATTGTTAACGAGTCCAAAATTATTTCACAAGTTAAAAAATAATATAATATTACTTTAATATGATGATCACGAATAATAGTAATGAAAAATTCTCATACACAGGATATATTAATAATTGAAGATAGTGTAGCCGCAGCAAAATTACTTGGAATTTTTTTAAAGGAACTAGGTTACCAAAAAATCCATTATTGTGAGAATGGTACATCAGGAATACAGAAATTTTAAGAACTGAGTAAATCACATAATGTGCCTTTTGTCTTCTTGGACTATCATTTGCCAGACATCACTGCGCTGATAGTCTTAAAACAAATTCTTAAGATTCATCCTAGTACAAATGTGATAGTAGAAACAATAGAACATCAAAATAAAAGAGGTATTCAGTGGTTATTCAAACTTGGTGCCCGTTATTATTTTCCAAAACCATACGAATTTGAGAAACTAAGAGAAATAATGAACACTCTTGAATCAAAAGCAGTCCCTCTGGTAAACTGAGAATCAGATCTATAATCGGTGCAGTAATCTGGAGCCTGTAGTTTTTTTATTAACCTTTGATACGAACTGTAAATTAGATTTTGTCTGCTTGAAAACGCGTTCCATTTGGACGGACAAATGCCGAATCTAATTCTGAATTAATCATATTCTCAGCTTTGAAGGATTTGTTTAAGAGAAAGTTGGCAACATATGAAATGCTGACCGGTTGGTTTAGTTCCAATATCATTTCTGCCTGTTTGTGTCTAAGAAACCAAATTAGTTTCTTATCCAGCGATATTGTTATTCTCTCCTTCACCTTCTGTTCTCCTCTATGGTCTGATAGCCACATACA
Organism: Nitrososphaerota archaeon; assembly: GCA_022574415.1. Classification (GTDB taxonomy): domain Archaea; phylum Thermoproteota; class Nitrososphaeria; order Nitrososphaerales; family Nitrosopumilaceae; genus DRGT01. The sequence continues at coordinate 8,758 of JACZSC010000014.1, read as the reverse complement.
TTCTGGCTCGACTTACAATCATACTAGTATTTCTTTAGGAAAATCCATAAGGAGTATGGAATTTTTTGTGATAAATCAGCTCCAAAATGGAAAAACACGAAAAAACTCTTAATTCTTAGATAAACCTAGAAAATATGTGGTATTGGGAAACATCAGGTTGGACGCATCTTTGATATTGACAAAAGAAGATTGTGAACGAATTGATAATTGGTGGCAAAACGTAAGTAATGAAGATGGGCATTTTGATGAAACAAAAGACCGTATATTTCTGAAAAGATTTAAAAAAGAATACTCAAAACAATACAAAGAGTTAATCAAAGCGATTGAACTCTAAGACAAAGATGCATTATGAAGTTGGGAAAAGGATTCGGATGCAAATATGTGAATTTTATCGTGTTTAACCTACAACGGAACTGTTCAAAAACAATTAGCTGATGATTCGTGGTTTTTTAATTGTGATAGCTGTGGTAATATGATAAAAATTAAGCAGGATTTAGAGTAAATTCTTAATTATTAGTCACAAGATCTTCCGAGACGTTACAAACGATTCTATCCTTGTAATGAGTTTAAGTTGAGTGATTACATAATTACCAACTGTACTATACAGATATTGTTAGTAAAATGTTAATGAGAAAAAATGCTAACTTGAGAACTCTAACAGTTCTGAACAAACACACAACGATCTTACACAAGAAATACACAGAAAAATCTAAAAATAAAAGAATCGCAAAAATTCGAAGACAGCGTGGTTATCACTGGGAAGATACAATTGTTAAAAGATTCAATGCTTTAGATGACTGGAAAGCATTTAGATTGGGCTCTCCAAGTGTGGCGCTACCTGATGTTTTAGTTGTTAGTAGTAAAAACAACACTATTTTTACCATTGAGGCTAAATCAGGTACTGGAAATACACTTCAAGTTCCTTTTGATCAGATCATTAGATGTTTAAACTGGACTAACACATTTGGATTATACAAAACAAGAAAGGTCATTCTTGCCTTCAAATTTTTATCAAAAAAAAGAGTTAGCGTAGGGAAATATGAGAGTCGAGAATTACGAGAATTTTTCAAAGTTTGGGATGAAACTAAAAATGCTATAGATTGTGTCTGTACATATGAAGGTAAAACCTATGCTATTCAAAGCAGGAAAAGAGTAAAATTGAATCTTAAAAATTACAAAATGCCCTTTTTTAAACCCTAGTCTACATCATAACCAAACTGAATTTCAAATGATTTTTTAGTAGCAAGATGTAAGAAATTCTATGTCCTCAAATTCTGATAACAAAGAAAATGTTGAAACAAGACTATCAATAAAGGAAGAAACAGAAAAAGAACAGTCTAAGATCGTTACCTCTCTTTTACGACCTGAAATAGAAAATGAAGCAAAATCTGGTACTATAGATTTTGAAGAATTTATTGATGAACGAATTTTGATCAGTAAAGATATTTTTGGTGGAAAAGAAATGAAAATAAAAGTTCTCGAAGTATCCGATGAGAATCAAAGGAGTCAGATTCTGTGGAAATTTGGAGATAGAGCTAAAATAAATAAAATTTTAATTACTATAAAACATTTAGAAACTCAGCAAGTCGAAGAAGCTGAGTTTGATATTGAAGCAATAGAAAAGGAGTTAGTAGAAAAACGACATTATTCATCAAGTAATAGATGGGTACCTGTCAGTGATATTAAAAATGGTTATGTAGTGGGTTCACGACATATGTTGTTAGCTAGTGATGCAATAGCTCTAGATTATTTGATATTTTAATTCCTAGTTTTTTTATTATTGTAGATTAGAACTATAAAAAACCTTTAAGACCTATTATTTTGAAGTTGAGTTATGATAAACAAACAGATTGAAGTTAATGGTACCTCTTTTCATCTTGTATTAACTGATCAAATCATTAATCAGGTCAATAATTTGAAAAATCTCTATTCGACAGCGTATGAAGATCCAGAAAGTTTTGAACAAGTCAGTTCTCAAATTTCGTCAACAATTAATGAAATTGCAACCGCAGCAGAACCAAAAGTTTCAGATAGTGACCTAGATGGATTAATTCAAGAAATTATCAAAGAAGTAGAAAATAAAAACGCTGAAGTTAAAAAACAACTTAATGGCCATTCTATTAAATCAAAAAAACCGAAAAAAACTAGAAAAAAATCAAAATCAAAGTAATAATCTGTTTTAAGTATAAAATCAGAAAAAATTGAATTGGTATTAGTTATATTTTATGATTTGAATGATAAACTATGACGGGATGTGAATGTGGGATTTGTGGTCATTATACTGATGATGAGTGTATTAAAAATGAATGTAAATGCTGTCTAAATTTTCATCTTAGATCAGGACCAAAAACCAAATAAGAATAAAATAATTAGTTTGTAAAAATTATATTAATTATTATAACAACTACATTTTTTTGAGAGATGTTTAACACAACCAATGAGTTTATGATCCTGACATCCACATAACACACATTTTTTAGATGATTTCACACTCAAGATTTGTCATTTCATGTTGAAAATGTTTTCTATTGTTTATATCAACTTTTTATCCTGAAGTGATTCAATTATTTTTAAACGAATGTTCTTTAATCTATTGGGATCAGTAGAATACAAATTTGACATAGTATCTATCTCTCTTTCAAAGTCATAACTTTCAAGATAATATTTTGATTTTTTTGAAAGTTTTATAAAACTAACAGATTGAATTATTAAGGAATTTATTTTTTTAACAATTACACGAAGAAAGCCATTAATTTTTAATAATTCATTTTTAATTATTTTCAAATCGTCAGGTTTATTTTCTAATTCTAAAAGAATTTGATAAGAATCTATAACTTGCTTTAAAATACCTTTGATATATTCATCAATAGATACATGATATTATCAAGTAAATTTTGATCAATCTAAAAGTTTAGGACGTAGCAAATAAAATCAACCCTATAAGACAAATTTTCGAATTCCCTCTTAACTTTAAATTACTTCTTTTTGTGTTAACCACATTGCAAGAAAATGCTTTTTTAAAATGTATTATTGTTGCATGTGGTTTAGAGTATCCTATCAATACTACCAGAATCGAATGCGATAAAGGCCATCAACTGGATGTCAAATATACAAAAAATCCTTCAAATTCATTGAAAGAAGATTTTCTAAATCGACGAAATCCTGCTGGAAATATTTTTAATGAAAGTGGAGTGTGGCGGTTTCGTGAATTACTAAATTTCTGTCAAATTGATACCGAAAATCATGATCAATGTGCTAAAACATTGGTTTCCTTAGATGGTGCTGAAGGCAGACAGTCTAAACCATATCATATGTCAAAAGTAGCAGATTTTGTTTCACTTCCAATTGAAAATTTATGGCTACAGCCAGAAGGATACAATCCAAGTGGCTCATTTAAGGATAATGGCATGGCGACAGCAGTAACACATGCAAAACTTGTTAATGCAAAAAAAATTGTTTGCGCATCCACAGGAAATACATCTGCTTCAGCTGGTATGTATGCTGCAAATGAAGGGATTGAATGTGATGTGTATATCCCGGCAGGTCAAATAGCTCCCGGTAAATTGAGTCAAGCTTACCAATTTGGGGCACAAATCATTGAAGTCGATGGAAATTTTGATGATGCGTTGGCTAAATCATTACAAGATGCAAAAAAATTTGACGGTTATACAGTCAATTCAATAAATCCATTTAGAATAGAAGGACAGAAGACTATTCCATATCGTTCATTAGAATATCTAAATTGGGACGCACCAGATTGGATTGTATATCCTGGTGGTGCATTGGGCAATACTTCAAGCTGTGGAAAATCTTTAATGGAATTATATGATTGGGGATGGATTAAAAAAATCCCTAGAATAGCTGTAATTAATGCAGAAGGAGCAAGCACCTTGTCAGATCTTTATAATGGAAAATTTGATGGCGAAGAATTACGTTGGAATAAAGGAACGCCAAATTCTGAATTAATTCAAAAATATTATGCTGATTTGGATAATAAAGGAATACGACCAAAAACAAAAGCTACTGCAATACAAATTGGTAGACCATCTAACATTCTCAAAGCATTAAGGGCATTAGAATTTACAAATGGGGTAGTTATCACTGTCTCGGATATTGAAATGCTTGATGGTATGGCAGTTGTTGGTTTAAATGGATTTGATTGTGAAATGGCTTCTGGATCTGTTCCAGCAGGAATAAAAAAACTCGTTAGCGAAGAAATTATCAAAAAAGATGATGTGGTAGTTGGCATACTTACTGGGAGACAAAAGGACGCAATGCTTCCTGTAGATTATCACAATAATCCTGAAAATCGTTTTGCGAGACCGCCAAAAAATTAGCCTCATTTAATCAAATTTTTGTCAATGTTTGTAGAAAAGTTACACTTAAGCCTTAAAAGTCCGTTTTGCGAATTAGATGTAATTAAGGAAATGTGGTGGTATCAAAAATAAAATGGGTAGCCAGTGTCGTTATTCAATTCAATTTTTTGGAGGTATAAATGCCTGAGTTTTGGATTGTGATGGTAGTTTTAGCCATCTTAATTGGTCTTTCTGGATTTTTTAGTGGATTAGAAGTAGCCTTAGTCGGTACAAGCAAATCTAAGGTGCGGCAACTATTAAAACAGAAAGTAAAAGGATCGAAGGCATTAGACAAACTAAAATCTAATCCCGGGTGGATGATGTCAAGTGTTAATCTAGGAAACAATCTTGTTAATGTGGCAGCGTCGGCACTTGCAACAAGTATTGCTATTGAACTATTTGGTAATAATGGTTTAGGAATTGCAATTGGTATAATGACATTTTTGATTTTAGTTTTTGGGGAGATTACACCTAAAACGTATTGTAATGCAAACGCAACAAAAATTGCGTTAAAATTCAGCCCGTTTTTACTTGCATTTAGTTATGTACTTTATCCTGTAGTCAAACTTTTTGAGATCATTACTCGTGGCATAGTAAAGATAACTGGTAGCAGTTATCACCCACCAGCATTAACTGAAGAAGAGATCAAAGGAGTTATTGATCAAGGATTAGCTGATAAAGCAATTGAAGAAGATGAAAGACAATTAGTTCATAGCGCATTACAATTTGATGATACTGTGATTCGCTCCGTAATGCTTCCTAGACCAAAAATGTTTACTCTTCATTCAAAAATGCCTTTGTTTGAAGCATTACCACAAATCAACCAAAGTGGTCATTCACGAATTCCAATTTATGATACTAATAAGGATGACATTGTTGGATTTATTCATGTAGCTGACATCTTGAAGGAAATAGAAAAAGACAATAAAATGATAAAACTTGAACAAATTGCTAGAAAGCCAATTTTTGCCTCACAGGAAAAAATGGTTAGCTCGCTTTTAAAAGAGATGAAGGGAAGAAAAATCCACATGGCTATCGTACTAGATGAGTTTGGGGGAGTTGAGGGCCTAGTTACAATGGAAGACTTGTTAGAAGAAATTGTTGGAGAAATTGAAGATGAAAAAGATAACCCAAAACCACCGCAATTTCAGTCAATTGATAAGGACACAATCATTACAGATGGAGATATCGAGATTGATACTATAAATGAAATTTTTAAGACAAAAGTTCCTCTAGGTGATAATTACGCATCGCTTAATGGTTTGTTACATGAGAAACTACGAGATATTCCAAAAGAAGGCGATAAAATTGAAGTTGATTCATTACGAATTGTTATAGAAAAAGTATCAAAGAATAAACCAGAAAAAATCAGAATCGAACGAATGAATAGCTAATTCTTTTTTGCAAAATGTTCTTCAAGAGCTTTTTTCTTTTCTGTCATATGGAATAATTCTTCAGTATGGTTAAGCGCATCTTCATATGATCTTTGAAATAACATGGCTTGCATGAGCATATGATTTTCAGGGATGACTATTCCTGTTTGATCATCAGAATACATCATTTTGATAGTGTCTTCAATCGATTCTAACATATTTGCATGAATGTGAATCATGTTTGTATCTGTAAAGCTAAATCCCATAGTAATAGCAAAATCCCTCACATCTTTTGTTCCATTTGCAGTCCATAATGTAGCAACACCATATTCATCTTTGAAGATGTCTAAAATTTCAGATGGTTTAGGAGATCTATCTTTAAATCTAATATCCATGATGTGAAGATGCATTTGTCTTGTCGGAACTTTGATTGAACGTAAAAATAAAGGCGTTTCTTTACCCATGTAACTTTTAATATCGTCACCATGATGCGAATTTTCACTCCATTCAATAGAATCAGTTACTTTTTTGTCTGTCTGTTCAATGTCTGCCCATCTTCTAACTAATGTTACATCAAATCTAACTAGCCTATCGCCATATTTTTCTCGAAGAGGTTGTAAGATCCTCCCCATACCTGTCACATTACAACTACCTTGCATAACATGTTTTCTCTCAAAAGCTTCTTTGTAATTTACTCTAGAGTTGAACAGTAAATCAGAAACAGCCTTTTCACCATAGACTGTTTCACCACCCTGATAAATCGCCATAATGCCTTTTGGCTCATACAGATTTTTTTTATTAAGATAGCCATGTCCTTCAGGTGCAGTATCGATAACCAAATCACAATCATCTAAGGCAGATTCAATACTGCCAGTTATTTTGAAATCTTTGAAGGAATCCATTTTTTTTTCAGGAACGTAGACGTTCAAACCTTGAGAAATCGCTGCTTCGACCTTTTCATCAGGCGAGTACTTCCCAATCCCGATTATTGTAATCTCTGGGTCATCTTTAATGAAAGCCATTATTCGACTACCAATTGTTCCATAACCATTCACAAAGATTTTCTTCATGAGTTGTCATCAAAACTAGCATTTATTTAGATTTAAGATTGTCATTATTGACATTTATTGGATTCTGAAAATTCTTAATTCTTAGTTTTAGTCTGAAAATCTTTTTCTAATTCAAAAATAAACAAACTTCATGGGGGAGTTGTTTACTATGGTAATTGGTGATTTCAAAGGAGATGAATGGATAATAACTAAAGGACCTCCTGCAATCTTAGAATGTTTGAAGGATAATTCCATGATTGAAATTATCGATACTGACAATAAAATTCACAAAATGACTTTCCAACAAGGTGGTAAAATCGTTATTGATAAAATTGAAGACAAATACAGATTTTATTGGAATGATGATGACCTGATTTGACTTGCAAAGGAATCTGTCATAGGTATAAGGCTCTCAAGCCACCACATGGAAGTAGATACACAAAAGGTCACAAACGATGCAATAGTTGCGATGCATACGTAGAATGGGATGGATTGTTTTGTCCATGCTGTGGTTCGAGACTAAGAGTAGCTCCTCGTCACAGCAAATTGAAAGAAAAAGTCTTGAATTTCTCACGGATTTAACATTTGATACAAACTGTAATCACTAAGTTTGCAATAATATGATGCTATAAGAGACAAATCAAAAAATAGTTAAGGTTCAGTTGGTATCTGAATGAAAGGAGTTCCGCCTTCCCCTACTACAAGTGGCAGCTTACCATCCCATGCCTGTGTTTTTAGCCATTCCAAGTAGTTTGGATTTTGCGCCAAGGCTTGGTTGATAATTTTAATTGCTTCGGCCTCACCATTTGCTTCGGCAATGTTGGCTGCTGCAAGACCTTCTGCTTGTGCTGCACGTTGTCGTGCTTCTACCTCAATTCTTCTAAGGTCGTTTTCTGCCTGTAGTGCCTTTTGCTCTGCCTCTACTTTAGATTCGATTGCTGAAGAAAAGAGCGATGAGAATTGAAAGTCAGTAATTGAGATGACTTCGGTTATGAGGTTGTATACATTTAGACGCTTTGTGATCTCTGCTTCAATGTCGGCCTTTACCAATGTCTTTTTGTGATCAATTCCTCTGCGTTATAGTTTGCCGTGACTTGTTTTACAACCTCCTCAACTGCTGGCGCAATAATTCTATTTTGATAGTTAAGGCCTACCTCTTTGTACAGGATGTTAATTGCTTCTGGATCTGGATGATAGTTAACCGTCACCTCAGTTGTAACTGTCTGAAGGTCTTTAGAAGCTGCAGATGTTCCTTTTACAAACAATAGTGTCCTGACCTCCATATTTACCACAGTATCTTGAAATGGTACGACAAAATGTAGTCCCTCATCCAGAGGTGGAATAGTTACATCAACTGCATTCCAATGTAGTAAAACGCCTCTGTGGCCTGAGTCTACTATTTGTACTGCTGCGGACGCCATCACTCCAATAACAATCAGCCCTACAATGCCAATTGCAACTCCTCTGACTAGGTTCACGTTCATGTTAATTTTTGGCCCTTCGTATCTTGACAATTTATTTCCATCATATCACTAGTATCGTGAGGATATAATTGCATCAGGGCTCTTAAAGGTGTCTTACATTTGTTCTAAAAGATAACCGAAGGAAAATCTTGAAACTGTTTTTGAGCTGCTTTTACAAAAATATGAACAAATTTATGGTGAACTAGTCGAAAATTGAAGTAAAATGACAATCATTTTTGTTCCAATCAGACCAAGTAGAAGAAACGAAGAATTAGACGAATTAGAAGAGACAGAAGAACAAAGTAAACAACAAAAACATTTGATACGAACTGTTAAACTCTGGCTTTGAACTAATTTTCTTTACATTTATCAATCAAAGTTATGTAATTTAGATATGGCTTCAATTAGATATTCTGAAGTAATCAAAAGTAGCGGCAAAAGGTCCCTCCAAAATTTAGGCAAAAGAATAAGAAAATTACACCAAAACTATGACGCACAAATCCGAAAAGCAAAATCAA
>JACZSC010000091.1 GCA_022574415.1 Nitrososphaerota archaeon | reverse complement strand
CCGCATCGTAGAATTTAGAAATCTAGAATAAGTTTCTTTATTGATATAAAACGTAAGATACAAACAATCAAAAAAATCCTCTATGATGATGGAAATTCGAGAAATTTATTGTAATAATTGTAAGAAAATTCTAGGAAGATATAATGTCAAGTATTATTCTGATGATAAGATTGGAGATTTGATTAAATCTAGTCATGAACTGCATGTTAGAGAAGGACATGAAATAGAGATTAGAAGAATTAAGAAGTCTTAATCAGAAGAATTTCTAAATTCTTCAAGTAGTTGTTTTTGATGTTTGTTCAGTTTTTTGGGTATGTTAACTACCAATCGAACATATTGATCGCCACGACCCCGTGAATTTTGGCGAGGCAGACCTTTTCCTTTCAGTTTTATGATGGTGTTGGGTTGAGTTCCATGTTCAACATTGATTTTTTCTGTACCTTCTAATGTTGGCACAGTCATTTTTTTTCCCATAGCAGCATCTACCATTAAGATTGATTGATCATAGAAAAGATCTGCACCGTCCCTTTTGAATTGAGGGTGTTGTTGAATTCGTAAACGTACTATCAGATCACCATTAATACCATCTGGTACAAATTCACCCTCTCCTGGAATTGTATAATCGCCATCATTGATTCCAGCAGGAACCTCAAAAGTTACATACTTGGTTCCCTTTTGTGTACCGATTCCTTTGCAATTATTGCAAGGTTTTTCCAGCATCTTTCCTTGACCATTACATTTTGTACAGGGTGCTACTGTGACAAAAGAGGCAAACCCCATTTTACGTGATATTCTTACTTGACCTTGCCCATTACACGATGAACAAGTAATTTTTGAAGTGTCCGGAGCACATCCTGTTCCACCACATAGACTACATTCAACATCTTTTTGAATATCAATTTCCATTTTTTTACCTTGAAGAACATCTTCAAGGGTGATTGAAGTTTCATAGAGTAGATCTGATCCTTTTTGTCTATGAACTCCACCAAAGTTACTAAATCCACCAAAACCTCCACCACGTCCCGATAATGTTTCAAAGATTGAATCAAAGCCTCCACTTGATCTTCCGAAAATGTCTCTGAAGATATCATTAAAGTTTACGCTTGCTCCTCGAAAAATGTCTTCAGTACTATATTTTCCATCTACTCCTGCGTGACCATATTGATCATAGATTTTTCTTTTCTCAGAATCTGATAGAACTGCATACGCTTCTGAAATTTCCTTAAAGTGTTCCGCAGCATCTTTTGACTCATTCCTATCAGGATGAAATTTTAAGGCGAGTTTCCTATATTGTGATTTGATTTCATTAGCTAAGGCTGTTTTTGAAACTCCAATTACTTCATAATAATCACGTTTTGCACTCATGCGATTTTTGTTATTATAATTAAGGTATAAATTATCTAATTAGGCCTTTTTATTATCCTTCTGAGATGAATTCTGTTCATCATTTTGTTCTGTAGCTCCTTGTTCATCTGTACCGGTTTGTTGTTTTTGGTCATCTGTACCGGTTTGTTGTTTTTGGTCATCTGTACCGGTTTGTTGTTTTTGGTCATCTGTACCGGTTTGTTGTTCTTGGTCATCTGTACCGGTTTGTTGTTCTTGGCTAGGAGGTGGAGAAACATTCTTGTAAAGTTCTGTGGTTATTTCATTAACTATTGATTTTAGTGCATCTAATTTTAGTTTTAATTGATCAGTGTCTTTGTCTAGAACCTCTTTTAATTCCTTTACCGCATCTGTAATTTTAATTCCTTGTTCTTGTGAAATTTTATCTTTTAGATCTTGATTCACTAATTTTTCGGTTGTGTATATGTAGCTTTCAGCTTCATTTTTGAGATCAATCTTTTCTTTTTTCTTTTTATCTTCATCTGCAAATTTCTCTGCATCTTGTTTTAGTTTTTTAATATCATCTTCTGATAATTTAGAGGTGGATTCGATAGTAATTTTGGCTTCTTTTTGTGTGCCCAAATCTTTTGCGGTTACATTAATAATTCCATTTGCATCAATATCAAATTTAACGTCAATTTGAGGTACGCCTCGTGGAGATGGTGGAACATCAGTCAGGTTAAAGCTTCCAAGTGAAACATTATCAGTTGCCAAAGGTCGTTCACCTTGAACAACATGAATGGTGACAACAGTCTGATTATCAGCAGCAGTCGTGAAAACTTTACTTTTAGATGTTGGAATTGTTGTGTTTCTTTCAATTAATGGTTCACGAACTCCACCTAAAGTTTCAATTCCAAGTGTTAGTGGTGTGACGTCTAGTAGAACAATGTCACTGGTTACATCTCCAGCAATAATTCCTGCTTGAATTGCCGCACCAGCAGCCACTGCTTCCATAGGATCAACGCCGGATTCTGGTTCTTTTCCTACAACATCGCGAACAAGCTTTCTAACTATTGGCATTCGAGTTGGTCCGCCAACCATTACAATTTTTGATATTTCTGATGGAGGTAGTTTAGCATCTTTAATTGCTTTTTCAATTGATGGCTTACATCTATCAACTATAGGATGTACCAAATCTTCTAGTTTAGCTCTGGTTAATCTTAACTCTAAATTCTTAGCACCGCTAGAAGGATCCTGGGCAATAAATGGTAAGTTAATGTCAGTTTCCATTACTGTTGAAAGTTCAATTTTTGCTTTTTCGGCAGCTTCGGCAATTCTAGCGACTGCAGTCTTGTCTTGAGAAAGATCAATTCCTTCTTTTTTCTTGAATTCATCAAGAACATAATCAATAATTATTTTGTCCATATCTACACCACCTAGTTGTGTATCTCCAGAGGTACTCATGACTTCAAAAACACCTCCCCCCATTTCCATGATTGTAACGTCCAATGTACCTCCGCCAAAATCGAAAACAAGAATTTTCATGTCTTGTTTTGCTTTATCCAAACCAAAAGATAACGAAGCAGCGGTAGGTTCATTGATAATTCTAACCACATCCAGTCCTGCAATGGTTCCCGCGTCCTTTGTTGCTTGACGTTGATTATCATCAAAATAGGCAGGAACAGTGATTACTGCTCTATCAATTTTATCACCTATGAATGCTTCGGCATCTTTTTTTATTTTTTGTAAAATAAATGCCGAGATTTGTTGAGGTTTGTATTCTTTGTTGCCAATTTTAAAGACATGATCAGTTCCCATTTTTCTTTTTGCGGCTACAATTGTGTTTTCTGGATTAGTGATAGCCTGTCTTCTAGCTGGTTCTCCAACAATTAATTCACCATCTTTGAATGCTACAACCGATGGGAATGCTTTACCACTAACTGTTACACCTTCTGCAGATGGAATGATGGTTGGTTTCCCTCCCATAACAACAGCGGCGGCAGAGTTACTTGTTCCAAGATCTATTCCAATAACTTTCGCCATTTTATTCACCCAATTGTTCAGATTTTGATTTTTTTGAAATTTCCACTAATGTTGGTCTAATAGTCGTATTATGAGAGATATATCCCTTCCTGATTTCTTTTGTAATAGTATTTTCTTCCAAAGTGAAATCCTCTGTTATTGAAATTGCTTCATGTAATTTAGGATCAAAAATTTCTCCAAGTGCATCGATTGGAAAAACATCGTATTTAGCTAAAAGAGAATTCATGTTCTTTAAAATTGAGTCTAGTCCATCAATGTTGATGTCACTTTTAGAAAACACCTGCTTTGCACGAACAAAGTCATCGTAAATTTGAAGGAAATCTAGCATTAATTTATCTATTTTGGTGATAACTATGCTTTCAATCTCTGATGCTGTTCTTTTTTCTAAGTTTTGAAAATCCGCCAGTGTACGTTTAAGTTTCTTCTCATAATCATCAGCTTTTTGTTTTTCTTTTGAAAAAAGTTCTTTTAATTCTTCTAGAGTTAATTTCTTCTCTTCAGCTAATTCTCCTGTTACTGGAACTTCAGTCGTTTCCTTTTCTGGTTCTTTTGTTACTGGAACTTCAGTCGTTTCCTTTTCTGGTTCTTTTGTTACTGGAACTTCAGTCGTTTCCTTTTCTGGTTCTTTTGTTACTGGAACTTCAGTCGTTTCCTTTTCTGACAAATCAATTTCCGTGGTAGATTGGCTAATTTTACTTTTGTTGTATTATTTCACACAGGGGATTAGCTTTGATTAATAAAAGGTCAGAATCTTTTTTGTTTTTTTCTATATTTTCGAAATCTGATTTGGAGCATGCAACAACAATTGTTGTTTTATCACTATGAAATAAATCAAAGTTTGGCGTGTCAAATGATTCAACATCTCCGATATAATCTCTTAATCGTAAGATTAAATTTTTCAACGTTTCTTGTTTGTCTCCCCTCATCTCATATTGATCTATGCTCCATGATAATACAATTTTTGTTCTACTTGCTTTAAGATCATTCTTCTTTAATGTTGCTCGAATTTCGTCAATTAGTCTTTTTATGTATCCTTCAATTCCTTTGATACTACCATTTATCAAATACATGAGTGTATTTGCACCTTCAAAAGATGAGCCCAATACACGAAGATCATACAATCCTTTAATCATATCGTCTAAGAAGATGTTCTTAAATTCGTCAGAGGAAAGATCTGATTTTGTAATGTCATCCTGAGCGAATTTACATACTTCTAATATGCTACATAGGTGTGAAAATCTGGAAAGAGTATCTATAGCATGATAATGTTCAGATGATGAAAGTGATATGAATTTTTTCTGTTTTTTACCAGTAGTTAAAAGATCACCTAGTTCTTTGTCCTCTTGGGCAGTGAAAGAACCTATAACGTGAGGAGTATTTTGGACATCTGCTAATGGAAAGTAATAATAGGAGATGGTTTTTCCAACCTGAAAACCAGTTACATGCTCTAGCAATGAAATGTTTTCATTATTTCCTCCAAATCCTATTGGAAGATTATAAACTACTGAGCAATTCTTCTTTAATGAAGCAATAGCATCCTTAAATTTTGAATTAATTTCAATTTTGATATCTTGGCCAGTTTTTCTAATTCTGGGAGTAAAAAATAGATATTTTGCTTTAGAAATGGCAACATCAATTGGTTCCATGGCTAAAAGAGGTTCATCTTCTTTTAACGATGATATGTTAGGATATGTTTTTGCAATTTCGGATTTTAAAGAAATCGCAGAAAGTGTGGATTCGTCAATTATGAAC
>JACZSC010000090.1 GCA_022574415.1 Nitrososphaerota archaeon | reverse complement strand
GTAAGAATCACATCTAACGCCAGGTCCAGATGGAATTGTCACATCAGGAACTGGTCCTGTTGATGGTGCAAAATCCAAAAAGGTATCTTCTGCATTAATTCTACATTCAATGGCATAACCATTCATTTTGAGATCCTTTTGTTTGAATGGGATCTCTTCACCATTTGCAATATCAATTTGTAGTTTAACAAGATCTAATCCTGAAACAAGTTCTGTGATTGGATGTTCTACTTGTAAACGCGCATTAATTTCAATGAAATAGAAATCAGCGTCATCTGTTCTAAGAAATTCTGCAGTTCCAAGATTAGTATAATCAACAGCTTTTGCTGCTTTCACGACTAATTCACCAATTCTATCTCTTGTTTCTTGATCAACCACAGGAGAAGGAGTTTGCTCAATTAGTTTTTGATTTCTTCTCTGAATTGAGCACTCTCTTTCAAAAATATGAACCGTATTGCCATGAGTATCTCGTGCCATTTGATATTCAATGTGTCTAATTTTTTCAAGGAATTTTTCAACTAGGATGGCAGATTTACCAAAAGCTGCCATTGATTCGCCTGTTGCAGATTCGTAATTTTCTTTTAGTTCTTTATCACTGGTGACAAGTCTTATTCCTCGTCCACCACCTCCATAAACTGACTTTAAAAGAACTGGATACTTTATCTCGTTTGCAATTTTTTGTGCTTCATCTGCATCTTTAACAAGACCTGGACTTCCAGGAACTGTTGGGACTTTGGCTTTTAACATTACTGCTTTGCAGCGCATTTTATCACCACAAAGCTCCATTGAATCTGCAGTTGTACCAATGAAATTAATTTTATTTTTCTCACATAATCTTGTAAAGTCAGAATTTTCTGAAAGAAATCCATAACCAGGATGAACAGCATCTGCGCCAGAAGCTAAAATTGTTTCTAGAATTTTTTCTTGATTAAGATAACTTTTAGCTGGAGTGCCTTCTCCAATGTGATATGATTCTGTTGCTTGTTTTACATGCAATGAATTAACATCCTCATCGGAATAAACTGCCACAGTTTTGATTCCTAACGCTTTGCATGTTCTAATAATACGGAGAGCAATCTCTCCTCTGTTTGCAATTAAGACTTTCTCAATCATTTCTCTTACAGGTTAATGTTACCGTGTTTTCGTGGATATTGTTTTTCGCGTTTATTGGATAGCATCTCAAGAGCTTTGATTAGCATTGGTCGCGTTTCAGCAGGATCAATTACAGTATCTATACTTCCATGAGATGCGGCAACATATGGATTCTCGAACTTTTCTGTAAAATTATCAATCAATTCTTTCTTCAGGGCTTCTGCGTCTTTTGCCTTGGCAAGTTCCTTTCTATTCATTATTTTGACTGCAGCTTCTGCTCCTAGGACAGCAATTTTTGCTGTAGGCCAAGCGTAATTAATATCAGTTCTAAGATATTTGCTTGCCATTGCAATGTATGCTCCACCATATGCTTTACCGATAACAAGAGTAATTTTTGGCACGGTTGCCTCACAATATGAAAATAGTAACTTGCTTCCATGACGAATGATTCCATTGTGTTCTTGGCTAGTTCCTGGCATGTATCCGGGGGTATCCACCAAAGTAATTATTGGAATGTTATAACAATCACAAAATCTAATGAATCTTGCAGCCTTGTTTGATGAATCAATGTCTAGTGCACCAGCAAGCTGAAGTGGTTGATTTGCAACGATTCCTACAGTTTTTCCATTTAGTCGCCCAAAACCCACTACAATATTGGCCGCAAACAGCTCATGAATTTCAAAGAACTCATGATTATCAACAAATGAATGAATTATTTCTTTCATATCATATGGTTGAAGAGGATTTTCTGGAATAATGTTGATTATATTGTGATCCAATCTGTTTGGGTCATCATCTGTTGTAACTATTGGAGGTTCTTGAGAATTGTTTTGTGGTAGATATGATAATAATTTTTTGATATAATCCATACATTCGTATTCATTTTGTACTACAAAGTGAGCTACCCCACTTTTTGTTCCATGAGTCATTGCACCGCCTAATTCATCAAAAGAAACTTCTTCACCAAGAACGGTCTTTACAACGTCGGGACCTGTAACAAACATTGTTCCAGCCTTATTTACCATTATCACAAAATCGGTCATTGCGGGAGAATAAACGGCGCCACCAGCTGATGGGCCAATACTTGCAGTTATTTGTGGAACAACACCAGAAGCTAACTCATTATGGTAAAAAATATCAGCAAACCCATCCAAGCTCAAAATTCCTTCTTGAATTCTTGCACCGCCTGAATCCATTATACTAACTATGGGACAGCCATTTCGAATGGCATGATCCATAAGTTTTGTAATTTTTTTTGCCCCCATTTGACTTAGGGTTCCACCTAGAACCGTAAAATCATAAGCATAGATATAGATCTGTCTTCCATTAATGGTTCCATAGCCAATAATTACACCATCGCCAAAGAACTTTTTTTTCTGCATATCAAATTCATGATAGTGATGTGTTGTAAGAGCATCAATCTCTGTAAAGCTGCCTTCATCTAACAATAAATCAATACGTTCTCTTGCAGTAAGCTTTCCTTTGTCATGCTGAGATGATATTCTGTCTTGTCCGCCACCTTGTGCTGCAGTTTTGTTTGTATTTAGAAATCTTTCAATCTTTTCAGAATGCATGCCCAGAGATCTGAAACATGCTTTAACCTATATTAATTTGTCAGATCGTATTTTCTAAGTTTGTTTTGTTCTAACCAATACGTATTGTTGAGGACGAATTTAACAGAAATATATTTAACTAAAAATTACGAAAAATAGCTTGGTATGGTAGATCATAAGGGAAAAATAACTTATACTCAATTACTAAAAGAGGATCTTCTCATCTTTCGATTTGTTCCAGATAAGGGCATGCCGGATTTTGAGGCGGGTCAGTTTCTTACCCTTGGTTTCCATATACCAGGGGAAGATTTTAAGCTTGTTCGTAGAGCATATTCAATTGCTTCGCATCCTGAAAACAGAAATTATTTTGAGTTTGTAGTTAGATGGGTTCGAAGTCCTTTACCTGGACGGGTTACAACTATGCTATTCTATGCAGGTGAGGGAGATCAGATAGTTTGGGGAGACTGTGTGGGAAATGCTTTAACAATTAATGATAGATTGCCTGACGGTAGCAAAGACGAAAGAAGAATTGTGTGTGTTAGTGGAGGCACAGGCCTAGCACCGTTCGTTAGTTTTGCTAACCACTTACATGATATTGGAGACAAAAGAGAGATTGTTTGTCTTCATGGTTCAAGTTATGTAGATGAGCTAAGTTACAGGTCACTTCTTACAAAATTAGATACTGAAAGTGTTGATCGTGGAAAAGATAAGTGGAATTTTACTTATAGAGCATCAATTAGTCGACCCAAAGAATGGATTAACAGATCCTGGAATGGTCAAACAGGCAGAGTCGAGCAATTCCTAAAACCAGGACCTGATGGGTTATCTCCATTAGAAAAAATAGTAGGAGAAAAAATTACTAAAGATAATACAATATTTTACATCTGTGGCTGGCAAGGTACAATTGATGGAACAATGGACTTTATGAAACCAAAGGGCTTTGTCACGATGCCAGACAAGCGTGAAGATGGAAGTTTTGAAGTAAAGTTCGAATCATACGGTTAAACAAATCAGTTTTTTGAAGAAATAATATTATGAAATTAGAATTTAGTACTGGATTATAGTCCAAACAGTTATGAATTATCTTGTTCTAATGCTTTTTTTGAATTGTTCGCAGGTGTAGAAACGAGGCCTTCTGCAATAGCCTTTGTTAAATCATCAATAATTTTGATTTTTTTCTCATCAGTTTCTCCTAGCTGTGCTAACGCTTTCTTTAATTCTTTCATTCGGAACAAGTTTGTGCTAGCAGATACGTCCTCAGCTATGGAATCTGGCTCAAGTTGTGTCATTGTTTCCTCTAAAATTGGAATTTCTTGACTAATCATTTTTTCTACAGCAGGAACTTTTGCTTTGCTAGAGGTCAAATATTCTTCAAACATCTCATCAATTTGATCTCTGAACATTAATTTAATTCCAGGAAACGTAGACACTTTATCCTCAACCGCTCTAGGAGAGGATACATCCAACATCAATGTACCTGTCTTTTTCTTTTCCATAACTCGTCTTAGTATATGATGATTGATAAAATGATAATCTGCAGTAGTTGCAACAAAGATTATGTCAAATTTATCGAATGCAGATAAAGCACTTTCAAATTCTATTGGTGTTCCACCCAATATTTTAGAAAAACCAGTGGCGCGGTCAATTGTCATACTGGTAACACTGAATTTTTTATCTTTGTCATTAAGAGGTTTAGCAATCAAGGCTGCTGTTTCACCGGTGCCTATAAGTAGAACATTTTTCTTTTCATCTAATCCTACTTTTTCTTCTGCAGTTTTGACAGCAAGATCACCAAGAGATGTTATTCCTTTGCTAATTTCAGTAGAATCTCTAATACGAGTAGCAATTTGTAGAGAACTGTCAAATAATTTATTCAATATTCTGCCAGACATTTTAGCTAGTTTTGCACTTGAAATTGATGCTTTTATTTCTTCAAGAATTTCTAATCTTCCTAGAACTAACGAGTCCAAACCTGTTGCCAGTCTTAACAGATTACGGTAAACATCAGTATTCCTATACACCTCAAAAATTTGATCAAAGTGGTCAATGTCATGTTCTTCTAGTTCTGTTAAGGCTTGCCAAGTTTCTTGTATTCGATTTATTGTAAGTCCTTTCCCTTCAATCCTTCTTCTATCTGGTATATCTCCTGTTTCCAGATTAATCACCAAAAATACTTCAACCCTGAAAGCATTCTGAACTATTACACATTCTGAAACATCAGAAATTTTCTTAAAAGCTTCACATGCAACTGGGATGTCTTTGAATGAAAATTTTTCTAACTTGTGAAGTGGGACATTTCTGAAAGTAACTCTCGCATTGATTATGTTAAAATTATTTTTGTTCAGTTTGTCATCACCATTTATTTTCGAAGTTTGTCTCTCCCACCTTTTGCTATACGGAAAACATTCATGCCATTGTAATAATTGTCATAGAGATTATCAAGATTTTTTAGGTCTTGTTCGGTTTTAGAAATTTGC
>JACZSC010000089.1 GCA_022574415.1 Nitrososphaerota archaeon | reverse complement strand
TGTGGTGAAACTACTTTCATTACAAGTGGAAATCCAAGTTTTTTTGCAGCTTTAACTGCTTCATTTGTTGAAGTAACTAATGCATAATCAGGTACTGAGATTCCATAAGATTTGAGAATTGATTTTGCAGATTCTTCTGTGATAACTTTATGGTCTGTCTGTATGGTTTCGTCAAAGATTTGTTTAACAGAAGCCATAATTAGATCGTTGAAATCTTAATTCAATATATTAAACTTTGGTCACAATTGGAATGTTTATTTGAAATTTTTGTAAAAAGTATTTAATATGTCAAATTGAAATGTAAATTGTGCGAGTTACTGAACAAGAAGTTCAGGATGTAAGGAATTTTATTTTGTTGCTAAACTCTCAAGTTGATAGTGTGGTAATAGTTGAAGGCAAACGAGACTCTGCAGCCTTGAAAAAGCTTGGATATTCAGGAAAAGTTTTGGTGTTGCACAAATTTGGTGGCATGATAAAGTTTGTTGATTACGTAGCAAAATATCAAAGATTGATTATCTTACTCGATGGGGACAGAAAAGGGAGATACCTTACAGGAAAGATCATCGAGCAACTACAACACAGAACAAAGGTCGATCTGTCATTTAAGAGAAAACTAGTTTCCATAACTAAGGGGAAGATTAGATTTATTGAACAGCTTGTTTGCTATGAATCTTTTTTCAGTTAAAGATTAAGGCCAGATTCCTTTTAGATTGAATGCTTCGACAACTCTCTCCACAGCCAGAACCATTGCTGCTTTTCTCATATCGATTTTGTGTTTCTTTGAAAGATCATAAGTGTCCCTGAAGCCTTTGGTGATATTCTTTTCCATTTTTTTTGCAACCTCATCAAATGTCCAATAATATCCCATGTTGTTTTGGACCCATTCTAGGTATGATATGCACACGCCGCCGGAGTTAGCCAAAATATCAGGCACTACAATAATCTTCTTCTTGTAGATGATTGGATCTGCTTCAGGAAGTGTTGGTCCATTTGCGGCTTCCCCAATAATTTTACATTTGAGATTCTTTGCAATTTTTGCAGTAATCTGGTTCTCTAAAGCTGCTGGAACCAATACATCACATTTTGTAGTGAGTAATTGTTCAGTTGATATTTTCTTGCTTCCTTGGAATCCTAATACTGTGCCTTTTTTATTTTTGTGAGCCATTAATTTTTCAGTTTTAAATCCATTTGGAACAATGATAGAGCCCTTTGAATCGCTAGCCGCAATTACTTTGGCACCCATTTTTTCAAGATAAATTCCTGAAAAGGTTGACGCGTTTCCAAATCCTTGTAAAACTACCTTTGCCCCTTTTAGTTTCAATTTTATTATTTTAGCTGCTTCTCTTATACAATATGCATTTCCTAAACCTGTTGCAACATTTCTGGCAAGTGAGCCTCCCATTGGTATTGGTTTTCCAGTTATAACTCCAGGTACGGATTTGTTTCCGTGTAATTTACTAAAGGTATCCATGATTTGCGTCATTTCTTTTCCAGTGGTGTAAACATCAGGAGCAGGAATATCTTTTTCTGGACCAATAATTTCTGAAATCATAAAAGCAAATCTTCGCGTTATGCGTTCAAGTTCAGCATTGCTGATTTTTTCTGTTTTTGGATTTACAAAAACTCCACCCTTGGCACCACCAAGTGGAATATCAACAACTGCACACTTCCACGTCATCCAAGAAGATAGTGCCATTACTTCACGTTCCATGTACTTTACTCCACCTTCAGGATTAAAGTAACGAATTCCCCCCTTGTAGGGACCTCTGTCGTTGTTGTGTTGACTTCTAAATCCTGTAAAAATTCTAATCTTACCGTTATCCATCTTAACTGGAATTTTTACTCTAAGTACTTTGTTTGGCATTACAAGATAATCTCGTAATCCTTTGTCTTTAATTTTTAAAATGTCGCATGCATCATAGACTTGTTTCGTGGCATTGTCAAAAGGATCAGCCTGTACCAAGATACCGAGATCAAGATGAGAGATTATATTTAAGTTTGGTTCCAATTTTCAAAATTTTTTTAAACCAATCAAATCCAAAAGTTGGAATTAAATTTTAAATTCCAAAAAATAAAGAAAAAATGGATTTACATGTATACTTTCTTGGAATTCATTTTTCTGTCCAGCTTGTCGATTGCCTCACTTAGTGCTCCAATGTTATATTCTAAAAAATTTGAAATGTGAAAAACAGCTCCATATTTTTCTCCAATCTTTGAAACTAGATTATTTTTTTCTAAAATTTTCATGTGATGCTGGACTGCCTTGTAATCTAGACCTAATCCTAGAGCGAGCTGATGAGTATTGTACGGTTTTTCCAACAGAAGCATTACTATTCGAAGTCTGGTAAAACCGCCCCTTGCACCGGTAAACAGAAACAGCAAGAGTTTCCTTGTATGTCGATCTGGTTTGTGATTTACAGATTCTGGCTTGGACTTTAGTTTTTCCTTGAACTCTAGTAACTGAACTGTGCTCATTTTTTATTTTCAATCATCAGCGTGCGTAATTGCTTAAAACGCTATTTCCAGATCTATTCCATATTCACTGCAGATTCAAGGCTCGACTTTGATAATTACCCTTAAATTAACATCAAAGCAAATCGATTTGAAATGATGTCTTCAAGGGGTTACGATATGACTCCTACAATGTATTCTCCTGACGGAAGAATTTACCAGGTGGAGTATGCTATTGAAACAGTAAAGCGTGGCACTCTGGCTCTTGGTCTAAAAAGCAAGGATGGAATTATTTTGGCAGTTGAAGAAAAACTACGATCTTTACAAACAGCGCATATTACTCAGAAAATTTTTCAGGTTGACCGTCACATAGGAATTGCTGCTGCAGGTTACATTCCAGATGCAAGAGTTCAAGTTGACAACGCCAGATTTTTCTCTCAAGGTAACAGATTGACTTACGATGAGCCGGTCGGGGTAGAAACTGTTGCAAGACATCTAGCTGATCAATGTCATCAATTTACACAATATTCAGGTGTTAGACCTTTCGGTGTTTCATTAATTATTGCAGGTATAGACCAATTGGGGGAATCTGTTTTCATCACTGACCCAAGTGGAACATTTATTCCATATGCGGCAATCGCAATAGGTTCAGGTGCTGATGACGTCAATACCTTTTTGGAAAAAACGTACAATGAAGACATGAGCTTAGAAGACATAGCCACACTAGCTGTTGCTGCAATTAACCTAAAGGAAGATGTGAAAGATAGTGCAAAAAACATCAGGATAGCAAAAATTTCACATGAGAAAAAGGTTTTAGAAACAGTTTCAGACGAACAGGTAGAAAAATATTCTCAAATCGCTAAGCAGAAATTCAAACAAAGCTGATTCCAGCCTTTGGTTTCTAATGTTTGAAGAAATACAAATTAAACATCATCAAACAAAGTGAATCATATGGGATTAGGAAGCTATTGGGGAGAAGTGCTCGATGTACTTCGAGATATTATTCCAGTATATGATAAGGTAAATTCTGCAATTTCCTTTGGTAAAGATGTAGAACACAGAAACAGGGGAATACGTGGTAGGGTTCTACCTGGAAACAAAGTTCTCGATGCAGGATCAGGGTTTGGAAACATGTCCAAAACAGCTTCAAAACTTTGCGATGGAGATTTATCAATCACTTTGTACGACCCGCTCATTCCAATGCTGAAAAATACCAGCAAGTTTTTTAAGAAAACTCCTGAACTGTCTTCTGGAGTTTTTGAACACATCCCATTCAAGGATGAACAGTTTGACGCTGTCTTGTGCGGTTATTCGTTACGAGATGCAATCAATCTTCGAATCGCAATATCAGAAATTCATAGAGTTTTGAAAAAAGGTGGCAGATTTGTTATAGTTGATCTTGGAAAGCCAGATTCAGCAGTTGTGAGGTTTGGTGTTTCGTTTTATCTTAGACTTATTCTTCCAATCGTTGCATTTGCTGCTGGTGGAAAACTTGGTTTAAAATTTGCGACACTGTATGGAACTTACAAGCGATGGCCCCAAAATAAAAAGCTAGAATCGCTGTTGCTTGAAAAATTTTCCAAGGTAGAGTTTGATAAAGATCTTATGGGCGGTGCAATAATGGTCGCCGCATACAAATGAAAAGACCACTTATTCTTGTTAACATAGTTGGTTTGATCATAGGCATTTCCTATGGAATGCACGGACCAATCCTCCCAGTTTTTGCGAAAAACATCATCAACGCATCATATGCAGAGATAGGACTAATCGGATTAGCGAGTTTTCTTCCGTACATGTTCATTCCACTTTTTGTTGGAATTTTACTTCACAGGTTCAACAGCGGATATCTGCTTTCCATAGGTGTTGTCATCAACTCTGCTTCTATTTTTCTACTATCTATTGCAGAATCCGTACCCGAGATAATGGGGTATAGAGTATTGACTGGAATTGCGCATGCATTTTTCTGGCCACCAAGTGAAGACATAATATCAAAAGAAAGTTCCGGAGCTACAAGAGTTAAACACATCTCAATGTTCACAGGATTTTTTGTTGCTGGTTTTATGGTAGGACCACTTCTTGGAACGATCGTGTTAGATGATGCTGAATCATCCTACCGATTTCTCTTTCAGATTGCATCGTACATTCTCGCATCAGCAATTTTGTTCTCCATGCTGCTATCAAGAGGCAGAGTCAAGAGTCACGATGCAACTTTTTCTTTTTCATCGCTTAAACAGATGACGAGATTTCCAGTAATAATTGTGATGCTGATTTATTGTACAGCGTCATTTGGAATGATTCTGACAGTGTTTCCAGCTTTTTTGGACGACAGATCCATGTCTGGAATTGAAATTGAAGTTTTGTTCTTTATTTTTGGAATTTCTAGAATTGTAACACTAGCTTTGGCAGGAAAACTTGCAAGAAAAACCAGCTACACACTAATCGCTGCAACTTTATCCATCGCCTTTGGGTTACTGATCGCGTTTGTTTCAGATTCGATTATTGAATTTGCAATTGCTCTGCTACTGATGGGCTTTGGGTTCAGCATATTTTTTCCACTTACATTGAATACCATTCTGTCAAAAACAAAAAAAGAGATCTCCGGTACGATCATTGGTGCGTATGAAACAACTTTTGGAATTGGTTGGGCAATTGGTCCAATAACTGCTGGATTGATCTCACAGTTCCAAGGAAACAGCGCACCGTATCTAGTATTTTTT
>JACZSC010000013.1 GCA_022574415.1 Nitrososphaerota archaeon | reverse complement strand
CTTACCTGTACGGTAGAACAAGCTGCAGATGCAGAACATGTATGTAAAGAAGAAAATGCACTATACCTTTGGGCTTGGTATTTCTTGTCGTCCATTGCATTTAGTGGAATAATAATGAAGTTAACCAAAACCACAATGAATTTGGATTGACAAAATCAGTTATTATTTCTGGACCACCTGCTGTTGGCAAAACAACTGTCGCGAAAGGCCTGGCAGAAGAATTTAGTTTGAAATACTTGAGTGGTGGTGACGCACTCAAAGAACTAGCTAAAGAGGAAGGATTTCAATCAGAAGGGGACGATTGGTGGGATACTCCAGAGGGTATGAAATTTTTGAGCCAACGATCACAAAACCCAGAATTTGACAAGAAGGTTGATGAAAAACTAAAAGAACTATTCAATCAAGGGGGGATGGTTATCACAAGTTACACCCTTCCATGGCTTGTTGATGATGGAATTAAAATTTGGTTAGAGGGCACTCATAACTCTAGTGCCAGTAGAATGAAAACACGTGATGATGTGACCAAAGAGGAGGCGCTAGAAATTACAAAAAAACGATATGATGAAAACAAAACTCTCTACAAAAAATTGTACAATTTTGACTTTGGAGTGGACAAATCGGTGTTTGATAAAGTGATTGATACC
Source organism: Nitrososphaerota archaeon (assembly GCA_022574415.1). Taxonomy (GTDB): domain Archaea; phylum Thermoproteota; class Nitrososphaeria; order Nitrososphaerales; family Nitrosopumilaceae; genus DRGT01. Next base: position 19,954 of record JACZSC010000013.1, on the reverse strand, counting down.
AACGGAATTGACGCAGAACAAGTCATTCAAATAGCAAAAGACACAGTGAAAGAATTACTTTGAAACTCAAGCAACTAGAAAATTTGACCGTGATTGATCAGGACATCACCAACGAGAAATTTGGTACATACTATGATAAGCGAAATGTTGAACAGCTTCTAAATTATGGACTGATTATTCTAGACAAGCCACCGGGACCAACAAGTCATGAGGTTGTAGCTTGGACCAAAAGAATTCTAAAAATTCCAAAAATTGGACATAGTGGTACACTTGATCCTCAGGTCACTGGAGTCCTCCCATTAGGATTGGGTGCAGCTACAAAGGCTCTTGGTGTTTTGTTGCTTGGCCCAAAAGAATATCAGGCAGTAGGCAGACTCCACTCTCTTACTTCAAAAGAAAGACTGGATGACGTTCTGAAACAATTTCAAGGCGAAATATTTCAAAAACCACCGCAACGTTCCTCAGTTGTACGTAAAACCAGAATAAGGAAAATCTATGAAATGGAACTTTTGGAACAGAAGGAACGTCTCTTACTATTGCGAGTTTTGTGTGAAGCAGGCACCTACATCAGAAAATTACTCTATGATATTGGCGAAGTCTTGGGACCTGGAGCAACAATGATTGAGCTCAGACGAAGTAGAGTTCATCAATTCGATGAATCCCAAAAACTTGTTACACTACACGAATTGTCTGATGCATTTTCTCACTGGGAAGAGAAGAAAGATGACTCGAAGCTTTTGAAATTTATCCAACCAATAGAACACGCACTCAGCGAAGTTAAATCGGTAGTTATTCGAGACTCTGCTGTTGATGCACTTTGTCATGGTGCGCAGCTTGCAATTCCGGGAGTTTTAGAAATTTCACCAATCCTCAAAAAAGGCGAACTGGTTGCAATTTACACTCAGAAAGGAGAGATCGTTGCACTTGCCGAAGCCTTGATGTCAAACTATGAAATCAAAGACAGCGTCAAAGGACAAGCATTTCAAACAAAAAGAATCATCATGGCTCCAAACACATATCCCAAAAGTTGGCGCACAAAACCCAAAATAAAGAACTGAAAAACTGGTGACACCGTTTGATTCCTAGAGGACTAATTTTGGCTACCTGTGTTGGTGTGGTTGCTGGTGCAATTCTTGGAGTAATTTTTGTCGATTTTAAAAATCCAAATGAGTTGAACTTTCAAGAAGGACCATCACTCTCAATTTTGACGGAAAAAACTGATTTTAAAAAAGGTGAAATCATTACAATCAGAATTATAAATTCTGGAAGTGTGCCCCTAACTTTTTCAGATGTTTCATATGGATTGAAAATTTCTGGATTGGATGGAACTTTATTGTATTCTCCTATTTCTGCACAGGTGATCTCTGTCCTTGAACCAAAAGAGGAAAAGATTTTCGAGTGGGATCAAATTAAAAACGATGGAGACCCAATGTTAGAAGGGACATACAAAATTTCATCTAGAGGAATGGACAATCTAGAAAAAACCATCAAAAAATCTATCACAATTAATATTTACAAATGATTTTCAAATCATTCTCCCAAACGTATTATATAATCAAATTTTGTCGAACTAGTTAGTCGAAAGACTTGTGCCGGGGTCGCCTAGCCTGGTAGGGCGCGCGCCTGGAAATAATTACCATAGAGCGCGTTCTCGCAAGGGATCGAGAGTTCGAATCTCTCTCCCGGCGCTCATCTTTGTGTTTAATACAGTGAAATGGAGTTTTTTTCTAATTTGAAGAATTATCATTGCGGGTACTACAAAATACATTCCAATGTTTAGAAGAATCAAACTTACTCCATAGCCTAACATCTCAACTTCTGAATCAATATCAACATAGTTTAGAATCGAAAGTGATGTTATCAGTGGAGTGATTGCAAGCTTTACGGTTTCCTTAAACACAGGATTTTCTCTTTCCCAATCAGCTATTGTGGGTGAGAATGAATAGTAAAGTTGATTGAAGCCAGACATGAAAGAAGAACCTGCGTTAGTTTTTAGTAAAGTATTGTCACGAATTTCTCTCAATTGTTGTACTTGTGGAGCTAATTCAGAACCAAATGTTGCAGTTGCAATTAAACAACCTCCATCCGATGTGGTGGTTTGTGAACCTGCACTTGGTTGAGTTTCTTTAGTACCGACCAACTCTACGTTGGTAGTAATATCATAATCACCTGATTCAGCAGAAGCAGGAATTTTAAATTTTAAATTATAAGTTCCGCCCGGACCAAGCTCCACAGTACGAATTAGAATAATTTCACCGGAAGGAGACTTTACCTCAAGTGCTATTAGATCTCCCTCGATTCCACCTTCAATTGTTCCAGAAAGTTCAACAATTTCTCCAGGGCCTAATACCTCTTTAGTAGAATCAAAAATAATCTCAGCAGCATAGCTTTGGGAAATTGTAATGGTTGCAACTAGAACAAATACTAATCCAAAAATCGTTTTAGACATCATCCAATAATCACCTTTGCAGAAGATTCACGGGTTAGAGGAGTTCCACCATTGCTTGGCCAATCAGTAAATATGTTTACGTAAATATCTGCATTGCCTATAACTACGTCATGAGGAATGAAAAATGAAAGGACCAATTCGGACTGTCCAGTAAGTGCTGTCTTAACTGAGCCAACTCCAAGACTTGTTAAATCAGAATCAAACAAGTTTACAGTTATCAATGAGCTTGTAAATGAATCTGAATCTAATCTCACCTTAACATAACCTAGTTTTTCTTTTCCAAATGATGTTACCGGATTTCCTTGCTGATCTGTAGGTTCAACGGATAAAATTGAAATTCCGGCAATGTCTTTGTTGACTGTAAATTGCACATAATCTCTATAGTCTTTATCATCTACAGATACTGTTGCACTAGCTTCGTATGTACCAGATGATGTTCCATGTGAAATTTTAAACGGTAATGATCCTGTTCCAGAACTGTCAGTTGTTATTGTTCTGGTTAGCACAACATTGTTAGAAGAATCAATCACACTAACTGCGATATTTTGATTGGAAGTAGTTCCAGAAATTTGTGTTTCAATTGTTACAAGGTTTCCTTGGTTATACACAGTTCTATCTGTATCTATTGATAAGATGACAGGTATAGCTGGTGGAGTAGGTATCGTTGGTGGTGTAGGTGTTGGTACTGGTGGAGTTGGAGCTATAGTTGGAGGAGGAGTTGGAGCTATAGTTGGAGGAGGAGTTGGAGCTATAGTTGGAGGAGGAGTTGGAGCTATAGTTGGAGGAGGAGCTATAGTTGGAGGAGGAGCTATGGGTTTTGGAACTGTAGGCGCATCTTGTCTCATCAAAGAGAATGAACCGGCTACACTATTGGTTCCTTGTTGAGAAAACTCACCTTCAAACAAATCGCTTGTAAATCTACCTGTAAATTGATTAGATCCAAAAGTTCCTGAAAATGCACTTCCAAATACATCCCCTGAAATTTGTCCATAACCATATGATTCATGCCATGAGAAACATCCAGTAGGAGTAGATGCTTCAGTTACATCTAGAGAAGATGTACCAGTTACAGAGTCTCCCGTTTGGCGTAACTGCATTTCTAGGTTTCCAACATAGCTACAAGTAACTGGAGCAGGATAATAATCGAACCAAACTGAAAATTCTACGGTTCCTTTCCATGTTCCAGTGAGATCAAGGAATTGTGTTGGAGGAGTAGTAGTGGAAGGAGGAGTAGATATGAGTTCTTTAACAAGATCTATTGCTTTTTGAATTTCTACAATAATTTCTTCAGGAATTTCCGGTGTGGATTTTGCAAGAGCAAGGGCATCTTCCAAATAAGGTAGTGCGGTTATATGATCTCCAACACAATCACTATAAATTGCACCAATGAACCATTTAACAAATGCTTCATATTCATGTAGTGCTAGTGCTTGATTGAAATAGTCTAAAGCTAAATCACAATCTCCATTTTCATATGCTTCCATTCCAAGATTGGCGAGTCTTTCAAATTCTGGAGATACATCTGGTTCAACTTCAGGACAACCATAATTATTTGGAGAACCATATTCGTAAGGACAACTATCATACTCATCAGGTATTCCATCACCATCAGAGTCTGTTTCAGGTTCAACAAAACTACTTGAGTATGTAAGTACTAGATTGTCAAGCGGAACTTGAGCAATGCCAGCATAAGTGTTTACAGAATTTCTATAGAAAGTAACTTTGGCAATATCAGGTCCATCAAAAGAAAAAACTACTGGTGGAGGAATTGAATAGTAACTTCCTTGACCTTCACCTACTGTCCCAAGTGAATTTCCGTTGCTGTCAAATGCTTGGGCATTCCAAGGGGAACTGACGATTCCACCAAAAGAGGCATCATATGAAGCTCGTGTAAATTCAAATCTGTCTAGCGGAGCATCAAAGTAGAATGAATAGCTATAGGCCTCATTTCCATAGTTTCGGAAAAATCCATTTGGGAGAGAGGCCGCGATTGCGTAAATACCTTTATCCCAATTCCCTTCCCAAATTGTAAAGTCTCTGAGTGTTCCAGTACCTTCATCGATAACATAGATTCCATATCCTGCAAGGTAGTTTTCAACTGCTGACCCACTGACAATTCCACCACTGGTATCTACAGCATCAAAGTCAACTGTAATTGTATTACCGTCAGAGACTACTGGAACAGGACAACCATTTGATTGAGTACCATATTCATTTGGACATGCATCAGATGAATCTGGAACTCCATCTCCATCAGAGTCTACAGGAACAGGACAACCATTTGATTGAGTACCATATTCATTTGGACATGCATCAGATGAATCTGGAACACCGTCACCATCAGAGTCTACTGGTGGGGTTATGTCAGAAACTGTAGTATAATTAATTGTAACTGTAAATGAACCGGTACCAGTATTTCCAGAAGAATCGGTTGCGGTACAGGTTACAGTCGTAGTACCTATCGCAAACGTAGAACCTGATGCAGGTGTACAAGTTGGCGTTAGAGTGCCATCAATATCATCTGTTGCAGTAGCAGAATATGTTACAGACATTCCACTAGAAGAGGTAGTAGATTTGGTAATGTCTGATGGGACTGAAATTACTGGCGGGGTTGTGTCGGGAGGTTGAACCGTTTCATAATTAAAACTGGTTTCTGCTAACCATCCTTGAGCATAAAATAGACGTACCGTGTATATTCCTGGGCCTGAATCGGGCATCATCATGGTGAAGGAGTATGTCCCACTAGATAACGAAGTTACAGTTCCAGATTCTAAAATAGTTCCAGATGGTCCACCTAGCTCATAATCTAAGGTAACTGGTGCAGTAACGGGGCTAATCGTACCACTTACGGTAATGATGTCACCAGGTGCATACGAAGTTTTGTCAGTGTTTATAGTAGCTGTAGTGGGAGTGGGGCTATACACAACGGTAAGGAAAAATACAGGTTCCGTTACAGAGTTGCCAGATGCATCAGTTGCAGTGCAATCTATTTGTGTGGTACCTACTGAAAAAAAAGATCCAGATGGAGGTGTACAGCTAACAGAAGGATTGGGATCAGTATCATCGGTTACAGTAATAGAGAATGTATAAGCAATACCAGCAGGATCATTGGTTTCTATAGTCACATCATTAGGTATTAAAATAACTGGGGGAGTTGTATCCGCTGGTGAAGGTATGGACCCTAGAGAGTTAATATCAGAACCCATCCAAAAAGAAGCGTTGCCAACACTAAACTCACCACTTGCACTTCTTCCCATGTGCAAACCAGGACCAATACTATGTTGAAAATTAAATGGAGATGGTAAGGTTACGGTTTCATCAAAACTTTCTGCTGGATGATCTGGTTCAGCAGGATAATCACAATGTTGAGCAAATGCAAATGATGATGGACTTCCATTTGAAATAGTTAGATGAGCAATATCAGCTCCAGCATCATATGAACCAGTAACTGAATAAGATACAGAAACAGAAGTATTTCCTATACAATAATCATCGATGCTATATATAGAAACTTGAGCAGTACCACTTCCCTGAATTGAATAATCAGCATTTATGTCGAAAGAATATGAGCCACTAATATCGTATTGCACACTGTATTCCTCAGCTTCAGTATACTTATCTGCCCAACCATTACCACTTAGTGAAACACCCCATGATTGAGCTGATATAGGTGCAATTGGTGGAACTAAAAGTAAGAAAATTGCAAAAATTCCTATAAATGGTAAAAGTCGCGTAGATAACTTCGTAACAGACCGCTCTCTCCAAAATACTTAAGGCTGATCATAATTTTTGGACATAAAATCGGTGAGAGTATAAAACTAATTTAGCTACCCTCTCCAGGTGCCATTGATTCTCCTTCATGAAGCCATGCACAATAATTTAATGGTGAATAGACAACTGATTGCTATTGTTAAAATTTGACGTTGCAATAATTGGAGGAGGAATTCTTGGCACCACAATTTCCTATTGGATTTCTTCATTGTATGATCTGCAAATTTGTGTAATAGAAAAGGAATCAGATGTTGCAATGCACGCAAGCAGTAGAAATACTGCCGTCGTTCATTCTCCTTTTTACTTAGATCCTAAAACAAAGAAGGTTTTTGCAAAAGCATCAATCGTTTCCTATCCAATGTGGGAAAAACTCGCAAAAGAAAAACACATCCCTTGGTTGAAAACTGGAGTTTTTGAACTTGGCTTTAACGATGATCATTACAAGACTCTCAAAGAATTTATGAGATGGGGAAAAATAAACGGAATTCCAGATAGCGATTTAGAGCTATTAGATGGTAAGGAGGTATCAAAAAGGGAACCAAATGTAAAATGTCATTCTGCAATTTTTTGCAAGAGGGAAGTTTCTTCTGATTTTGGTGCTTTTACTCGTGAAATTAAAAAAGAATCAGCAAAAAATGGTACGCAATTTCTTTTGAATAAAAATGTAAAATCAATTAAAAAAAATAATGATGATACAATAATATCATTTCAAGATGATTCCGATATTTCATCTAGTTTCATAATTAATTGTGCAGGTGGAAACTCGTTAGCTATCGCACATAAAATGGAACTTGCAAAGGAATATTCCGACTTGCACTTTCGTGGAGAATATTGGATTGCATCTCCACCACATAATGATTTAGCAAAAAGTACAATCTACACAGTAGCCGAATTCAAGGGGTATCCATTCTTAGATCCACACTGGATTAAAAAGGCTGATGGAAAAACAGAGGTTGGACCAAATGCTGTTCCTGTCCCAAGTCCAGAAATCTATTCAGGATATCTAGGCGATGTTAACACAGCATTATCAAAATTGAAAGAAATTATTACTGGAAATGCGTTAAAGCTTTTCACAAATCCTGAATTCTTGTCAATGATTTCAAAGGAGTGGTTGAGCTCAATTTCAAAAACTGCAATGATAAAACGAGTTCAGAAATTCATTCCAAAAGTTAAACCTGAATATTTTACAGAAAGAGGAACCGCCGGAATACGATCTAATGTCATAACACCACAAGGCACGTTTGTAGCTGATGTGATGGAGTTGGAGAACGATAATTCCTTTCATATTATTAATTATAATTCTCCAGGGGCTACGGGTGCTCCAGCATATTCTGCATTTGTTGTAAAGAAATTACAGGAGAAGGGATTTCTGGATTATACTTTAAAGAAAAAAGAAACGATGTGGAATTTTGATGATGTAATTAACCAAGCTTAATATCTCATGTTAAAAATTATTTTCTGATGCTTCCGGATAGATGCTCGGTAAAACAAGCTGGTAAACCTTGTGTGAACCCCCCAGAGTTTGTAATCTCTATCGTTCTTGGCAAGGACGAATACATGGTTGGAGTTACATGTAACAAACACAAGGAATCAGTATCAGAAAAGGTGAAAATTCTTCAAAATGAGGGAAAAATACCCGATGGAAAAATCAATTTTTCAGGCCTTAAAGCAGTAGGCACAGACTGCATCAGTGCCAAGCCAGAAGATTTCATCCAAATCGATTAAAGGTTGAAATAATTTCTCAAAGAAACCATTCTGATGTTAAAGGAAATTCTTGCTGATTTACTAAAGGTTGACGACATTCTTTTTGTTATAAAAGGAGGAGGTGCAGTTAGTGAAATCAGAAGCAATTCTTTAGGAATTCGACAAAAGGATCAATGGATTACCATTGGAGAGAATGATGGTCCGTGTCACATGCATATTAATTCAGAAGCCATAAAGAAAGCCAAATTCATCACCGAAGAAAAACCAGAAAGAACGAGCTTTAGTGTAAGATTCTTTGATGATAAGGATGAGCGAGTACTAGGCGCATTTTTTACCAAAATGTATGATGAAAACAAGAGCCTAAAGCCAAACAGAAAAAAGCTTTATGATGAGATGCTTTCCAAGTATGGTTCTATAGTTGAATTTTAAACTGAATAGATTGGTTTTCTTCCAGACAAAGCAAGCTCTAAATTTTTTACAGTAAGCTCTGCCATCTTTTTTCTTGTTTCTAAAGTGGAGCTACCGATGTGTGGAGCTATAACAACATTATACATCTTGACAAACGGATGATTTTTTCCAATTGGTTCATTCTCAAAAACATCTAGTGCAGCACCAGCAATCGTTCCTCTTTTCAAAGCTGATATCAAGTCCTTCTCTTTTATGATTCCCCCCCGAGCTGTATTGATAAAGAACGAGCTCTTTTTCATTTTTTTCAGAAACTTCATGTCAACCAGTTGATGAGTCTGTTTTGTATATGGAACATGAACTGAAATGATATCACTATTCCTCAACAACTGATTTAGCGATTCAGATTTGGAATGTGTCATAGATTCAATTTTTCTTGGGAGTCGTTTTCTGTTATGATAAATTATTTTCATTCCAAATGGAATGGCTCTTTTTGCAACCGCTCTTCCAATTCGTCCCATTCCTAAAATTCCGAGCGTTTTTCCAGCAAGGTCTGTGCCAACATAGTCATAGGCACCATAGATTTGTCTCCATTCTCCCTTGCGAATAATTCTATCCCCCTCTGCGACTCGACGCAGCAAATCAAGAATGAGGGAAAATGTCAAATCGGCTGTTGCATCTGTCAAAACCTCCGGGGTGTAACCAATCCTAATCTTCTTCTTTTTTGCATATTTCACATCAATCTGATCATATCCAACACTAAACGTACTGATAGCTCGAAGCTTTTTCGCAGAATCAATCACTTGCTTATCTATATTGTCATAAGGAAAACAGATCAATCCATCCTTGTCTTTGATCCTTTCCAAAAGCTTTGTTTTCGGCATTGGAATTTTCCCAGAATGAACCTCAATGGAATAATGTTTCCGTAATTCCTTTAACGCAAAATCATGCAATTTTCGTGTAAGCAAAACTTTTCCCTTTTTCATATTTACCAGATGTGGGAAGCGACCTTAAACCATTTATAAGATTTCTTGCTAGAAAATAACATGGGTTCAACCGAAACTGAAGAAGAATTTGCAATTTGTGTAGCGTGTGCGAACCCAATTGAGAAATGTGTCTGTGTATGTCCTTATTGCGGTGAACGTGATAAATGTGAATGTGCATTGGGCGATGCAGCAACTGGTGGTTAAAAAATTTAATTTGGGATATTATTAATATCTAATAGATTCCCTTTCATTTCATATGAGTACTGATATTACTTGGTTGATCGGTGGACCGCAAGGTAGCGGTGTAGAAACAGGAGCAAATATTTTCTCACGTGTTTGTGCGGAAATGGGTTACCAAGTTTTTGGAAAAAGAGAATTTTATTCAAACATCAAAGGAGAACACAGCTATTTCGCTGTTCGAGTTGCAGACAAAAAAATTCACTCAAATCTAAACGAGGTAACCGTGATGGTTTCATTTGATGCTGAGACAATTTTCCGACACTATGACGAAGTGATGTCAGGTGGTGCACTGATTTATGATTCAGATTTAGAAAAAACAGGAACAGATGATGTACACAGCCTAGACCAAATCTTCAAGTCAAGGTTACACAAGAAACTTGAGGCTAAAAACAAGCCTTTCACTATCTCTGGAGTCTTGGAAATGGCCAAAGAGAATGGCGTAAATCTCTATCCAGTTTCCTTTAGAGACATTCTTTCCAAGTTGGCTGAAGAAGCAGGTGACCCCAAACTAAAGGCACTGATTCGAATGTTCAACGTAATTGGTGTTTCATTATCCTTGGGTCTGCTAAAAATGCCGTCAGACTTTCTTTTCAAATCAATTGAAAACATTTTTTCTAAAAAACCAAAAATTGCGGAAATCAACAAACAAGCTGCAAATCACTCTTACAATTTTGCGACAGCCAAATTCAACGATTTCAATTATTCCTTACCTGGAACCAAAAAGGAACCGCACACACTTTTGGTTCAAGGTCATCTAGGAACAGCAATTGGAAAGTTGGTGTGTGGTTGTCGGTTCCAACCCTACTATCCTATCACACCGGCATCTGATGAAAGCGTCTTTCTAGAACAGAACCAAATACTAGAGGTTGATGGTGATAGGCCTGGTTCTATTGCGGTAATACAAACCGAGGATGAAATTTCAGCGATTGGAATGATGATTGGTGGCGCGCTAACAGGAACTAGATCAGCAACCTGTACGTCTGGCCCAGGATTCTCATTAATGACAGAGGCCCTTGGTTGGGCTGGAATTAACGAGGTACCAATTGTCATAACACTATACCAAAGAAGCGGTCCCTCAACAGGTCTTCCGACAAGACATGGACAAGATGATTTACTTTTTGCAATTAACTCTAGTCATGGAGAATTTCCAAAAATTGTTTATGCTTCAGGAGATATCGAAGAAAGTTTCTATGACACATGTAGTTGCTTTAATTATTCTGATGTGTTCCAAGTTCCGGTAATTCACATGATGGACAAGTTCATGTCAAGCTCCGTCGTAACCTGCAAAAGATTTGATCCCACTAAAGTAACAATTGACAGAGGAAAACTGCTTGAAAAAATTGATGGGAATGATTACAAAAGATTTGCTTTTACAGACGATGGAATATCCCCAAGATCAAAACTTGGACTTGAAAATGGAGTTTTCTGGAATACGGGAGATGAGAGTGATGAATACGGGCATATCTCAGAGGATCCTCTTGAACGAATTAAGATGATGGACAAGCGTATGTCTCGACTAGAGCTAATTATAAAAAAAATCCCTCAGGAAGAGCAGCTAGTTTCATTTGGAATTCATGATTATACCATAATCAGCTGGGGCTCTACAAAAGGCCCCATAATTGATGCGCTAGAAATGCTCAAAAAAGAAAACATAGACATTGGCTTTGTTCAGTTCAAATTACTACACCCATTTCCCACAGACTATACGAAATCATTGTTAAAAGATGCTAAAACTATCATAGATATAGAAGCAAATTACACGGCTCAACTGAGTCAGATCTTCAAACAAAATCTAGGCAGAGATGTAGACTATTTCATTCTGAAATATACTGGCAGGGCTATGACCAGTACAGAGATTTATGATTCTCTGAAGAAAATCATTGAAAACAAAGCAAACAAGAGGGAGATTTTAACACATGGCGCTTAAACTCTCCGACTACAAAACAGATGTTCACAACGATTGGTGTCCAGGTTGTGGAGATTTTGGAATTGTAAATGCAATCCAGATGGCACTAGCAGAGTTAAATATTCCTAGAGACAAAGCAGCAATATTTTCTGGTATCGGTTGTTCCGGAAAAACTTCTCACTTCATCAATGTGTATGGTGTTCATACACTACATGGAAGAGTTTTGCCATTTGCCCAAGGAGCAAAGATCGCAAATCCTGAAATGACAATTGTTGCTGCTGGGGGGGACGGTGATGGTCTAGGAATAGGCGCAGGACATTTTGTCGCTGCTGGTAGAAGGGATGTTGACATGACTTACATCATTTTTGATAACGGTGTCTATGGACTGACAAAGGGACAAGCTTCTCCCACTCTCAGACTAGGTGAACAAACAAAATCACTTGCATCTCCAAATACCAATTACAATGTGAATCCAATAGGATTGGCGGTTACTAGTGGATTCACCTTTATCGCACGTGGGTATTCATATGACATTAAACACTTGAAAGATCTCATCAAAGCTGCAATACGACACAAAGGTCTTGCCTTCTTAGATGTGTTACAACCTTGTCCTACTTACAATGATATCAACACAAGAGACTGGTATGCTGGTGTAGATATGGCTGAGGAAGCCCAAAAACGCCATTCAAGAATTTACAAATTAGAGGACACGGAATTTGAACCAACTGTTCATTTTAATGAAGAATCTGAACTAAATGAAAAACTGAGTCAGGCTCTGATAAAATCCTTAGAGTGGGGCGACAAGATTCCAATTGGAATATTTTACAAGAATGAACTCATTTCTCGTTATGGTGAGAGATTGACAGATAGAATCCCAAATTTTCTGGAAAACCCTCCAGCCAAACAAAGAATTTCTTCAAATGGCAAACCTATTACCAATGTTTCAAAACTATTAGACTCATTTGAGGTTTAGAACAAACTACTATCAAAACCACCTAATGTATTATTAGCAGGTTGAACAAAAGATTAGGTTATCGTTGAACATTACTGAAGCAAATAAAATATTTCGCAAATCTATCATCAAGGGTTTCTTTGAACCCAAACTGCTTAGTCTAGATTTTAAAAAATCAAATGTTAAACATCCTGATATTCCAGATGATGGTCTCATGCAGTCTAGACTATTGCATATTTTTTTTGATGTTGATACCGGCTCAGATTATCCAGATGGCGATGAATGGTTTATCCTAGACCTGCTTTTTCCATATGACGTTAAAATTCCAGATTCTCTCAAAGGAACAGATTATTTTACAATCTTATCTGTAGAAAATGGAAAAAACTTTTGGCATCACAGAGAACTAATTCGATTCAAATATGGCAAATCAAAAAAACTCGAGGACTCGCTGAAATTTATTGAAAAAAAGTACAAAGAACTTCATTCAATGTTAGAACCCCTTGAAAATGATCTCAAGTAATTATCTTCCAACCATTTTCCTTGAATTCGAATTTTTTCTGACCAGAATAGACTATTTTCAATCTCCACCTAACATGTTCAGCATCAAATCTATAGATTACCTTTGATACATCACTTGGTAATTTTTGAGGATCTAAATGGTATGGCAATAATTCTAAAACAAAATCAATTTTTTCAATCGAAGTGTTAAACCACTGCCTTTCAATAGCATCAACAACAAAGCTGATTTTTGGTGAACCTAAAAAATTTATTTTAATTTTTAAAAGATGTTTTGAACCACGCCTTCTTTTCATTTCTTTAAACAAGAACTTCAATTTATCCCATCTGCTAAATTCAAACCACTTGAAGAATTGCTCATTGAACGGCAATGGAATATCTAGATTTAACATAGTTGCAAAATCCTCTTCATTCTGTTCGATCTCCTCTTGAATAACTTCAAACCTTGAATTCAAGACTCCATAACATACTTCAATCTCCCAAGGAGAAAATCCATAATATTTCAAATGGACTTTTAGTGGTTCTTTACTCATTAAATCAAAAACTCAAAAATTATAATTAAAGTTTCTAGACTGTTTGGATGTATTTCCAAAGATAAAAGGAACAGATAGTTGCAATCACAAAAAGCATGGGTTTCCAGGCAAAAACTGGAATATTTGGGGTTGATAGCTTTATCTTGTAATTGTCAAATACTGTATGTACGTATTTTTTAATTCGTTCGTTCCAAATTTTATAATCGATCTGATACTTTTTCATCATTTCTTCAATCTCATAAACTACTGGAGTTCTTTGACAAAACAAATGCTGTAAGTAATCTCTTGAAACTTCAACCTCGGCATGAATAGCAATTAGGCCTTTTTTCATCTCTAACATTCTCAAATGAAGTTCCCACGGTTTTTTGAGCTTTAAACTAAGTCCATTTCCTATCTGTGAAGGCTGTTTGTGTTCAAATTTTACCTTAGTGAAACCTTCTTTTGTAAAAATCTTCATCAATTCCTCAAAGTTCTTTTTTACAACTACTGTAAGTTGCTCAACCCCTGTTTTACTATCTACTTTAATACATTCCTTTATCCCATCTAGGAATGAAATTGATTTCGGATATCTTGTAAGATATTCCATAAAATTTGCCTTCAATCCTTCTATTTAAAGCAGTGTAATTAATCTAGAATCAAAAACGAAAAAGATTTTTAATTTTTAGTTCGTTTGAGAGGAATTTCCTAGTCCACGAACATAAACACATTGATCATATGATACAGCTAATTCCATTGGTTTAATTTTTCTGTCTGTTAACTTTGCTCCGGAATCTCTTATGATTGCAAACGGTTGTGTTTCAGAACCCTCACCCATTTTGTGATTTGCTATTGATGCCAAATTATCAGCTACTGCTTGAAAGGTTACCTTCAATGGGTTACCCTCAAGATCTTTTTCTGCTCTCATATCAATTACTGGTTCAATTCCAGCACAAGCAATGGCAACACCTGTTGTACCCACTCTAGCTGGCATTAATCTACTGTCCACTATAATTATGCCAACATGAATTAGATCTTTTAGGAAAATTTTTCGTTTAATCTGCTCCGCAATTAGAAATGGATCCTCTGGGTAAAGAATTACTTTGCCTTTTTTTACATTAGATTTGTCTATGCCAGCATTTGGAGCTAAAATATCATCAGATGATGTTAGCACAAAACCAGATACACCTCCAAAAATTACATCGGATTCACGAACTATGACTTCAGCTATTTTTGGTTTAATTTGAAATTTTTTCGAGACAATCTTTCCCTGTTCTGATGATTTTACATTTTCAATATTGATCAGTCTTCCTTGTGAATTTGAAACATATTTGCTTGAAATAACCAAAACATCTCCATCTTGCAATTGTTGTTTATTTTTCCTCAACGTATTTTCAATGGTCTCAAAAATGTCAAATTTTTCGTTTTTTCTCTCTGCCTTAACAGGAAACACAGTTAGCGCCATGTTTTCTTAATTCGCCTTTTCTTTTTTATTGTTCTGTAAACGTTTTAATCTCAAGAAAAAGGTTTTTTGATCATGAATATTACAGAAAAAATTCTTGCCAGAGCTTCAGGCAAAGAAAAACTATCTCCAGATGATGTAGTATTTGTTAATGTAGACAAAGTTATGCTACATGATGTATCTGGCCCTGGAGTCATAAAGGTATTTGAAAAATTAAAAAATCAAGGAATAAACGTAGAAAAATTATGGGATTCTTCCAAAGTATGGATAGCTGAAGATCATTTTGTTCCTTCAGCCGACAAGGTTTCTGCTGAAAATATTGTGAAACTAAGCAATTTTTCAAAAAAATATGGAATTGAAAAGCACTTCAAGTATGGTTTGGGACAATATGGAATATGTCACACTTTATCTCATGAAGAAGCTATGGTGTTACCAGGTGAAGTCTATGTGGGAGGAGACTCGCATACAAATACTACTGGAGCACTTGGTGCCTTTGCATGTGGGTTAGGTCATACAGATATTGCATATGTTTTACTCAATGGCAAGATTTGGTTTAAGGTTCCTGAAACTTTACTTTTCAAACTTAACGGAAAACTTCCAGAACATGTTATGGCAAAGGATCTGATTTTGAAAATTATTGGAGATATTGGAACAGATGGCGGTGCATACAAAACAATGCAATTTGCTGGAAATGGTATTGATGAAATGTCAATAGATGAGCGTCTTACACTTACTAATATGACTACGGAAGCAGGTGCCAAGAATGGAATTATAGAACCTGACCAAAAAATTGTAGATCACTTGGCATCTCGCGGAGCCACCGAATTTACCCAGATTAAAGGCGATTCCGATGCTGACTATTCAAAAACTTTTGAATATGAAGCATCTGAGATGGAACCAATAGTTGCAAAACCCTTCTCCCCAGATAATATTGTAGTTGTAAGAGAAGCTCCTACTGTAGAACTTGACAAAGCATACATCGGCTCTTGTACAGGAGCAAAACTCGAAGATTTGGAGGCAGCAGCAAAAATCCTCAAAGGAAAGAAGGTAAAAATCAGAACTGAAGTTTTGCCTGCAGCAATTTCAATTTACAAAAAAGCAATAGAAAAAGGATTTATACAGATTTTTCTTGACGCTGGTGCAACAGTTGGCCCACCTACGTGTGGAGCATGTTGTGGTGCACATATGGGTGTATTAGCAAAAGGAGAAATTTGTATTAGTACTACAAATAGAAACTTTCCAGGCAGAATGGGACATGTCGAGTCTCAAACATATCTAGCTTCACCATTGGTTACTGCAGCTTCAGCTGTGACAGGAAAAATTACTGATCCGAGGGACTTGAATTGAAAGGAAATGTAATCAAATACGAACGTGACAATATAGACACTGACGTAATTCTTCCCGGCACATATCTTAAACTACATGACTATGACGAACTGGCATCTCATGCGATGGAAGGAATTGATCCAGAATTTCATGCCAAAGTAAAAGACGGCGACTTTATTGTTTCTGGAAAAAATTTTGGGTGTGGTTCATCTAGAGAGCATGCACCTATCGCATTATCTCATTCCGGAATAAAGGCAGTTCTCGCATTATCCTTTGCAAGGATATTTTATAGAAATTCTGTTGATGGAGCCTTCCTTTTACCAATAGAAATTGATGAAGAGGCATACAAGAACATTGCAAATGGTGATGAACTAAACATTAGCATTGAAACAAACGAAATAAAGAATGTAACAAAGAATCAAACATATCACATGAAGCCTTTCTCTGAAATCATTGGAAAAATTATTGCGGCCGGTGGCCTTTTTAAATTTAAACCATAGGTAAGTAATTACAATGTCAAAAACATTGTTTGAAAAAATATGGGATTCCCATATTGTAGTAAAAAAAGAAAATGGTCCCTCTCTTCTTTACATAGATAGGCATCTCGTCCATGAAGTAACATCGCCCCAGGCCTTTGAAGGACTACGTATGAACAAACGGAAAGTAAGACGGCCAGACCTTACCATCGCAACAATGGATCATAATGTACCTACAACTGACAGATCATTACCAATTATTGATCAAACATCTTCTATTCAAATTAAAACATTAGAAAAAAACTGCCAAGATTTTGGCATTAACTTGTTTGATATTGATAGTCCCTACCAAGGCATAGTCCATGTTATCGCTCCACAATTAGGAATTACTTTACCTGGCACTACAATTGTTTGTGGGGATAGCCACACTTCTACACAAGGAGCATTTGGTGCATTAGCTTTTGGAATAGGAACTAGTGAAGTTGAACATGTTTTTGTAACACAAGCGCTGTGGTTGGAAAAGCTCAAACCATTCGAAATTAGAGTAGAAGGTAAAAGGAAGAATCCTTTTGCTGTAACAGCAAAAGATATCATCTTATCAATCATCAAAAAAATTGGGACCGCAGGTGGAACTGGAACTGTTATCGAGTATACTGGCGAAGGAATAACTGACCTTTCTATGGAACAACGAATGACAATTTGTAATATGTCTGTAGAAGCAGGCGCAAGAGCAGGACTAATTGCTCCAGATGAAAAAACATTTGATTATCTACGAGGAAGGAAATACACTCCAGAAAATTTTGACGAATTGGTTTCAGTCTGGAAAAAAGATCTTCATACAGATCCTAGTGCCAAATTTGAAAAAAGTTTCACGTTGAAAATTGATGATATTGCTCCTCAGGTTAGTTGGGGAACAAATCCTGGAATGACTTCTGATGTAACTGACACTGTCCCCGATCCAAAAGAATTTGCTAAAGGTGATTTGGCGCAACAAAAAAGTGCCGAAAAAGCCTTACTATACATGGACCTCAAAGCTGGTATTCCAATAACAGAAATTCAAATTGATCGAGTCTTCATTGGCTCATGTACAAATGCACGTTTGGAAGATCTCATTGATGCGTCAAGAGTTGTTAAAGGAAAAAAAGTTTCAGAAAAAGTTAGCGCAATGGTTGTTCCAGGCTCACAAATGGTAAAGAAACAAGCTGAAAAAATTGGATTAGATAAAATTTTCAAAGATGCAAATTTTGAATGGCGAGAATCAGGTTGTAGTATGTGTCTTGGAATGAATCCAGATATACTATCTACTGGTGAGAGATGTGCAAGCACCTCAAACAGAAACTTTGAGGGAAGACAGGGCGTAGGGGGACGTACTCATCTTGTTAGTCCTGTTATGGCAGCCGCTGCTGCTATTGCTGGGCGATTTGTGGATGTACGTGAAATGGATCTAAACTAAATGAAATCTTTCACAAAAGTCAAAAGCATTGTGACTCCTTTTGATCAAGTAAACGTGGACACAGATCAAATTGTTCCTAAGCAATTTCTAAAATTAATTCAAAAATCAGGATTTGGCAAATACTTGTTTTATAATTGGAGATACGATTCCAACAAACAACCAATCTCAGATTTTGTATTAAATGATAGTAAATACCACAATTCAAAAATTTTTGTTACTAGGGATAACTTTGGTTGCGGTTCATCTAGAGAGCATGCTGTCTGGGCTTTGCAAGATTTTGGCTTTTCAGTAATAATTGCACCTTCTTTTTCAGACATCTTCTACAGTAATTGTTTTAAAAATGGATTACTTCCGATACAACTAGATTCTAAAATAGTTGATTCAATAATGAATTCAAATTCTGAAATTGAAGTTGATTTAGAATCTCAAACAATTACAACAGAATTTCAAACAATTTCATTTGAAATTGATCCTCACAAGAAAAAAGTTCTACTTGAAGGATTAGATGATATTTCGCTGACTCTTGAATATGAAAACAAAATTACAGATTTTGAAAAGAAATCTAACGTTCCATCTGTTTTATGATTTTTTTTATCAAACTTTGATTACGATCTATCATAACTGGTGATTCAACATCCACCCATGGTGTATTTCCAATGTCATATGCACTAACCAACCCTTTTTTTGAGAGATCTTGAAGAATATCAAATGAAAGATTAATGTCATTTTGATTTGATTTTATCTTATTTAGTACTCGAGTTCCTAGGATGTAAACCCCCAAGCATTCTGACATTTTTAATTTGACGGTTGGCTTTTCTTTGAATTTTGTGATTATTCCATCTTTCACTACTGCAAAACCTGTCTCTTCTCTCCTTTTGGTTCTGGTCGCAATGCATGCATGACTCTTTTTTTTCTTAAAGGTGTGTAACATTTCTTTGAGATCTATGGCAGAAAGATTATCCACAAACCATAAAACAAATTCAGACGAATCATTTAGTTTTTTGCGAATGTGTAGTAAATCTCCAGCTGTTCCAGATTGGGAGTCTTGCACAAAGGAAATCTTTTTTGCGTGAGAGTAGGTTTCAAGATAATTCTTAATTTGGCCACCCAATCCCTTAAAATCTGAAATAATGATTATCTCTTTGATAAAATTAAACGAAAAAAGATAGTTTACAATGTAATCTATTAGTGGCTTACCATTCAATGGAATCATTGCTTTAGGGAAGAAATCTGTGTAGGGTTTTCCTCTTGTGCCTTTGCCACCAGCTAAGATTACAGCTTTCACGTTCTAACGATATGATTTTTGTTTTCTTCTTCTAGCACCAGGGCCACCAAATTTCTTTGGTTCCTTTCTTCGTGCATCTCCACTAATGAGATACTTGTCAAATTCTGTAATTCTTTTCTTAAGGTCTTCTCGGATAGATTTAGTAAATGGATGATCTTTTGGTTCTTTTTTTGATTTAGTCCATCCAGTAAGCGCCCTAGATATAGCAGTAGCAGACGCACTTGCCTGTCCCATAAAACCTCCACCGTTAACTCGAACAGAAATATCTACTTTATTTCGTAATTCCCCTGCAATTTCAAGTGGAGCTAAAATTGTTTCACGGGCTGTTTCTTGATTAACCATTTCAACAGGAACATTGTTTATTCGAACTTTTCCTACGCCCTTTTCAATATAAACATGAGCACTAGCTGTTTTTCTAGTAGCAAAATAAATTTCAGTTTTAGTAATCATTCAGTCCACCCTATTGTCCTCCCAAGGTCTGCCATTACAGTATAATTTGAAGATGCTCTCGCGA
>JACZSC010000088.1 GCA_022574415.1 Nitrososphaerota archaeon | reverse complement strand
CTGCTGTTGCTACTATTGCCCTTGTCTTTGTGTTATGGAGAACGATCAAACAACTTGAGGCTTCAGTAAAACTTAGCAAGGTTCAAACAGAATTTAGATTTAGACCTTGGATTGGACCTCTAAATGATATAAAAAAAGTAGAACAAAGTGTTAATGGTAAAATACAATTTGATGTTTCCATAAAAAATTTCGGTGAACTTCCTGCCAAATCCGTTGTTGTAAAATTTAAAATGGATACAAAAATGCTCAAGCGAGATGTCTTGGAGTCTAACGGAGTTGAAACATTCAATCTGGGTCCTGTTCTACCAAATATGGAAAAACATTACTGGTTCTTTGTTGAACCAGAACTTTGGGAAAAAGTAAAGATAGGAACTGAAAAATTATTTACAATACTTTATTTTGAATACGATGGCTCTGTTGGAAAGAGTGGTTATGGCATGATTAGTGAGTACAATCCTTCCACTGGAAATTTTACTCATCTAGATATGTGGACCGATGACGTGCGCCCTACCTAAACCATGAAAGATTTTATAGCGTTAAAATTTGTGATGGCGTGTTGAGCAAAGTAAAAAATACAAAATTAGCAAAAAAGGGAAAACTTTCTTACGAGTGGGCTAGAGACCACATGCAAATTTTGAATCAAACAATTAATCGACTAAAAAAATCAAAACCTTTCAAGGGCGTTACGTTAGGATTTTGTCTTCACATCACAAAAGAAACCTCTGTTCTACTAATGGGTGTAAAGGAGCTTGGTGCTAAAGTAGCCGTGTGTAGTGCCAATCCACTCACCACTCAAGATGACATTGCTGCGTTTTTGACTTTACAAGGAATTCATATCTATGCGTGGGCTGGTCAGTCTGCAAAAGAATATGATTGGTGCATTCAGCAGGTCTTAAACCACAAACCACAAATTTTAACCGACGACGGCTCGGACTTGAACATCAAGGCTCATTTTGGGAAGAACAGCAAATCCTTGAAAATTTTGGGTGCAACCGAAGAAACCACTGCTGGTGTAAACAGAATTAAAGCAGTTGCGAAGCAAGGTAAACTTCGCTATCCTGTCATAGCAGTGAATGATGCTCAGACAAAACACATGTTTGATAATAGATACGGAACCGGCCAAAGCACCGTTGACGGATATCTCAGAGCAATGAATCTGATGTTTGCTCCAAAAAAACTTGTTGTAGTAGGTTATGGCTGGGTTGGAAAAGGTGTTGCGGAACGATGTCATGGGATGGGCTCTAAAATTATTGTAACCGAAGTGGATCCTGTCAAAGCACTGGAGGCTCATATGGATGGCTTTGATGTAATGCCGATGGCACAAGCCGCAAAAATTGGAGACATTTTCGTAACGTGTACTGGAATGACCAGTGTGATTAGAAAAGAGCATTTGCTAGCGATGAAGAATGGTGCCATAGTTGGTAACGTTGGGCACTTTGATGTGGAGGTTGACGCAAATTTCTTATTAAAGAAATCAAAATCAGTAAAGGAGGTTCGTCCAAACCTGGATGAATGTGTTCTAAGTAACGGTAAGAAGATCTATCTGATTGGTAAGGGTAGAATTGCAAATCTTGTTGCTGCAGAAGGCCATCCTGCCGAAGTCATGGCACAGTCATTTTCAAACCAACTCCTATCAATTCTGTATATTCTCAAAAATCACAAAAAGATGAAAAGAAAGGTCATTCCAGTCCCTAAAGAAATTGATATTCAAATTGCAAAGGATGCTCTAAAAGCAATGGATGTTAAAATCGACAGGCTCACAAAAGAGCAAATACAATACATGAACAGCTGGAACTAAACTTATACTCACATACTAGCAGCACTAGTTGAACTTCATAACATTTGATACGAACTGTCTTCCAAAAGTTAAAGTTCCGATAATCTTCAAACTATCTATAACATGAGAAACAGAGCTATTGTAACCAGTGCACTACCATATTCCAATGGTGAAATCCACATTGGCCATGTGGCTTCCACCTACCTACCAGCAGATGTCACAACTCGCTTCTTGAAGCAAAAGGGGGTAGACGCATACTACATCTGTGCATCCGATGACTATGGAACTCCTATTTTGATTCAATCCGAAAAGGAAGGAAAAAGCCCAAAAGATTATGTCGCATTCTGGAACAAAAGAGATTATGAAGATTTCTCTGCATTTAACATTGATTTTGACGTCTTTTCCAAGACCAGTTCGCCTGAAAATAATGAATTTGTTCAATATGTGTTCAATAAACTAAATGATGCTGGACACATCTATGAATCTGAAATAATTCAATTCTATTGTAATAATGATAAGAAATTTCTTCCTGATAGATATGTAATAGGTACTTGTCCCCATTGCAAGGCTGAAGATCAATACTCTGATCTTTGCGAACAATGTGGACGAGTTCCAGAAGAGATTGATAATCCAAAGTGTTCTCTCTGTGGACAGACTCCAGTTAAGGAAAAAACAAAACACTATTTCTACAAACTCAAAAATTTTTCAGACAAATTAAACAAATGGCTTGATGAAAACCAAAACTTACAAAAAGATGTCAAAAAATATGTTCAAAATTGGATCAAATCAGGTCTTTTAGATTGGGATATTACTCGTGATATCTCATGGGGTGTTCCAATACCGCTTGATGCAGCAAAGGGGAAGGTCTTCTATGGGTGGTTCGATAATCACCTTGCTTACATTTCAAGCGCAATTAAATTTCTAAACGACAAAGGAATTGACGGGAAGGAATTTTGGAATTCTGCTGACATCTACCACTTCATTGGGAAGGACATCGTATATCATCACTTTTTGTTTTTACCAGCAATGAGATTAGGAATTGGTGAGGAATACAAACTACCAGATTATATCCCAACACGAGGGCATTTAACATTAGAATCTAAAAAAATCTCCAAGAGTAGAAACTGGTACATCGGACTAAAGGAATTTTTAGGATACTACCCTACTGACTATCTGAGATTTTATCTCATTTCTATTAATCCATATTCACAAGATGATCTTAATTTTGATTGGGACCAATTTGCGACAAAAATTAACTCTGAACTAATTGGAAATCTTGGAAATTTTGTTAATCGTGCACTAGGATTTACACAGAAATCTTTTGATGGAAAGATTCCAAAACCTGATGCGTTTGATGATGCCGATAAAGAATCTGAACAAAAAATCAAAACACTTGCTGACGACGTTGGTAAATTAATGGAACAAAACCATTTGGACAGGGCATTAAAGAAAATTCTCGAGTTTACGACTCATTTTAACCAGTATTTTCAGCACAAGGAACCTTGGAAGATTGGTCCAGGTACAAATTCCTGCGTATTTCTTTCTGTTAGTGCCGTTAGAAGTTTGGCCATAGCACTATACTCATTTCTTCCAGAATCTTCACAAAAAATTTGGTCTCAGCTTGGCTTGGATGGAAATGTTTCAGAACAGTCATGGGATTCAATCTCAGAAATTGTTCTTGATGAGAATCACAAACTTGGTTCTTCGTCACCACTTTTCGCCAAAGTTGAAGATGCTGATATTAAAAAATACAAACAAAAACTAGGAACAAAAAATTAAGTTGCAAAAACAAATACCACGAATCACAACAAGAGGTTATTACGATTTAACAAATGGTTCAACACTGAAATCAAATTTCTATTATCTCTATCCAAAAAAATCATTTGAAAAACTTCGTAGAAAAAAAGAGATCACCATAATGATCCACGGCCTTCAAAACAACAAGGCTGGAGCTGTTGCAAAATTCAAGATTGCACAACGAATGCTGAGGGCTTTGGGCTATCGATATCCAGTTATTGGATACAGTTATGATGCTAATACGAAAGGTGCACATCTTAAAAAATCTGAATTACACGCTATACGGGTTGGCCAAAAAATTGCTAAAAAAAATGGCAGAAACCTAGCTAAATTCATTTTAGATTTTAAAAAACAAAATCCAGCCACAAAAATTCGCTTAATGGGTCATTCCCTTGGGTCTGAAGTAATCCTTAGTACTTTGCAAAATTTGTACACAAAATCAAAGAAACCTCAAGTTGAAACGATTCATTTTTTTGGCGCGTCGTTACCCAGCAACTTTCAAAAATCAAATTCCAAGATTTTAAAAAATACTGTTAACTCCATAATTGTAAACTGTTACAGTCCTGATGACGAAGTGTTACGATATTCACACGAAAAGAATTACGTAAAAAATCCCTTAGGACTCCATGGTGCATCAGGGAAAACCATTTCTAAATATGTTCAGAAAAAGTTAAAGCCAAAAAATCATAGATTTGTGAGCTATGCCGAAGCTCTCAAATCATTTCCTTGAGATTAGATTTAATTAATTCATGCAAAACATGGAAACCATGCGTGGATTAATGATGGGTAGGTTTCAACCCTTTCATCTTGGCCATCTTGATTTAGTTAAACAAATTCTTTCAGAGTGTGATGAAATCATAGTCGCTATTACAAGTTCTCAATTCAATTATCTGGAAAAGGATCCTTTTACTGCTGGTGAAAGAATTGAAATGATTCATCAATCGCTGAAAGATGATGGAGTTGATCTGTCAAGATGTTTTATTGTTGCGATTGAAAACCAATCCAACATCGCTACTTGGGATTCATATCTGGAAGCATCTCTACCAAAATTTGACAAAGTTTACAGTGGAAATGATTACGTTTCAATGTTATTGGCAGATTCTGGTTGTACTGTAATTACTCCAAAGTTTTTAGAGAGAGAAAAATTCAACGCCAGTAAAATTAGAAAACTGATGATAGAAAACAAAGAATGGAAGAATTACGTTCCACAAGCTGTTGCCAATATAATCGAAAAAATTAATGGAATTAAACGATTACAAACCATTTCAAGCTCTGACACTAAACCAACAGAATACTAAAATGAAGAAACTACGTGCGTGTCCAATTTGTCCTAAATGCGGCTCGAAAAAATTTGAACGACTAAAAAGCGAACAAACTAAAGTCAGATGCTTGTCTTGCAACAAAATTATTACTATTTGAAAAGCTGATTACAATTCAAATTTTATAGTTAATATTTGCAAGATTTTGAGTTCTATTTATGGCAAAAATATGGAAAGATGATGAGGTAAGCTTGGAACCTATCAAAAACGAAACAATAGCAGTACTTGGATATGGAATTCAAGGAAACGCCCAATCCAACAACATGAGGGATTCCGGTTTGAATGTAATTGTTGGAGTAAATGAGGGCGGATCCAGCTGGGAAAAGGCAAAAGCTGATGGCCATAAGGTCATGTCAATTTCTGAAGCATGCAAAGCAGCTGACATCATTCAAGTTCTAATTCCTGACATGGTACAAGCTAAGGTGTACA
>JACZSC010000087.1 GCA_022574415.1 Nitrososphaerota archaeon | reverse complement strand
AGTAGAAAGAATGCAAACAGGAGATGTATTGATAGTCCTGGCAGATGATCCAGCAGCTGAAGATGACATTTTAAAATGGGTGTCACGAAGTGGTCATGAACTAGTTGAAATGAAGAAAAACGATAAAGTTATTGAATTTACTATTAAAAAAGTGAAATAATCCTGGCTTCAAAAGCCGTTACTGATACAGAAATTTTGTAAATTAGTTTTCAGAAAAATATTTATCCACATCTATTGAAGCCATACATCCATAACCTGCAGCTGTTACGGCTTGACGATATCTATGATCATGTACATCTCCTGCAGCAAATACTCCTGGCACACTTGTTTCTGTACGATTTTTCAAAACAATATACCCCTGATCATCTAACTCCACTTGTCCTGCAAACAACTTTGTATTTGGTTCATGTCCAATTGCTACAAAAACACCACCCACCTCAAGTGTAGATTTTTCATTTGATTGCGTGTTTTTCAAAACAACCTTTTGCACCTTTTCGTTCCCAACTATCTCTTCAATCACTGATTCGAAATGAAATTCTATTTTTGGATTGTCAAATGCACGTTCTTGCATAACCTTACTTGCACGTAGTTCCTTTCTTCTATGAACAAGATGAATCTTAGATGCAAATTTTGTTAGAAATGTTGCTTCCTCCATTGCAGAATCTCCTCCACCAGCAACAACAAGTTCAAGATTTCTAAAAAATGGTCCATCACAGGTAGCGCAATATGAAACACCCTTACCTGCAAAGGTTTGTTCACCCTCCAATCCAAGTTTTCTAGGATTGGCACCAGTGCCAATGATCACCGCATTTGCTTGATACTCGATTGATGCTGTTGAAACCTTGAAAGGCTTACTTTGAAAATCAACCTTCGTAACTTCAGCATCAATAATTTTAGCTCCCATCCTTTCAGTTTGCTTTCTCATGACAATCATTAGATCAGGACCTAGAATGCCATCATCAAAACCAGGATAGTTCTCAACATCGGTGGTATTGACTAGTTGTCCCCCTGGAAGGATTCCAGAAAGAATCAACGTGTCGTGTCTTGCTCTGGCAGAATAAATGCCAGCGGTGTATCCGGCAGGACCCGCACCAATAATTATTACATCATATTTTGTTTTATCATCTGACACGTCATTCAATTTTTCTTTGAATAATTTAAGTCATTCACCAATTGTTTAGAATCTCTTGATGTTTGTCACACAACTTTGCTATCTCTAACTGAGAATACAACAAATCCTTTTGCCAGTGTGCATTAAAAAGCCTGCACTCTCGCTTGTCACAAAAAGGATCGCCAGTAAGATAATAAAATATTGCTTGCAAAAGATATCCTTCCACTACTTGAGAAAGTTTTGCATCATGATATTCTAGATACATTCCTTGGTATTTCTTCTTGATCGATTCAAGATTCAGCCCTTGGGTCATGTTTGAAATCAACTCAAAATAGTATGCCTTTGGTTTTGCAGGTGCCTCTATTATTCCGGTTGTGGAGATAACAGATGGGTTTGAAGCAATTAGTGCTCTACCATGATATCGAAAGTCGGCTTGGTCATATGTACAGGTAAATTTGTTTGTGAAAATTATATGAAATTGATCTGACGCCCTCTCATTTTCTGGTATCAATTTTGTTACTGCTTTGTGAAATTCAAAGCCGTCATACATCACTATGTTTTCAGTTTTTGCTGAATCAAGAAAACTAGCTTTCTCAAAAGATACTTCCTCAGTTGTTGGCTCATGTTTTTCGAAAGGTTGTCTTGTCTTGAAAATTCTAGACATAGCAATCTCACTTGCTATGGAGTCATTTGCAGATTGGAAAATGTTTTTTCGTTGTTCTACTTGAACGTCAAAGGTTTGTTTTAGAAAATCTCTTAGCCTTGAAAATCCAATTTCAGGAATTGCTGGTTCGTCATAAAGAAAAATTTTTGATATTTTCAATAAAAAATATTAAAAAACGTTAGTTATTTGCCTAACTCTTTAATTTTGGCAGCAACAATTTCTGCTGCTTTCTTTCCAGAGAATAACATTGAACCAAATGTTGGACCCATTCGTGGTAAGCCATGAGTTTCTGTGACAGACATTCCTGCCGCAACCAATCCAGGATAAACCTCTCCTGTTTTATGCACAACTTGGTCTTCACCTTCTTCAACGTTCATGGGGTCCATTCCCTTCCATTTCACTAATCCACGATCTACAAGCCGCTTTACCGCAACAGAGTCGTGTCCAGATGCATCTATGACAATTTTAGATTCTAATGCAATAGGATCAACACAAGTAATGTTTCTAGGAAGAGCCGAAACAGGCATCCAGTTTACAACAACTCCAGAAACTCTACCATTTTTCAAAACTAAATCATCAAACTTTGTTAAATTCAAAAACTTTACACCAGCATCGCATGCACTTGCTATTAGTTTAGAGACTGCGTGTGGACCTGGTGTTAAGAACAATCCATCTGAAACTTCTTTGTATGGTATTCCAAGTTCATCCCAAATTTTTTGAGCTGGCCCTCGAACTGTTACCGGATTCATCATGTATCCACCAAGCCAGTAACCCCCACCAAGGTAATTGTTTTGTTCAATTGTCAGAACTTTGAATCCCATGGATGCTAATTCTCTACTAGCGGTTAATCCTGCAGGACCTGCACCAATTACTATAACATCGGACTCTGCCCTATCAATTAAAACTGAATGAAACTCATTTACAATTGCTCTAGTAATATCAACTTCTCTTACATCAGCAAAAATTTTTTTTGATTCAGCATTAACCGATTCTTGCACGAAGACAAATTTACTTTGAACACATTAATAGTTTCCCACAAATTTGCTTTTCATATTATTAGGTAATACTAACTTTATTCTAAAAATTTACAATGATGTATGACGGCAAGTTATGACACAAAATTCAAGCGTATCGGTTAAAATTCCTTGTTTCAAAAATTTATATCTAAACTTGAAGGAATTTGTTTAGTATTGACTGCATCTAATCTAAAACAAACAAGTCCTGATTCTAAAATATCTAGTGTTAACTGGTCAAGAATAGAGGAAGCAGAAAACTTTGCAAAAACTGTCAAGCTGTATCGTCAAGGAAAGTATGATGAAGACAGCTTTAGACGATTCAGATTACAACATGGCGCATACGGTACACGAATGACGGGAGATTATGCCATGGTTAGAATTAAAATTCCAGCGGGAAAAATTTATCCAAACCAACTTGAACAAATTGCACAGTTAAGCGAAGCATTTTCAATTGGAAGTGCGCATGTGTCAACAAGAGAAAACATCCAACTCCATTGGATAGTTTTAGAAGATGTTTCAGAAGTAATGCGTGGTTTAGCCGAAGTTGGGCTTACAACAAGAGAGGCTTGTGGCAATACTGTAAGGAATGTTATGTGTAGCCCTCTTTCCGGAGTTTGTAAGGATGAAAAATTTGACGCAACACCATATGCAATTGCAACTGCTGAGTTTTTACTGAGAAATCCATTGAACCAAAACCTTCCACGTAAATTCAAGTTCAATTTCACATGCTGTGAAAAACACGGAATGATTCGAATGGTAGATGTTGGCGTTTTGCCACAAACAAGAGAGGTTGATGGAAAGGAACAACGAGGCTTCAAAATTTTCCTTGGAGGAGGCTTGGGTAACAAGTCCTTTGTAGGATATCAATTAGAGGAGTTTACCCCCGAGGAGGATCTATTATACACCTCAATTGCTGTCTTGAGAATTTTTGATAGAATGGGAGATCGAAAAAATATGGCAAGGAACAGAATGCGATATTTGGTAAATGAAATGGGATGGGAAAAATTCCAAAACTTGGTGCTAAAGGAACGAGCTATCGTGAGAGCTACTCAATCAGTAATTGTAAAACTACACATCGATCACACTCCTGAAGAAATCAAAAAACCAATTACAATTTCTGAAAGTGGAGGAAACTCTAACCCAGATGGTTATTCAAGATGGTACAAAACTAACACTTTCAAACAAAAGCAAGATGGATATCGTTCTGTTTTCATCACTTTAGAGGCTGGTGATATCACTGCTAATCAGCTTAGGGAAATTGCCAATATTTGTAAGGAATTTTCAGGTGAAGGACTTGCAAGAAACGGTTTTTCACAAGATATGGCGTTGCGATGGGTTCATGAGGATGATTTACCAAGAATGTATTCAAGACTACTGGAAGTTGGTTTAGCTAAATCCGGCGCATTAACAATGGTTACACCAATTGGCTGTACAGGAACATCATCTTGTAATTTGGCATTAACAAATTCGCATAGACTCGCAAAAGAAATCCAAAGAAAATTCCTTGAACTAAAACTAGACGAGGACGATGAGTTAAGAGACTCTTCAATCAAAATTAGTGGATGTCCAAACTCTTGTGGGCAACATGAAATTGCAACTGTTGGATTTTATGGTGGCGGAAGTAGGGTTGGAAAGGACATGTACCCAACTTACCAGATGTCACTGGGCGGAAGGTCAGACGGAGACACTATGCTTGGAGTAAACTGTTTACGAGTTCCTGCAAAAAGAGTAATTCCAACTATTCTAAAAATAATTGACTTATTCAAACAAAATAAGAAAGAAGGCGACACCTTATCATCTTGGATTCATAGAGTGGTTAATGGAAATGAGGATTCTGAAATCAAATCAATCGATGATTTTAAACGAGTTTTAT
Organism: Nitrososphaerota archaeon; assembly: GCA_022574415.1. Taxonomy (GTDB): domain Archaea; phylum Thermoproteota; class Nitrososphaeria; order Nitrososphaerales; family Nitrosopumilaceae; genus DRGT01. The sequence continues at coordinate 696 of JACZSC010000087.1, read as the reverse complement.
CCCCTCTTATTGTTCCACCCACCAAAGACGAAGATGCAGACTTTTACTCTGATTATGGAAGTGATAGTCACTATCATACAAAGACCGGAAGGGGTGAATGTGCTGCTTGAGCAAAGAAAAAACAGTACGACCAACCATAGATGTTGATTCCTTAAGATCCGAGATTAGAGATAACAGCATACGAGTAATAGACGTACGAAAAGAGGATGAATACAAACAAAACCACATTCCTAATGCAGTTAACCTCCCTTTAGCGAACTTACTATCAGATGATAGCCCAGAAAGAGCTGTAAAGCTCTTTCAATCACTCGGCATCGGTGATGAAACTTCGGTAGCCGTATATGATGATACTTTTGGCGCATTATCTTCACGAGTTGCATGGACTCTAGAATATTTGGGCCACAACGATGTTTCATTACTAGACGTAACATATGGACAATGGAAATCTCTAGGTTTAGAAAATGACAACAAAATCCCCTCGGTCGATTCCACAACTCACTCAGTAAATCTCCAACCACAAATCCTATCCACAGCTGATTATTTGGAGGAATCTAAAGAAAAGGACGGAGTCATTCTTTTAGATAATAGAGAGAGGCTAAATTACTTAGAGCAACACATTCCTGGAGCAATGAATATTCCATATAGAACTCTGGCCTCTCCTGAAAAAATTCTTAGACCAAAAAATGAGATGAAAAG
>JACZSC010000086.1 GCA_022574415.1 Nitrososphaerota archaeon | reverse complement strand
ACTTGATGCTAATGAACAACGTTCCTTCCGATGTCTATTGTTCTAATGCATGTTATTCCTTTCCAAATCTACCTATGAAAGAAAAAGATTGGAAGGAAGCAGATCTAATATTCGATATAGATGCAAAGGATCTGAAATTAGATTGTAGAAAAGATCATACTTGTAATAAATGCCAATCATGTGGTGAGGTGTCTGTAAATTCTCCTAATTGTCCTAATTGTCAATCTTCAAAGCTTGAACAAAAGTCTTTAACTTGCAAAAACTGTATTGATGTAGCAAAACAAGAAATAAAAAAACTAACTGGTCTTCTAGTTGATGATTTTAGTATTGAGCAAAAAAATATTCAAGTTTATTTTTCCGGGAATGAAGGATTTCATGTATATGTATATGATTCACAATACCAAAAATTAGGATCCAGAGAAAGATCAGAGTTGGCAGATTATCTAATGTTTCATGGTGCTATTCCAGAAACATTTGGTTTTAATAGGTACAAACCAGTTAGATCATCTTTCTCTGATCTTAATGAAGAAGGATGGCGTGGAAGACTTTCAAAACACATCTTTGGTTCTAAATCAAAAAGATCAAAAATAATTTCACAAATTTTAGCAAATGGCTATTCATCATTTCAAAATCAACTTGATGAAGCTAAAAATGAAATTGGTGTTGTAATAGATCCTAATGTAACTATGGATATTCATAGAATTTTTAGACTTCCTGGCTCGTTGAACAGCAAGAGTGGACTTGTAAAGCAAAAATGTGATAATATTGAAGAATTCAACCCCTTTACAGATGCTTGTTTCATTGATGATTCTACAACTGAAGTATTGGCAAACTGTCCATTAGTTTTCAAATTAAAAAACAAAAAATTTGGACCATATAATAAGGAAAAAATCACAGTGCCCAAATTCGCTGCAGTCTATATGATTTGTAAAGGATTAGCTACATCAGCGTAGAATTTTCACTAGTTAACAAATTCTTAAAGAAAATTATGATAATCAATGATTTTTTGTCTAGAGCGTCTTTCCCTTTTGTGTTGGTAAGACATTAATTTATGATTCAATAAGCAAGTTTGATTTTGTATAGCAACAGTTCTACTGAAAAAGCTCCACCGCTTGATATATCTAAGTACATTCGATTAGGCGTAGTTGCAGCCATCGGTTTAGTCATTTTTGTAATAGTTGCAACCCAAGGCATCATTTTTTCAATGAATTTTAGTGAATTTGGGGATATTTTCACAAAGCCATTATATTTTTCGGTTGTATCCGCCATTCTTCTTTGTGCAATAGCACTGGTTCGAGTGAATATAGTTGCTCGCTCCTCAATTTTCTGGTATGGCGTTAACACTGCAATTTCATTTCTTAGTAAAGGACGTATAGATCCAATTGCAGAGAGCATATCAAGATATAGAGATTACAAATTAAGTTCTCTACAATTTGTGATCTGGCAAATTACAAAAATTCTTCTCTTTGGCGCATTTTTTTCAAACATTATGTTTGGTCTTGCTGCAATATCATTCTTCGATGGAAATGATCTTGGTGTAGAGAATATTCCAACATTGTTTACATTACCATTTGTAACTCCTCCAACTGATCCTTCTTATGCAATAGAAAATGTGGTACCAATGATTCCAGCTCTACTAATTCTTTTACCTCCAATTCTTGCAGCTATTGGACTACGTCTTGGTTTGTATGTTGGATTGCATTCTATAATCAAGGTTGTAACATCCTACATCCATGATTCAACTGAAGGAAAGCCAAGATATCTAAATTATGTTTCAACTATGGAAGCGGTAGTTGGTGTTGGTGTTCTTTGGGTCGGCTTTAATCTCTTCTTTACTGATGACATTGATTACAATACAAGATATGCAATTGCTGGAACATTTGTAATCGGATTTGTTTTAATTCTGTTTTCATTTTTGGATAGAATTAGAGCTCGTGTGCTTACACACATGCTCAAAAGAGATGTCTACATTAGAATTTTGACCGTTATTGCAATAGCAATAATTGTAGGCGGATCAATGTCAGTAAATGACAGCATTGCTGATGCACGAAAGATTGAGTATCTTGGGCCATATACTGCACAGCAAATTGGAGTAAATCGATATTTAGGTGAACTAGATAAAATTATTGAAAATACTCACAATCCAAAATTACAACCAGTTTCTCCAAATAATATAGAAAATTATGTTAAACAAAATAATGATGTTTTAGATGTTATACGAGTATGGGATTGGGAGGCTGCATTTGCAAAATTAAAACCAGAAATTGGTTTGATTCCTTATGTTGATTTTGAGGATAATGATATACTCCGTTTCAATAATACCTTGTATTGGACAGCTTCTATGAAACCAATATTGCCATCTTCTGTGGCTGTAGCAGACACATGGTATAATGAACATCTTGTCTATACTCACGTTCCAAATGGTTTTCTGATCTTAGAAGCAACTGATGGTCTGATTGTAGACAGTGGCAAATTTTTCAAACAAAGAGCAATCTATTATGGAGAAGGCGGTCTGCTTGAACAAACTTGGTCAGGATATCCTGTAAACCGAGGAGATGAAAGTGCTGAGTTATTGCAAGCATTCTACAATGGTGAGGGAGGGATAACTGTGGCACCACCATTAAGCTGGATTTTTGAACCAAACTTTATGTTGTCGTTTCCAACAGAACCTATCCACATAATGCGATACAAGGATATCGAGGAAAGAATGCAAATACTCTATCCATACTTTCTATATCATTTATTTGGAAGTGAATTAGATTCAATTCCTGTTACCGATGGAAAAAATTCCTATTGGTTAATGCCCCTTATGGTTGGTTTTGATACACAGGCCGTACCTTGGTCAGTTGGTAATCCGTATATTAGATTGGTTGGATATGCTCTGATTGATGTCTACGATGGCAACATAAGGTTACTTAAAGCAGGAGACGATTTCTTTACTGAAATGTTTGTCTCTCAATATTCTGATCAATTTGAACCAATTCCTGCGTGGCTTGAAAAACAAACTCGATATCCAGTTGAGATATTTAATTGGAAGACTGAGATGTACAACATCTATCACGTAACTGATGTTGATACATTTATTCAAGCAAATCAATTCTATGAGACTCCAAGAGGATTAGAAACCTACTTTATCGAAGCAAAACCTCCCGGGTTCGAACATACTGAATTCATCGGACTACTCTCATTGGAACTTCGAGGCTCTCAAGGACGAAACTTGGCTGGATTCATGATTGTAGAAAATGATCTTTCAAATCTAGGAAAGATGCAGTTCTATGAAATTCCTCTAAACTCAACTACCAAACTAATTGGACCTACAGCAGTTCGTGAAGCACTTGATAGAGATCCAGACTTTGCACAACTAAAAACCCTATTAAGAAATCCTAGAATTGGTGACAACATTTTGTATCAGGTTGGTGGACAAGATACTTACTTTATTCCAGTGTATACTGCTGGTGCGGGGGGAGTAGTTGCCCAACTAGGAACTATAGCTGCGGTCGGTGCTGCCTTTACAGGAGAATATTATGTAGGTCTTGGTGATACTCAGGAAGAAGCCTTTACAGCTTATCTTCAAAAACTTTCAGGAGTAGCTATTACCCCAACTACAACTAATGGAGAATCTGTTGAGTTAAGCAAAGCAGATAGAATTGAAATTATAAAATCCATTTTTGATGAACATGAGATAAAAATCTTAGAGCCAACTAGTATTCAGATTCCACTATCATTCAAAGAGGGAGAGATCTTCTTCTTCACTGAAATGGAGCAGGAAGAAACCGAGAAACTAATCTTTGAATTCATTGATGACTTTGTAAAGCCACGAAGTGAAAGAATATTCTTGTGGGAAGATGATAATGTTCTGAATTTTGGAACAATAATTGTAAGAGATAGTATACCAGAGATGCATTATATTGCTATTGAAGTAGGCATCTGATTGTTAAATCCTGAAAATTCTTAATTCTTAGATTGAGATAGAAAATTCGTGAAAAAGGTTTTACTTTCAGGAATGATTGTCGGGGTTTTTCTTGTTTCCATAGTAACTTATGGAATTACTTCAGATCAAGAAAACACCATTTCATCGGGGGTAAAGAAGACTATAGATCGGACTGTAGAAATTCCTAATGATTTTCAAATATTCTCTAATCTTAAAGACTTGAGGGAGTTTGAAAGTGATAATGAAATTTTCAGGGGAGTTGCGCCTCAATATTATTTGAATGATATTTCTGAAGGAAAAGCAAAACATGATAAAATGATTCTTCTAAAAAAACCACAACTTTCTGAATTGTATAAAAAATTACAATATGATGAAAATTTAGAAAAGAAAATTGTTATTGTAATGCCTACTTTGACAGCACTAGCTTATTCAGAACCAGGATTTTATACATACTATCGGGGTGAATGCGATACCAGCTGTCTTACTATTCCTTTAACATATTTACCATTTTTAGATTTTCAGTCAAGTGTTAAGACTATTCAAGTTTTTGATTTACTTGGTTATGAAAGAATTTCTGATATTGAAATCGATGTTAATCCAGATATTTTAAAAAAATATGACAAAGTAGTTTTGCTTCACAGTGAATACGTTACAAAAAAAATGTTTGATGTGATCACTAATCATCCTAATGTAATTTACTTGTTTCCAAATGCACTTTATGCAGAAATTGAAATTAATTATGATGAAAATTCTATAAAATTGATTCGGGGTCATGGCTACCCTGATCAATCCATTTTAAATGGTTTTGACTGGCAATATGATAACACTCGTCCATACGAATTTGATACGGATTGTAAGGACTGGGAGTTTTATGAAATTGATAATGGTTACATGTTAAACTGCTACCCAGAAAATTTGATAGCTAGAAAAACTGGAATAGAATTGTTAATGAAACTAAAAGAATTTTGACATTATATGCATACTTTTAGTTAAATCGTATCTTAATCCTAAAAATTCTTAATTCTTAGATTGAGACTAGATTTAATTAGCTGGAATTTTTTTACGTACTAATTGTTATTAGTTGTCGATAATGGCTCTGTATATACAAAAAACCTCATTGACTTTCTAACGAAAAAAATAGAATTTGAAAGTATATCATATAATAAAATTAATCTATCATCCATAAACAAATACAATTCTTTTATTCTATCAGGTAGACAAAAAAATGACCAAAAAATAAATGCATTGAATTCACAAATTGTTAAACATGCAATTCTAAAAACAAGACCACTTTTGGGAATTTGCTATGGAGCAGAAATTTTAACCCTTACTTTAGGTGGAACAATAAAGAAATCTAATTTTCCCAGCAATGGAACTCAAAAGATCAGTATTTCAGAAAAAAATCCACTTTGTAAGGAAAAAATTGATGTGTTCGAGAGTCACATTTACGAAATTT
>JACZSC010000085.1 GCA_022574415.1 Nitrososphaerota archaeon | reverse complement strand
ACCATCAAAAACTACTGCAACAGCATCTAAAAGAAGAAGGAACAACTATCAAAAGACTAGGAAAAGTACTCGAAAAAGGATAATCAGTCAGACAAAATCACTTTCAGTTACATTTGATACGAACTGTAAATTGGAAGTAATTTGGATAATCCTTTTTAATTCAAATTTACTTGTTGCTAGGTATGGAAACATTTAGCGAACTTGAATGCCCATTTTGCCATGAAGGGACCATGAGAGAAGATAGTTGTGGTTGTTTGACATGTAGAAAATGTCACAGGGTTGAAGGAACAAATTGCAATATCAGCGGGTGCCAGAAAGCTCGGTTTTCGACTTGTACCTAAGATAAAATCAAATAACTATATTCTGATCATTACACATGTCTAACATCCTTCAAAAAACAAAGGCAGAACTTGGACTTACCATTATCATAATTATTCTTAGTGGAGCTTCAGCAAGCTTACTAATTTTTGGACCTTTAGATCTAATACCATATACAACATACAGAGATGTAGTGATTATACCAGCTATTGTTGTAATATTCGCCATCGGAATTTTATCACGAAATAAATTTCCACAAATAACAAAACGAATCTTTGTTGGAATGTCAGCTGGTGCAGTTGCATCATTTGCACTAGAAGCAATTAGGATTCCAGGTTATATGTTTGCAAAATGGCTACCAATGGACAGCATGATTTCACTTCCAGGTTTGTTGTTAACTGAAAAAATTAGCTCTTTATCCGAAGTAAAGCAAGTAATTATGCAGTCTGGTGTTGCAATGAATCTGTATCACGCACCACTTGATGCGTTTATGGCTGGAACTCTTTGGCATTTTTGGAATGGAGCCACATTTGGAATAGTTTACGCCTTAATTATTGGAAAAGGAAGATGGTGGTATGGAATGATCTGGGCATTCATAATCGAAATTGGAATGATGCTTGCACCATATCTGATTATAATGAAAGGACCATTTGGTATTGAACACATGGATGGGTACAACATTTTTGTAATTACATTGATTGCTCATCTTGCCTTTGGTGCTGTGCTAGGAATACTAGTCCAAAAATGGAAGAAAGGAGAAATAACTGTTACATCGACCAAAGAAAGAAGCGTAATGCAAATCAAATGTGCTGATTGTGGTTGTTTACCCTTAGAATGTAAAGTTAGTAAATCTGGTAAAGAATGTACCAATTGTACATTGGATGAATGTTGTTGTTGGGCTATAATTCAAAACAGATCTTAATCTTAACATAATTTAGACCCAAAACATATCTCATAACAAGGAAACTTGGGTCTAAAATAAAACCAAAAACGGTGTGGGTCTTAAAAGATTCGAACTTTGTTAATCCTGAAAATTCTTAAAATTACATTTGATACGAACTGTAAATGACTTTTGTTATGAAGAGTGAATCTGTAATCTCAGTTAAATCCTTTTTTGATCGATCTTAAGTAGATCTATGAGATCCGATCACACAATGAATACTACTCTAAAATATCTGGGATTGCTCGCAATCCTACCTCTATTCACCATTGGTCTGGTTGGAAACTACAATATCTCTGCTAATGCACAAGAAGTGTTGCAGTGCATGAGCGGCGAAGTTACTGTAGTACATGTCTCAAATCCTAAATCCATCTGTCTTAATGAGTCTACTGCTAATAGATGGGCACAATTAGGTATTGTGACAATAGTAACACCATCTGAAGAAATTGAAGTAATCATGGAAGAAGAAATGATGGAAGAAGTGATAGAAGAAGTTGCTCCAGGCTCTGTACTAAGATTATCCAGAGCAAACGTTCCAGCTATAATTCCTTTGCATCAAGGATTTTACAACGGTGATTCAGTATACTTCATTGTTACTGATTCAAGTGATCAAAAACATGCAGACATTGTAACAGAACAACAAGGATGGAAAGTTGAACTAGCTCCACTCTTAGCTAATGCACCTGAAGCAGCACTCTCACCTGTCTACATTTTCAAAAATGGCGTGGAAGGTAGCGGAGTACATGGATTTCAACGTGAAGTATTTTCCAGCACACCAGCTCAGGAAGATTACAGTGCCCTTACATCACATGTTCATGTAATGTGGAATGATGATGCAACTCCTGAAATATTAGATTCTAAAGATGCAATCTTAGCTGCTCAAGCCAATGACATGGTAACATTTACTGAGCCTGAAGTAGTAATGAACATGCCACAAATTGTTTGGCCTGAAGGTCAGATGTTTGTAAAAGAAGACAAAACCATAACTGACGAAACACCATATGGTGGCGGACAAGTACTTGATATCGACACCGATGGAATGACTGTCACTTTCATAGCACATAGAGGTTGGGGACCTGACGGTAGAACCATATATTACATTGTAACAGATGCAACACCTTCTGGACCAGCCAGCATGATGGGAGTAACACCTGCACCAACATCTGCTAATTTGATTGCAAGCTCAGCTGCAGTAGACCTATTCCAATTCAAAAATGGAATTAAAGGCTCTGGCCCTCTTGGATTCCAACCAGGAATTGCAGCCTCTGCTCCTGGTGATGTAAACTACAGTCCAATGTGGAGAATCTTTATGATCTCCTGGAATGATCCTGCAAACGCATCACTTTTAGAAACAGTTGATGATTTTAACGCCTTCAAGAAAGCTGGACTAATAGACATAAACATAGCAAGACCGATGAATGCTGACCACATAGTAAACTGTCCCTTTATAGATCCCTTCCAATAGGGAATCTTTCTTTTTTTTATTTACATTTGATAGAAACTGTCAGCCGTTATGTAATTTCTTTAATCCATCTATGGCAGTAACATAAATATCATTTATCATCTTAGCAACTTCTTCCTCAGGCATTCCTTTTGGTTCAAATGTGCTTGACCACTCTACCTCACACCTTCCATTTCCAAGGTCTTTTACCTTTATTGTACTAAGATAATTCTCAAGCGGCATTGGAGAGCTAGTTATGGAATAACTAAATGTTTTAGCATCATTATCAAAACTTTGTACTTCCTCTTCGATTTTTTCCTCTCCTCCACTTTCACTTGGAATAATACAAGTTCTTTTGGCACCAACGCCTGAGCCTTCAACTGTTGAGCTTTTAACTAGTGGAATATATTTTTCCACGTCTCTAAATGAGCTCAGAGTTTTCCAGATCTCATCTGCTGCTGCATTGATAGTATCTTTTACTACGACATTTGTCACTGTTTTTAAAAATATTCGTTACTCCTATATTTTTGTTGCATTAGATTAATTGTCTTAATTTCTTTTCCTTGTGTAATTTTATAGCTGTTAGAGCATTAAACCCAAAAATTACAACAAGACCTAGGTAAGCCAAGGGTTGGCTGTATTCAATTAAAACAGCAGAAACGCCTGTTCCAAAAATACTTGGTAGCAATGACAATGCGTAAAGCCACCATCCACAACACCCAAGAGGAACTAGTGAGAAAAATGAAAAAAATGATGTTACTGCAGTACTACCAGAACTTCCTCCGAAGGCTTTTCTCTTTACATTTAATTTGCATCCAAGCATTTTGCTTTTACCAGAAAGGTAAACCTGCAAACCTATACCAACACCCATGCCAATTATTACAATAGCGTTTAATTGAAAAGCCGCATTTATTGCAGCAATAGGTTCCAAAGCTGGCGTTGTTAAAACAACTACTGTAAGATATACAACAATTGTCATGATTCCAGCCAGAATCGCCTTCTTAATGGGATTCATATTCGACCATTCCCTCACAACCCGACTATTGGTCAATTGGGATTTCATTGTCTGACTCAATTTCTCACATCTCCAAATAGATCTGTAACAGGATGAAATGCTACCCACGCAAACCAAAAACCAGGATCAATTGCCATACGAGTTAATTCAATTCCTTCCAGGGGACCAGATATTGCTACCCCATCATAGCTCCATTCGGATTTAGTCTGCAAATCAATCAACTTTTCATCCAAATAATCAAATTCTAGAACCTGATCATTTACCATTCTTTCAAATGCTCTTGTGTTTCCTGAAAACTGAGATATTAGCAAAATAGACTTGTCAAAAATTTTATCGTTAATTACATGAGAAGACTCGACATCTTTTTGCATGTAAGCCTTGTAGGAATTTCCTTGATGGAATCCAATTATAAGTGTCTTGGGAGGTAACCTGTCATCTTTGTTTTCTACTGGAAAAAGTATCCTGGGATCAGTGTAATAACTGCCGTAGGGATCAACTCCATAAGGGCGAAGATGGCCCGTATCAGTAGTTAGAACTAACGAGTCTGGATGTAGAGTCTTCCAGTCTTTCCAAGTAATAACATCAAATGGAATTTTGTTTAATTCGAATCCTGCTAGCTCGCCAACTATTGCTGTACCTAACGCTTGGCTCCAATACGATTCTGTTAATCTATCATACATGACAAGGTTACTGTTGTATAACTTACCCGAAGTTCCAAATTCGACTTCTTGACCGTTAATGATTCTTTCAAAGACTTGGTTTGTAAAACAAAGAGGACAATATGTTACAGCTACTGGTGTGCCGCCAACCTTATCGTTTACAATCTCATGCCAAACTAGGATAGAGAGCGGATATGCCTTTGTTTCGCCGTTTATTTCAAGTCCAATTACCACGTCATTGTCTGATACAAATTCTGCCTCAGAAGCTTTAACAAACTGCGGATTATCAATTGAAGGAATACCATCTTTTGGAGGTCCACCAGATCTAATTTTATCCAAAGGAACTATGTGTTTTACTCCGTCAGTTGTAATCACTTCGTATGTATTTTCAGAAAGAGCAGAGGCTGATGATTCAAATAAAGAAAAAATAGAGAGTGTTGCCAACACCATGATTCCAATAGCTGAATATTTTCTGTTGATCATACAACTATCACAGTTCCAGTCATCCAAGGGTGAATCGAACAGAAGTACTCGAATTGTCCTGTTTCAGTGAAGGTATGTGTGAAAGTATCGCCTGACATGATGATGCTGCTATCAAAGACTCCGTCAGGACCATCCTCAAAACTGCCACTAGTGACAGTGTGAATTACACCTGAATCGTTGTGCCATGTTACAGACTCACCGACGCCTATGGTTACTTCACCTGGCAAAAAGCATGTACCGCTTTCTGCGCAGCTAATATCTGAAGCTTCATTTGGTATAGTTACTTCAGTTTCGGCAAATGCGTCTTGCGCTGCAATTATGACCACAAATGTGGCCAGAACGAGTGCTGGAACTTTTACCCATGAATTTTTCAGTTTTTTATTCATGTATGTATCATGACGAAAACATGAGATAATGTCAGCTAAGAACAGTTGTTGAAAAATATCATTTCGTTTTTAGAAGGTATACGTTAATCAATTCTATCTGCTGTGTAGAATGATTAGTGATATCATTGTGTAGGTTGGCATGGTCTTCATGTTTGAAGATTAAACTACATCTGTAACATTTCCACGCTG
>JACZSC010000084.1 GCA_022574415.1 Nitrososphaerota archaeon | reverse complement strand
CATCACTAATACTATTGAATCAACAATAGTTGAAATTAAAGAAAATGAAATCAATGTTCTCAGAAAAGGTGACATTACAAAAGAGGAGATTTTGAACATATTTTGAATTTAATAATTACTTGCTCGAGACATTTTGAACCCGAAGCTACTGCTGAGCTAAGAAAGGTTTTATCAATTTTTGGGGATGAAGATCCAAAAATAACTATTTCAGAAATGTCAGGAATTTTAACTGCTGATACACACTGTGATCCTTTTGAGGTTACAAGAAAAATTAAAGATAAAGTTATAGAGGAACCATGGTCAATTAGATATTGTCTTAGAATTATTCCAATTCAAGAATTCACCAATACAGATTTAGAAGAAATTTTGAATGCAATCGGTAAATTAGTAAAAAAAATCAAAGAAGATGAATCATATAGAATAACTGTAGAGAAACGAAATCATAAGATATCTAGTAAATTAATAATTTCAAAACTAGCTGATGAAATTCAAAATAAAGTATCATTAGAGAAACCAGATTGGATAGTTTTAGTTGAAATAATAGGTAACAAAACTGGTCTTGCGGTAATGAGAGATGAGGATATCTTTAGGTTGGAAATTACAAAAAGGAAATTAATGGAATAATATTGCTGCTTTTTCAGCAAGTATATCTTCTAGCGGAGAACTAGATGTTACTGAATCTATTTGTTTTTTAGAAATTTTGAATTGTTTTTTTATGAAGGCAAAATTATTTGTTGAGATAATTTTAGAATTCAAGTGTGGGATTAGTTCAAAGTTCAACATATTCAAAATTGATTTACTGCCTAATGCAATAATGAGGAAATTTTTTCTGGGTTTTATTCCTGCAGTTTGAATAGCTTTAGAGATTTGAGTCGTACAAGCAAATCTCATTAAAATGTCTATTTCTAGTTTTTTTGAAAGCATGGCTTGATTTTTTTTTGCTTTAAGTGAGATTTGGATAATTTTTTTGGCATGTGATTTACCTAAAACAAATCTAGTTTCTAAACCTTGAAGAATCAAATTTGGAAATTTATTTCTCAGATTATCTAGAAAATCTACATTCAATCTAGATTTGGAATTAATTTCAAATATTTCGATCAGCATTTTATTGATTTGAAACTGGGTTCGCGAATTAGAACCACCATGAATGACTGGAATGATACTAATAACATCATTATCATGTAATTGCGTATTTTTTCCATCTAGTGCGGACGAATCAACTCCATTGACAGCAATAAGGAGATTGTTAACATCCAATTTGGGAGTATTCAATGGTTTTTTTGATTTGAGTAGATCAAGAAGTGTGTGTATAGTAAGATCGGAATCATCAATAGTTATCTCTCCAGTAGGGAATGTTTTTTTTGCACCACCCAAAAATTTGACGTGCATCAATATATTAAACCAACAATATACCAGCATTAATTTTTTATTCTGAAGTGTTTTCAGGAACTTTTTGTGTTTTTTCTTCAGTCTGCGGAGCGTCATAAGGTGTGGATGATTTTACTTCAGAAGCATTGGAATCTAAATTTTCAGAAGTTTCTTCATCTAATTTGGTTTGTTTGGCAAGTTTTTCTTCCTGCATCTTTTTGTCAAGCACTTCATGTTTAAGAAATCTTGTGATATACCCAGCAATTTTATTTTTGAGGATTTTAGAACGAATTATTGTAATGCCGTCCAAGGTTTTTTTATTTTCATCAAAATTAATACCAAAATCAGCTTTATTATTTTCTAAGACTTGTATCGAAAGTTTTTTGATTCTGTCCACTCATCCGATAATCGAAGGGGGTTTTTTATACCTATATGCCTAGGTAGTTGCTTGAATTTTGTTCTAAAATAGTTGAGAAATCGTCATATGTTTCTCTAAGAATTTTGCTGGCGCAAAACACTACACTGGGAATAAAGCTAATTTGTGCAGGTTTAAAACCGAAACATTTTGAAAATCTTACTGGACCATCAGTTTCAACCAGGATCCTATCTTTGTTAGTTTTTGAAAGGAGGGTTTGTTTATCTGTTGCATATATCATAGCTGGCCCATAAGATACAAAAAAATCCATATCCATCGCTTTTTGTAATTGTTTTTTATTTCCATCAAACCAATGTAACAATACACCATTAATGGAATAAGATGGCATAATTTCATAGATTTCGTCAAGAGTTTTTCTGGAATGAATTGAAACGGGTTTTTTTTGTTTTTCGGCAAGAGATAATAGAGTTTCAAATACTTTTTTTTGTAAAATAAATTGTTCTTCTGACTCGATGTAAGTTCTATCAAGACCTATTTCTCCGATTCCTGAAATTTTATCATTATTTTGTAAGATCAACTCTTCCATATCATCTAAATTATCCTTGAATTTTTCTGGATGAATTCCTACAAATGGAAAAATTAGGTCACTTTCCATAGCAAGCTCAAGTGTTTTTTTTGAATTTGGATTATCCATTGAGACACAACATGCTTTGATATGCAATTTTTCCATACTTCTGATTATATACTGAATTTCTGTGTCATATTGAGAATCGGATAAATGAATATGAGAGTCTAGAATCCAGTTCATAATTTTTCCAGCTAAAGTCTCCCTAAATAGTCTGTAGAAATCGATATTTTTGTGATATTTTTTCACTCAAAGTTTTTTATCATCTGCATGAAGAATTCAATTAATGAAATCCTCCGAGTTTGGATTATCTGCAATGTACAGAATTTTAAAAAAATCAGGAGCTCAAAGAGTTAGTGATGAATCAGCAAATGAATTAAGAAGAATTATAGAAGAAATTGCAGAGGATATTGCAATTACTGCTGTCGATTTAGTGTCTCAGTCAAAAAGAAAAACTGTGAAAGGAGAAGATGTAAGAAATGCATGGATTAAAAAAGTTAAAGAATCAGACATGAATCGCTTCAAAACCATTTAACAAATTCTGATCTAAAGAGTTTAATTGTTGCAAACGTGTTTTTCTCACTGCGGTGAGGTGGCAGAGCGGTTATGCGTGGGCCTGCAAAGCCTATACAAGGGGGTTCAACTCCCTCCCTCACCTCTAATTTTTTTAAAACTTGAAGTTGAGTTATTATGTAATTACCATCTTTTCTAAATACATGATATATTACAAGGTTTGATTGAGTCAAAACAAAAATAGTTTGTTAGAATACATTCCAGGATCAAGATCATTACTAGTTCAAAAAAATTCTAGTATTCCACTAGAAGGTTTCGCAGAAAACATCAGTGAAAGCATTTGTGATTACGTTGAAAGTGCAAAAAGTGATGTAGAGAAAGGAAACAATTTTCTTCAATGGGTATTGACTAGAGTGTTTGAAGCAACAGAAGATGATGCTGCAGATGCAATAATTGATGGGGCAAATGATCTAGGTATTGATGCTTATCTACCTGTAGATTTTTCCGATAACAAGATCAGATTATTTCAATCAAAGTTTGGCACATCGCATTCTGCTGACGCTATTGTTAAATTCAAAGAAGATGTGAAAAGACTTCTTGAGAAGGATGTTTCTAAAATGCGACCAGAATTAGCGCATCTTGTTAGCAATATTCAAGAAAAAAATCTCAAGATTGAGTGTTGCTATGTAACAGATCAGAGAGTGGAATATGAAGATGGTGATGTTGAGATTGTTGACATCAATGAAATTGTTCAAAGATTATGGGATAGAATCAAAAAACCAGCTGCCGGAAAAAAATCATCTATAAAATTGGAAAAAATGCTTCGGCATGAGAATACAATTCTTGGAATTTTAAAATTACGTGAACTTACTGAATTTGTGACCAAAAATAGAGATTATGTATTCGAGTCAAATATTCGACAATGGATGCAGTTCAAAACTTCAGTGAATAAAGGATTAAGAGAAACGCTGCAAACTAATCCTGACAAGTTTTTTTATTATAATAATGGAATTACAATTGTAGTTAGTGATATAGAGGAGCTTGGAGAAAATGTATTAATTTTACATGCCCCACAAATAGTTAATGGTGCCCAAACATCAAATTCTATTCTAGATCATGCAAAGCGTACACGAAATATGGAAGGTACTATTACTGTTACAATAATTAGGGCAGATGATGAACAAGATCAGAACAACATTACAAAATATAGGAATTCACAGAATTCGGTTAGAGGTAAAGATTTAGTTTCATTAATGGATTTTCATAAATCAATCAAATCTCAATTAAAGAGCAACAGCTATTTTTATGAAATTCAAGCAGGTTCTTTTGATAGTAAAACAAAATCTGAACAAGCTGAATTTGAAGGAGATGTTATTTACAATAACTATCTTCCAATTAATCATAAGAAAGTAATTGTGGCAAAAGATGCTATTCAAGTATTAGTTGCTGGGATAGAACAAAGACCTACCGAGTCATATAGTTCTCCAGCACAATTTTTGCCAAGGGGAAGTAAGTATGATGAAGTTTTTAATGAAAATTTAAAAGATGATTACAAATTATTGCTTTATCCTTATCTTGTAAAAGAATATGCAAAGAAGGCCTTGCAATATGGAAAACAAGGTAAACACAAAACGAAAAGATACGCCACTTTATTCTATGTAGCTGTTTATTTTAGAATTTTACACAAAAGAATACTTGAGACAAGAGGGGATTTCAAACAGGATATTCTCAAATTAGAGCCTGTTTTTCGCAGTTTTAAGTTAAATTCCAGAATTCTGAAACTTACCGATATAATAGTAACAAAATTTTTGGAAGATACGGTAGTAGATGACGAAATTGAACTTGCTAATACTAAACATAATTTCTTCTCTCATCATGTTTGGAATGATGCAATGTTACGTGTTGTTGATAAAAAAATAAAACAGGAAGAGGATGAAATAGACTCGATCAAAAAACTTGTTAGTAATCTTCTATAATTAATTCTTAAAAAGGTAGAAATCTGCCAAGCAAAAATTGCAGGAGATTTACTTTGGCCAGACTTGCTACCATTTTTTCTTTAACTTGCTTCTATTTAACATAATTTTTAATATAATTGAAAAATTAGTATATTATTAAAAATGATTTTTATATAGAAAAAAAACAGGACTTGTCAATTTGACATTAAAAGAAAATTGTACTATTTGTAAAGGACATATAGAAAAAAAATACATGCCTATGAAGGAATGGAAAATTAATGGGCCTTTATGTGATAAGTGTTATTCGAAGAAAATTTATGAACATTATCCTGGTGAACATGTAAGAGTGAATTTAGGCGATGGTGACTAACTCACTTTTCTTGTGATTTGTATTTGTGTACATAAAGACAATTCCAAGTTAGTGAATCCTCTTTTACGTCACTTTCTTGAAAAAATTTGATATCAGTAACAATTTTTTTCTTTTTACGTGGATAGAGATTAAGTTGGAAACTTTCAAATTTTTTGCAGTCACAGTCTTCATACAGACATTCATCGTTATCTTCGGAATCATCATGATCTTCTTTCATATGACTGCAATCACAGATGGC
>JACZSC010000012.1 GCA_022574415.1 Nitrososphaerota archaeon | reverse complement strand
ATCCTGCAAAACTCGAAAAAGGCCTTGGAGTCTCAAAAATGGCCATGGTTGACACAAATCAAGATCCTGCATGCCTTGCAGCAAACGCTTGCCTGAAAATTATGCAAAAAAACAAACTTTCTCCTGAGTCTATTGGTAGATTATATGTATCCACGGAATCCGCATTTGACGAATCAAAGGCAATGAATTCGTATGTTATCGGAATGTTGGAGCAAGTTTATGGTAGTAGTTCATTTGAACACTGTGGTGGAATTGAAACAAAATTTGCATGTGTTTCAGGATCTTATGCATTGTATGATAATGCCAATTGGATCAGGGCTGGAGAGGCCGAAGGCAAAAGTGCGCTTGTTGTTGTATCTGATATTGCAAAATATGATTTAGGTTCTTCTGGAGAAGCAACACAAGGAGCTGGTGCAATAGCCATGTTATTAAATGATAAACCAAGACTTTTGGCCTTTGACCCAAAGGTTACAGCTACATCAATCAAAGATGATTATGATTTCTATAGACCATTTGGAAAGGAGACCCCAATTGTTCATGGTCAATATTCTAATCTACTTTACTTGATTCAAGTACGAAAAGCGCTTGAAGCTTGGAAAAATAAGGTAATTTCATCAGGATTAATTGAAATAGGAAAAGATGAAACAGTTTTAGATTACATTGATTATTTTAACATGCATCTTCCATATGCAAACATGGGTAAAAAGGCTCTTGCATATTTGATTCGTCATGAATGGAGAAGTTTACCAAGATGGAAACCACTAATTGATAAGATTGGTATGGCAGAGCCCCAACCAAATGACCCACGTGGTACTATAGAGTCAATTCTAGGTGATCAAGAGTTTATGGAGAAAGATCATGAGTTTACAAAACGATTTACTGCCACCGAAGAGTTCCAGGAAGTTTATGAATCGAAACTTTCAAGTTCATTGATAGCATCAAAAATGATTGGTAATTTGTATACAGCATCATTATACCTTGGATTTAGAAGTAGTTTAGAATTTGAATATCAAAAAGGTGTTGATTTAGCCGGAAAACGAGTTGGGTTTGGTTCCTATGGCTCTGGTTCTAGCGCCATGGTTTTCAGTGGAGTAATTCAGCCAGAATACGAATCAGTAGTTAAAGACATGAATATTGAGGCTGAAATCGGCACTAGAAAGAAACTTTCTCACGAAGAATATGAAAAAATTCATGAAAATAAGCTAACTATAGATCAATCACTTTTGTCTCCAAAAAAAGAATTTATCTTAGTTGAGATACAAACAACACCCGAATTTAGAGGCGAACGTCGATACAGTTTCAACGAATAGAGTTTTAACCCAACTCAATTTAGGATTTTCAAATCAAAATTATTTTGGAAGATTTTTGCCATCTGATCAACATCTAGAGTTTGAAAAAAAGGAATGGATCCTAAAACAGAAATTCCTGTGATGTCTTCAATGTCATCTTTTAAAGTCTCAACATCATAACCATCTGGATCAATATCATTAATTATAATTCCTTTAACTCTAATCCCATATTGTTTAGCAATTTTACAAGTCATTATAGTGTGATTTAACGTGCCAATTCTCGTTCTAGTGACAACTATTGATTCTAAATCAAGATCATTTATCAAATCGGTTACAAAATAATTTTTCAAGATCGGTGTCATGATGCCACCCATACCTTCTACAAATATTGATTCGTGAATCTTGGTCAATTTTTTAAAACATTGTAAAATCAAATTAATATCAACTTTTTCATTAACATTAGGATTTTTCATTGCAGTGTATGGTGATGCAGAAATCTGAAAAAATTGTGGATTGACTAAATTTTCTGGGTCATTAACTTTAGCGGCATTCAATAAAATTTCAACATCTTTTGATTTAAAACCAATCTTTTGTGGATTGCCTGCAGCAAAAGGTTTCATGACACCAATATCAATTCCAACATTATGCAATGCTCTTGCTAAACCTGCAGTGATCCAAGTTTTTCCAACATCAGTATCAGTTCCTGTAATAAAATAAGATTTCAACATGAATGATGAATCAACTTTGTTGATTAATCTTTCATCGGTTGGTTATTAAGAAGAATTTAGCTAAAGTGATAAATGAATCAAGATAGTTTTGTCTGGCATCCAAACACTCAGATGAAAGAATGGGTTAGTTTTGATGAGATAGTTAAAGCAAAAGGTATGTGGCTTACAGATTCTCACGGTAAAAAACTCCTTGATGGTGTAGCAAGTATGTGGTGTAATGTTTGGGGCCACTCAAAAAAAGAGTTAATCACTTCAATAATTAAACAATCAAAAATACTCCAACATTCGCCAATGTTTAATTTAACAAATAAACCTGCTGAAATGCTAGCAAAAAAATTAGTAAAAATGTCACCAGGAATGCACAAAGTATTCTATTCCGATAATGGCTCAACTGCAATGGAAATTGCATTTAAAATTGCATTGCAGTATTGGAAAAATAAAAAAATTAAAAATAAAACAAAAATTGTAACATTAGAAAATGGTTATCATGGTGATACATTTGGAGCAATGTCAGTTGGATATGTACCAGAGTTTTTCTCTAAATTTAAAAAACAATTATTTTCTACAATCCGAATTCCAGTTCCCAATAAATATCGAGTGCCCAATGATTATACATATCCAGAATATCAAAATTATTGTCTAAATAAAATTAAAAAGCTATTTTTAAAAGATGATTCTATTGCAGTATTTGTAATGGAAAGTGGTGCACAAGTTGCAGGCGGCGTAATAATTTATCCTGATGGATTTCAAAGAAAGATAAAAAATCTTTGTAAGAAATATAACGTATTGTTTGTTTTAGATGAAGTTGCAACAGGATTTGGTCGTCTTGGATCAATGGTTGAGTATATTGCACAATCAAGTCAGCCAGACATTGTTGCATATGGAAAAATGTTAACTGGTGGCTATCTTACTTTGGCAGTAACATTAACCACAAAAAAAGTCTATGATTCGTTTTTAGGTGATTTTTATGATTTTAAACATCTTTTTCACGGTCATACTTATACTGGAAACCCAATTGCAGCTGCAGTCGCGAATGAGAATTTACGGCTTTATGAAAAATTCAAACTTATAAAAAAAATTCAAATCACATCAAAAATATTTGAAGATCAAATCTCTGAAATTTCAAGACTTCAGCATGTGGGAGATGTTAGGCATAAAGGCATGCTTATGGGTATTGAACTAGTTAGTGATAAGAAAAAGAAAACTCCAATTTCAACAAAAAAATCATTCAATAAACTTGTATTTGAAGCAGGCAGGAAAAATGGAATCTACCTCAGAACACTTGGAAATATCATCATGCTTGTTCCTCCACTAGCAATTTCACAAAAAGAGCTGAATTTACTACTCCGGAGAACAATTAAAACCATCAAAGCCATAACATAGTAAACCTGAAAATAATTCTAGGTTAACCTTTCCAATATTCTTATTTAGAGCACTGAATTCATTTTATATTGAAAATGGAGCATAAAATCATCCAGAATTGTAAGCAAAAAGTTCTATCAGGGGAAGATTTATCATTAAAAGAAACAGAAGATCTCTTTAATGTTTCTGATAAATCTCTAAGAATTTTAGCACAAGCAGCTAATGAAATAACTAGGAAATTCAATGGATTGAAAGTTGATGTTGAAGAGTTGAATAATATCAAAAAAAATGGATGCAGTGAAGATTGTGTTTTTTGTGCACAATCTGCATTCTATGATACACAAATCGAAAAATATCAACTTCCACCAGTCACTGAAATTGTACATGGGGCACAAAAAGCAAAAAATGATGGTGCAACTTCTTATTGCTTAGTAGCAGCATGGAGAAAACCATCACCTAACGATTTCAAGCAAGTTTGTGAAATAATAGAAGAAATTAATCAAAGGGTTGGGATTAAAGTTGATTGTAGTTTAGGATTTCTTACACAAAACCAAGCAAATAAACTCAAAGAATTAAGAGTGCACAGATATAATCATAATTTAGAAACAGCTAGATCAAAGTTTCGAGAAATTTGTACTACACATACATTTCAAGATAGAATTGACACACTAAAAATAGCGAGAAATGCAGGTCTCCAATTGTGTACTGGAGGAATTTTAGGAATGGGTGAAACTAGAAACCAAAGATTAGAATTGATCTTTGACATTGCATCATTATCTCCAGAAGAGGTTACTATGAACATTCTTGTTCCGATGCCTGGAACTCCTTTAGAGCTTCAAGCTCAGTTACCTAAATCAGAAATCATTAGAACATTTGCAGTTTTACGATTTTTGTTACCACGTTCAATAATTAAAATTTCAGGAGGTAGAGAGCTAATTTTAGATGATGATGGTGAAGAACTACTCCAAAGTGGTGCAAATGGCATCATTACCTCAGGATATTTAACAATGAATGGAAATAACCCACAAAAAGACATACAAATGATTAAACAGATTGGGCTTGAAGCCTAAGTTTAGTTATATCAATTCTCAACTTGAAAAAATTAGAAAAAATGATTTGTATAGACAATTACGATCTGGAAAAGTTAGTGGGGCATTTATTACAATTAATAGAAAAAAATTACTCAATCTATGCTCAAATGATTATCTTGGAATTCCATCAATAAAACTAGCTACAAACCAAATACAATCAAGTTCAAGACTAGTTTCAGGTAATGATTTAGCTTTTAATATTTTAGAAAAAAAACTCGCCAAACACAAATCACAACAAAATGCCTTAATTTTTCCTACAGGATATATGGCAAATTTAGGTTCAATTACCGCAATAATACAAAAAGGTGATCAAATTCTTAGTGATGAATTAAATCATGCCAGTATAATTGAAGCTTGTAAATTATCAAATGCAAAGATTTCAATTTATAAACACAATAACATTAATGATTTAAAATTAAAACTCGATAAAAAATACAAAAGAACATTCATTGTTACTGAAGGAGTATTTAGTATGGATGGGGATTTTGCTAATTTAAAAGAAATTACAGAATTTGCAGAGCAAAAAAATATCATCACAGTTCTAGATGACGCACATGGTGATTTTACAGTAGGGCAAGATGGAAAAGGTTCTGCAAATTATTTCAACGTTTCAAAAAAAATTGATTTGTATATTAGTAGTTTAAGTAAAGGACTAGGCTCATTTGGCGGTTATGTGGCATCACAAAAAAATGTTGTTGATCTTTGTATTAACAAATCAAAATCTTTCATCTATACATCTGCGTTACCTTCTATTTTTGTTGAATATTCAATAAAACGTTTTGATTCTAATCGAGAAAAGTTTAGGAAAAAACTTGGTAAAAATGTACATACTATTTCGTCTGGCTTAAAAAAAATTGGATACAAAATTGATTCAAAAACTCATATAATTCCAATCATCATAGGACGAGAAAAAACCACTCTTAATTTTGGTAAATATCTTTTTGATAAAGGGGTTTATGCACAACCCATAAGATTTCCAACAGTTCCTAAGAATAAAGCCAGAATACGCCTTTCTGTCACATCATGGCTAACTAAAAAACAAATTGAGAGTGTACTAGATGTTTTTGAATCTGCTGGGAAAAAATTCAAAATTTTGTAATCATCTTAGCATGTCCATACCACCAAACATTGGTGAGCCGGCAAAGAATGCAATAGTGATCATTGTACCAAGAACAATACCAACAATCACAAATCGCTTATTCACACTCACAGATAATTTGGGCTCAAATAAAAAGGAATTGTAGCAAATAATGAAAAGATCTGGAAGAATCCTTTAAAGTAAAAATTGCTAGATGTTATCATGACAGAAGTTACTCTAGCTGTCGCTGCGCTTGCTGGATTAGCTTCTTTTGTGGCACCATGTATACTTCCAATGATTCCAGCATTCTTAGCATATCTTTCTGGCACTACAATTACTGAGCTTAATCTAAAAAATGGAACAAAAAGCATCACAGTCAATCGAACAAATATAATTTTAAATACAGTATTTTTTGTACTAGGGTTTTCAGTAGTATTCTCTGCATTTGGCGTGATGATTAACAGTGTTCTAGGTAGCTCTGCCGGTGAACTGATTGACAGCTTTAATCAAATTGGAGGGATCATAATCATTGGATTTGGCGCATTTTTGATTCTTAGTATAAAACTAAAATCATTAAATATTGAAAAACGATTCTTCCTAAAAAAACCTAAAGCTAGCTATCCAATGTCATTTGTTTTTGGTTTAGCATTTGCAGCTGGATGGACGCCATGCGTAGGACCAATTTTAGGCACAATTCTCACTTTAGCAGCAACTACTCCCTCAATTGCATTTAATCTGCTTCTAGTTTATTCTCTTGGACTTGGAATTCCTTTTATTTTGATGGGTGTATTTTTCTCAAGAGCGACAAAATTAATTCATTTTATGAGTAAACATCTAAAATATTATTCACTAATTCTTGGTTCGCTGATAATATTATTGGGAGTTTTAGTTTTCACAAATCAATTAGCATTAATTGCTAATTTTCCATTGCTGAATGAGCTAGTTTTGTTAGGTTGATAAATTGAAAACTGAATCAAAAACAGCAGTAATCTTCGGGGTAATTATTTTATCCATTATATTTGGCATTAGTTTTGCGTTTTCTTCATTAGAATCAATACAAACTTCTCAGAAAAATAATCAAGATCTATTCCAAGTTTCTGATGTTGATAAATCTAAGTACAAAATAGCCCCAGAATTAGTTGGAATTGCACATTATCTCAATACTACACCAGAGCAACTGAGTAAAGACATGGAAAATAAAGTGGTTCTATACGATATTTGGACTTATAGTTGCATTAACTGTGTAAGAACATTACCATACGTTACTGAATGGAATGAAAAATATTCTGATGATGGATTATTAATTATTGGAATTCATTCTCCTGAATTTGAATTTGAAAAAAATGTCAATAATGTTGCGATGGCAGTAGATAAGTATGGAATAACTTACCCTGTAGTTCTTGATAATGACTGGAAAACTTGGAAGGCGTTTGAAAACAGATACTGGCCAAGGAAGTATGTTGCTGATCATGAAGGCTATATCAGATATGATCACATAGGTGAAGGTTCTTACAAAGAAACTGAAAAAGTGATTCAACAATTACTTGAAGAAAGAGCACAAGCATTAGGCGTTCAAATGGCATCGGCAGAATCATTAGTCGATATTGAAGAATTCCAACACACATCTTTTAGAACTCCAGAATTATATTTTGGATACAAATTTGCTCAAGGTAGAAATCAGCTTGGCAATGAAGAAGGATTCAATCCTGGAAAAGTGGTTACATATTCTATTCCAAATAATTTACAACAGCATTTCTTCTACTTAGATGGAACCTGGAAAAACCAGGAAGGCGGTATGAAGCTAGTTTCCAATACTGGTTCAATTGTGGTGCCATATCATGCGAAGGAGGTAAATATTGTAACAGCAAATTATGCGGAGTTAGAGTTTTATCTTGATGATGACCCTATTTCGAGTTCATATTCTGGTAGAGATTTGATTTCTGGTAATAAATTGATAACATTAGAATCTGGTTTGATCAATATTGTTAACAGTGAAAGAGCGGCTTCACATGTACTAAAGATCATAGTAACGGGCCCAGATTTTGAAATCTACACGCTTACTTTTGGTTAGTTATGTAACCACAGAGTGGTGTAACTGAAGTTACATGGTAATAAGATACATTTTTGTTTAAAACCAATTTTTAAAGACATTTTAAGAGAAATTCGGTAATGATAAAATGGAATAGATCAGGAGATGAATTGGGTCTTTCACAAAAAGTAATTGACAAAATTAGGCCAAAAGCTCCAATAAAAAATAAAATTGATGACGCACAAAGAAAATTACAACTTCAAATTACAAAATTAGATACTATTCATGGGAATTTACAGAAAAAACATGATTTCGTTTTTGATAAAATTGTTACTGCTAAAAGATCTAATAATGAAACTTATGCCAAAGCTTATGCAATCGAGCTTAATCAAATACGCAAAATGCGAGGAATGATTGGTGGCGCAAAACTTGCTATGGAACAGATTCAAATTCGACTCAACACAGTTTCAGAATTAGGTGACGTTATAGTTACTCTTAGTCCAGCTATGTCAATTATCAAAGGACTCGGCACATCAATTGGTGCCATAATGCCAGAGGCTAATGCCTACATGCAAGACTTGTCTAACATGCTTGGCGATGTCTTGAAAGATTCAACAATTAATGACAACAATTCACTAGCTTTGAATGATGCTTCTAATTCTGAAACATTGTCAATCTTAGAAGAAGCACACAAAATCATTGAAGGTCAAACAAAATCTAGCATACCAGAGATACCATCTGATCTTAAAGAAGAAGAAGCACTAAAGAGAGAAACATTCATCTAGAAAATACTTTCAAAGTTCTAATTTACTCTCATTTTTTGGGATGAATGTCTTTAAGGAAATATTTACTTTGATTTTTTTTTACTTTTTTGAATTAAGATTTTTTTGATTCTAGAAATAGTTGGATAGCTATAACCTCGTCTTCGATAATTCGCAATCATCATTTTCCAGTTTTTCAAACGCCACTGAGCTTGCTCTGTCGTAACCGAATGCACCTCTTTTTTGATAATGCTTTTTCTTCCTACTTTTAGAACACCTGCATCTTTTGCAGTCCACCTATTTTTTGCAAATTTTAAACCGGATAATACTTCTTCAATTGGCATTCCCCTAAGGTATTCTTTTAGTTTTTTTAGTTGTATATCAGTAGGCATTTTTCTGAGCGATAACTCAATTTTATGATTATGCACCAATTTGATAGAATCTTATTGTTTAAGAAAATCTCGATAAATTCGTTTTTACAATATATTGTAATTTATAGGCATAATTCTAACATCCAAAAAAGTCAAAATTTGAATTTTTACAAGCTGTATTATAAACAGCAAAGCCAAAAATGATTACTGCAAAAATTGCTAGAGGTAACACAACCAAAAGTTTTGTTTTAAGACCCACATAGCTAAAATGTAATTATCCTATAAAATCTAAACAAAATTTTTTTTAAATCCACCAAATCCCCTAAAACAAAAGTTTGGGCATTGGAGCAGGGGATTTGATAGTTGATATCATTTTGAAAAATTACTATTATTTGGTGTGGTCTGATTATTCACACAACTAAGTGTTAATTTTTCACAAATCAAAGAAAATGAGACTAAACCTCAATTAAGAAAGTTCCTTTCGTGTTAGGATCATTTAACAATTGAACCATATCTCTGGGGATTGAAACAGATGATTTATCACAGCTAATTGCTAGTGTTCTTGGGCAGATAAATTCACTTTTTCGCAATACAATATCATTAGAATCATCTAGGAGAAGGTCATTGTGACCTTTACCAACAATTTCAATTGAATAGTCATTAACTTTTATTGAGAATCTGATCACAGTGTTAGAATTCTTTAAGATTTTTTTCATTTCAATTGGAATGTCTTTACACCCACACGAAGCATTTACGCCCAATATGCAATCTCCTTCAGGAGTCAAATGAGATTCTTTTGTAAATTCAATAGTTTTTTCGTGGAGTGATCTTATGTTTTGGTGACCTGTAAATTCAATTTCAAATCGCACGCTTTGAAAGTGTGGCTAGACTTAAATTAAACCTTAAGCCGGAAAAAAATTCGTTTAACTCTAGTCAACAAAAGTTTAGTTTAAATTAAACTTTTAAAGCATGAAAAACGAATTGCTTCCTACACAACAAGGTTATGACAGAGCTATCACTGTATTTTCTCCAGATGGCAGATTATACCAAGTTGAATACGCGCTTGAAACTGTTAGGAGAGGCACTATTGCAGTCGGCGTCAAAGCCAAAGAAGGCATAGTAATCGCTGTAGAAGAAAAACCGCGCAAACTTCAAATTTCTGAAATAGCTCAAAAAATTTTTCAGGTTGATGATCATATAGGAGTTGCAGCTGCTGGCTATATCCCAGATGCACGTAGCCAAGTTGATAATGCAAGATTTTTTTCTCAAAGCAACAAATTAATTTATGCTGAACCGGTTGATGTTGAAACGGTTGTGAAACATCTTGCAGATCAATGCCAGCAATTCACTCAGTATGCTGGTGTTAGACCATTTGGTGTTGCATTGATAATAGGCGGGGTTGATAATAATAACCAAACACAATTATTCCTTACAGACCCAAGTGGAACCTACATTTCTTATGATGCAGTATCCATAGGTTCTGGTTCAGACCAAGTAACTGAATTTTTGGAAAAAAATTACAAAGAAGATTTTTCAATTGATGATGTGTCTGTATTAGCAACAGCATCAATTTATCTTGCTAGTGATGACAAAGTAGGTACTCAACATATCAGAATGGCTCAAATTAAAACAGATACAAAACAATTTGAAATTATTTCTGACCAAAAAATTTCAAATTATGCCAAAACTGCAAAAGAAAAATACCCGGTAGAGAAAAGCTAAAAATTATTTTAATTAGCCCAAATGTGTTTTTATTGAATATTTCAATCGCAATTCCTAACTCTTCGCTATCTGATGATCTTACAAAATTAGATAAATCACGAAAGATTTCAGATATTGCACGTGCCTGCGCAATTTTTAAGGTGAGTACTATCTACATTTACAAAGATTGGAATAAAAAAAATGACCAAGAACTTTTAGTTACAATACTAAAGTATCTAGATACTCCTCCATTTTTACGAAAAGCACTTTTTCCTCGAATTGACACTTTAAAATATGCTGGTATTTTGCATCCACTAAAAATCTCAAGTCATCTGATGTCTTCTGATCCCAAAAAAATCAAAATTAATGACATACGTGATGGAGTTGTGATAAGTAGCAAAGGAAAAAAATTTGTGAATTTTGGGATAAATCAATTAATTCCATATTATGGCAAAGCAAACGTTGGAAAACGAATTACAGCGCAATTCAAGAAAGGATATCCTGAATTAATCATAAAAGAAATTACGAGGGAGGAAATTTCACAATATTGGGGATTCATGGTTAAAGAGAGGAGTGATTTATTTTCATTGATTTCATCTTGGCCTGGGAATACTATCTTAACATCCAGAAAAGGGAAAATAATTTCACAGTCATTAATCAAAAAATACATTGATTCAAAAAAACCAATTCTTGTTGTCTATGGATCCACGAATAAAGATATTCATGAAATTTTGGGAAGTAGAATAAAACAAATTCAAAATTCCAAAACTCTTAATTTTTTTCCTGATCAAGGTACAGAAACAGTTAGACTCGAAGAAGCAATACTTGGTACACTTTCAATTCTTAACTTATATCATGCAGATCATCATTAATATGTAAAAAAATAGGTGGATCATGATAAACCAAAAAAAATTTTTAATTTTAGCAATTGCGGTTGGAGCAATTGGTTTGATCATTGGTGGAATTAGCATTTGGTTAGCTGCTAGTGATTTATTACAATCATAAACATCATTTTTTATAAAAATTTTAAAAAATTGTAAAAAACTGTAGTAGATATATAATGGGGTTAACGACTTCTTCCGTTTATTCATGGGACACCGTAGACATAGTCAACCACGTAGAGGAAGTATTGCGTACTTGCCTAAAGGACGTGCCAAAAGTATGGAATCAAGACTGCGGGGCTGGCCGGATGTTTCCTCTGAAGAACCAAAATTGTTAGCTCATGCTGGATTCAAAGCAGGTTGTGTCCAAATAGTTAGTATTGATGACCGTGAAAAAACTCCAAATTTTGGAAAACAGCTTGTAAGTCTCGGTACAGTTATTGTCACTCCACCAGTCATAGTTTTAGGAGTACGAGGATATTCAAAAGATCATTACGGACACCATGCGGAATTTGATGTTTATTCTGAAGACATTCCAAAAGAAATTTCAAAACATCTGTCTCTAAAAAATAATGAAAAAGCATTAGAAAGGGCAGAAAAGATGCTTGGTAGAATTAAAGAGATTTTTGCTATTATCGCTGTTTCACCACACAATATTGGTCTTGATCAAAAGAAACCATATGTTTTTGAAGCAATGGTTAAAGGCGGTGACATAAAAAAACAATTTACTTTTGTAAAAGAGCTTTTGGGTAAAAAAGTAAAAATTGACCAGGTTTTTGAAATTGGTGCCGGCGTTGATGTAGGCGCCATAACCAAAGGCAAAGGATGGCAAGGAGTACTTGCCAGATGGGGAGTCAAAAGAAAACAACATAAATCAAGAAAAACTGTGAGAGAGGTTGGTACTCTCGGTCCAATCTCCCCACAAAATGTAATGTATACTGTTCCACGCGCTGGACAACTAGGATTTCATCAACGTACTGAATACAATAAACGAATCATGATTATGAGTAATACTGAAAATAAAGATTACAGCATTAATCCAGATGGAGGCTACAAACATTTTGGTGTTGTAAAAGGTGACTATATTATTTTGAAGGGATCAGTCCCTGGAACTTATAGAAGATTAATCAAACTAAGATCACAGATCAGGAACATTCCATCTAAAGTTGTTAAACCAAATATCTTAGAAGTTGTGATTTAATGAAAGTTGTTACCTTATCTACAAATGGTACTAAAGAAGAAGAAATTGAATTACCATTAATTTTTTCTACACCATTTAGAAAAGATTTAATCCATAAGGCGTATACAAATCTTGATTCACACCATTTTCAAAGACAGGGAAGGCATCCGACGGCTGGGATGGATGTAGTTGCTAGATCAAATGATCCTCCAACTGGACATGGTACAGCTAGAATAGCCAGAATGAGAGGTGGTGGAGGAGGTAGACAAGGAGAAGGCGGAGGTGTTGCATCTGTCAGAGGTGGTAGACAAGCTCATCCACCAACGGTAGATAAAGTAATTTATAAAAAGATCAACAAGAAGGAAAACAAACTTGCATTATGTTCTGCAATTGCAGCTACATCTTCTAAAGAATTAGTGGAATCTAGAGGTCACAAAATAGAAAAAATAAACTCATTTCCAATTATAGTTTCTGACAAGATTGAATCAATCTCAAAAGCAAAAGAGATGTCAAAACTGTTTGACGCGTTAAACCTTACACAAGACATAAACCGACTAAAATCTCGCAAACCAAGAACAGGTAAATCTGCTCTAAGGGGAAGAGGAAAAAAGAAAGGAAAGAGTGTGTTATTTGTAACAAAATCTTCTACAAATCTAGCTAAGGCATGTGGTTCATTTCGTGGTGTAGAGGTCAGAGCAGTTAAAGATCTTAGCGTCTTAGATTTAGCCCCAGGCTCAAGTCCAATAAGGTTAACAGTTTTTTCTAAAAGTGCTTTAGATGAAATTGGAAAAATTAAATCTTCACACTTAGAATTAATGGAGAAGTTGAAATGAACACACAACAAGCCATGAAAATTGTCTTAAGACCATATGTTACCGAAAAGACATTTGCCATGGTAGAAAATGAAAGTAAGGTTTGTTTTATTGTTGATAAATTTTCCAACAAACACCAAATTATTGAAGCTGTTCAAACATTATATAATGAAAAAGCCGTGGGCATCAACACAGCACGAACAGTCTATGGCAAAAAGGCGTTTGTTAAATTTGAGTCTATAGAAAAAGCTAGAGATCTAGCCACAAAAATAGGAATGCTATAATATGGTTTTAGAAGCCCCACAAATACAAAAGTGATAAGAAAATGGTTAAGAAGTTCGACTATCGTGGTATTCCTCTTTCGGAATTGGAATCAGTCTCCTTTGAACAATTATTCCAATTATTTCCAGCTAGGCAACGGAGATCCCTTACTAGAGGAATCACAGATGCGAAAAGAAAGCTGATAGAAGAGATTAAAGCTAAAAAAGCAGGAAAGAGTAAAAATCCAGTCAGAACCCATCTTCGAGATTTGATAATTTTACCGCATATGGTTGGAGTAGAAATTAATGTTTTTTCAGGAAAAGATTTCATCCCAATTACAATTACGCCTGAAATGATAAGTCATTATCTAGGTGAATATGTTATTACAAACAAACGAGTTCAACATGGTGCCCCTGGCGTTGGCGCATCACGTTCAAGTCTTTACGTTCCACTGAAGTGATAAATTTGGGTCGATTTAATTATGCGTTTCAAAATTATGATACAACTCGTCATGTTAGAGCGGCAGTTAGAGAAAAACAGATTTCTCATAAACATGCGCGAGAAATTGCAGTTCAGATAAAAGGTCTTTCAATTGAAAAGGCAAGAGATTATCTTCAAAGTGTAGTGAACAAACAACGTGCAGTTCCATTTCGACGCTACAAAAATCAAGTTGGTCATAGATCTGATCCGGGAGTAATGTCAGGTCGCTATCCTCAAAAATCAGCAACTGAATTTATCAAACTATTAGATAATTTAGAATCAAATGCAGAATACAAAGGAATGGATTTAGAAAGATTAAAAATTGTTAATGCTACAGTACACAAAGGGGTTTTGATCAAGCGATTTATCCCACGTGCTTTTGGAAGAGCATCACCAAAAAATAATGTCCTGACACATATAGAATTGGTGGCCCAGGAGATCTAATAATGTCTGCTGTGAAAAATGTCATTAAAGATAATTACAACATGATGCTTCTCAAAGATTACTTAAGAGAAAAAATCAAAGACGCAGGTTTTTCACATGCAGAAATTTCAAAAACTCCAACAGGAACCAGAGTTGCATTACATGTTACACGACCAGGAATTGTCATAGGTAGAAAAGGCACAAGCATCAGGGAGTTGACAGAAAAATTAGGTGAAGAATTTGGTTTAAAGAATCCACAGATATCAGTTATTGAGATTCCAAAACCAGATCTATCACCAAATGTCATGTGCAACAGAATGGCGTCACATATTGAACGCGGCACTGCCTTTAGACGTGCAACTATGTGGACTTTACAACAAATAATGGATAGTGGTGCCATGGGGGTCCAAATTACAATTTCAGGAAAATTAAGAGGAGATCGTTCAGCATTTGAAAAACATACTGCCGGAATACTTCCAAGAGCTGGACACCATGCGGACATTATTGTGTCCGAAGACATTGCCCATGTCAGAACAGCGATGGGGTTGATTGGCATAAGAATAAGAATAGCAATAAAAGAGAATGTGATTCCTGAATTTGAAATGAAGGAAGGAAAAACCAAGAAAGTTGATGCGGAACAAAAAGTTGATGCGGAACAAAAAGTTGATGCGGAACAAAAAGTTGATGCGGAACAAAAAGTTGATGCTGATACCGTAGAATCAAGAGATAAAACAGCTGAAGGGTACAAAGCTAAAACAGAAACTGAACAAATTGCTATTGAAGAAGAAAAAATGAAAGGATTGGAAACATTAGAAAAAGAGGAAGACGAGTTAAAGTAATGACACGAATTAAAATGAAAACAGTCAGAGAATTTAATGAAAATGATCTTAAAGATAGATTACAACAAGCACGATCTGAACTCAGTAAATTAAAAACAGAAGCTGCAAAGGGCACATTACGTAAAGAAAGTGGAAAAATGAATCCGTTAAAACGTGACATCGCAAGAATCCTAACAAGACTTAATGAGATGAAAAAACAATGATTACCAAAGAAAATATTATTTTACATGAGTTAATTGGATTAAAAACTGAGATTATTGATTCTTCAAATAAAGAAATTCTTGGATTGAAGGGAACAATTATCGATGAAACAAAATCAATGTTCGTAATAGATACATCGATTGGATACAAAAAAATTCCTAAAAATCACAATAAGTGGAAATTTTTTATTCAAAATGATGACGTTATTTTATTTGGTTCATCACTTTGTAAGAGACCTTTTGATAGAGTGAGGATAAAGTTATGACAAATAATATTGGATTAAATGTAGAACCGCCAAAAAAGGAATGTTCTGATGCACATTGTCCTTTTCATGGAAAACTAGCTGTAAGAGGCAAATTATTTGATGGTAATGTTTCAAGCACAAAGGCTAAACAAACAGTAACGTTACAAAAAGCAACTCACATTTATTTCAGTAAATTTAGACGATACGCCCGGGGTAAAAGCATTATTCATGCCCATTTACCTGAGTGTATCAAAGTACAAGAAGGGGATCATGTTGTTGCAGCTGAATGCAGACCAATTTCTAAAGCTGTTGCATATGTAGTTGTAGAGGTTAAGAAGTAATGTCACAAGGACGAAGTAGAGGAAAAGCCAAAGGAGTCGAGGAATTCAGACCGTATGTAACTCGAGTGTTACCAGTTGGCGCACAAATACATTGTGCAGATAATTCTGGCGCAAAAATCTTAGAAATTATAATGGTACACAAAATAAAAACACGTGTTTCAAGACTGCCAGCAGCTGCAGTTGGTGATTATGTTAACGTAGTTGTAAAAAAAGGACCTGCTGAATTAAGAAAGCAGGTTCATGGTGCAATTATAATTAGACAAAAATATGCTATTAGAAGATTAAATGGAGTCAGAGTTACATTTGAAGATAATGCAGCAGTACTCGTAACACCAGAAGGGGAGATGAAAGGTACCGACATTAAAGGACCTGTTTCAGCAGAAGCCTCAGAAAAATGGCCAAGATTGGCAAGCTTAGCATCAATGGTAGTATGATATGAAACCAACTAAAGTTCGAAACTACCAAATTTATCGAGCCACAATGGCAATTAGAAGTAAACAGCTTGGTAGCCCACTGTCAAAAGATCTTCAAAAAAAATATGGAAAAAGATCAATGCGCGTTATTCTAGGTGATACAGTAAAAGTAATGCGTGGAGAATATCGTGGCGTTGATGGAAAAATATCCAAAGTTTCCATAGCAGATAATAGTGTTGCAATAGAAGGTGTGAAAAAAGAAAAAAGCAAAGGAGAAAAATTTGATGTTTTAATTCGTTCTACTAATGTGGTAATCACTAATTTGAACCTGGATGACCATTGGCGTAAGACAAAATTAGAGGGTAAAAAGCCAAAAACAACACCAAAAGAAGCAAAACCAGAATCACTAAAAGAAGCTAAACTAGAATCACCAAAAGAAGCCAAACTAGAATTACCAAAAAAGGATAAGCCAAAAAAAGAAGTTAAGAAAGATGAACCAAAAGAAACACCTAAAGAAGAAACAAAAAAGATTTCAAAAAAATCGGTAAAATCTAATACTAAATCCAAAACAAAGCCAAAACTAAACCAAAATCAGCTAAAAAGAAAAAAGGAGTAGATGATTAAAGTTGGTAAGTATTGCTGGTAGCAAAAAACTGAAGCGACAAATGGCACCTCTATTTTGGAATATTTCAAGAAAGAATAAAAGATTTGTTATAACAGTAAGGCCAGGTTCCCACCCAAAGAATTATTCAATTCCTACTGCAGTTCTTTTACGCGATGTTTTGAAGATTGTAAAAACGTTGCGAGAAGCAAAATCAACAATTTATGATGGTAAGGTTCTTGTAGATGGCATCAAACGTAAGTCTCTTCACCATTCTATTGGTTTAATGGATGTAGTTGAATTGGAAGGAGTGCCAGATATTTATCGACTTGTTCCACAAAAAGGTCATATTCTCAAACCCATTAAAATAAACGAATCTGAAAAAACAAAAAAGATTTCTAAAGTTAGTAGTAAAACATCAATTAAAAATGCTAAAACACAAATTGGTTTTCATGATGGCCGAACTGTGATTTCAGATATTGATGTAAAAGTTGGGGATTCTTGTTTAATAGAAATTCCCAAACAAAAAATTCTTAAAGTTATAAAATTAGAGCAAGGATGCCAAGTGATAGTTATCAAAGGAGTTAATGTAGGGCAGGTGGGGACAGTAGAAAAAATAGAACGAGGAACATACAGTTTACCAAAACGTATTTTACTTGCATTAGGTGAAAGGAAGATCGAAATCCCAACTGAAATGATAATGGTTGTTGGTAAGGATAAACCAATCATAGAGATTGGAGTATAAAATGTCACAACAAACTAAAAATAATATGAAAAAAATTTATCTTGAAAAAATTGTTTTGAATATGGGTGTAGGCAAATCAGGAGAAGCTGTTGAAGTTGCAAAGAATGCACTTAAACAAATTTCTGGTAAAAAACCATCTTCTCGAAATGCAAAAGAAACCTATAGAGATTGGGGAGTTAGGAAAGGAGAACCGATTGCTGCAGCAGTAACAATAAGACACGATGAAGCTAAAGCATTATTGAAACGTCTTTTTGAAGCTAAAGATAATCAAGCAAAAGCAAAATCATTTGATGATTTTGGAAACTATTCATTTGGAATGAAAGAGCACATTGACATTCCTGGTGTCAAATATGATCCACAAATTGGCATCCTTGGACTAGATATCGCTGTTATACTTTCAAGACCTGGGTACAACATCAGAGTCAGAAGTAAACACAAAGCAAAGGTAGGTAAATCACATATCATTACAAAAAAAGAAGCACAAGATTTCCTGACTGAAGAATTTGGGGTTCAAGTGATATAATTGGGCAAAAATAGATCCTACGAATTTACAGGAAGGAAAAAACATGATTTTGGGCGAGGTTCACGTTGGTGTAAACGTTGTGGAGATTATACAGCTGTAATTCAAAAATACAATTTGATGATATGTAGACGATGTTTCAGAGAAGTTGCAATATCTTTAGGATTTAGGAAATATTCGTGAGAAAAAAATGCCAGCAACGAATGTTTTAGCAAATTTGTTTGTAACAATTTTCAATAATGAAACCAGACGGAAAAATGAATGTATAGTACTTCCCACATCAAAAATATGCTCTGAAGTTCTTAAAACACTTCAAAAAGATGGATATGTGGGAGATTTTGAACATGTTGATGACAAAAGGGGAGGAAAATTCAAAATAAAATTACTAGCAAAAATTACAAAATGTGGAGCAATTTCTCCTAGATTTAAAGTTAAGCATGATGAGTTTCAACATTGGGAACAACAGTATTTGCCTTCATATACAAGAGGTATGTTGCTTGTCACAACAAACCAAGGAGTAATGTCTCATCATGATGCAACCAATAAAGGAATTGGGGGATTTTTGATAGGTTATGTCTATTAAACAAGTTGAAAAATTTGAAACACTAGTAGAAATTCCTGACGGAGTTACTGCAAGTATCAACAAATACATGCTACAAGTTCAAGGACCATTAGGAAAAACCTTCAAGAATTTCAAAAAAATCCCTGTCACAGTTCATGTTAAGGATAACAAAATTCTCATTAATGCGCAGGGGACTAGAAAAAAGGATTTTGCAATACTAAATACAGCAAAATCCATCATCAGGAACCTATGTGAGGGAGTTAGTGAGGGATATACTGTAAAACTCAAGATTGTCTATGCCCACTTTCCAATTTCCGTAAAAACAAAAGATGATAAAATTCTGGTAGAGAACTTTCAAGGAGAAAGATCACCAAGAGTTGCTAAAATTGTTGGATCTACTAAAGTGGTTGCGAAAGGTGATGATGTGGTACTGACTGGCTCAGTGCTTACTGAAGTTACTCAAACTGGGGCCAATATTGAACTTGCCACTAAAATTAAAAACAAAGATCATAGAGTTTTTCTAGACGGCATATATGTTTATGAAAAAACTAAAGGTATTGAAAAATAAATTAATGACCAACTAGGGTATTTATTAAATTCTAGCAGTATATTCTAAGCATGGCAGAATCCAAAGATTTGCTTTATTTTTTAGAATCTATTCATACAGATGCTACAAGACAAACCTATGAATTTCATTTGAATAAGTTCTGGGAATGGTCAGAAAAAGATTCTGAATCGATAAAATATTTGGGAAGATTGGAACTTACAAATTTGCTTTGTGATTATGCTTTGTATCAGAAAAAAAGAATTAGTCCAAATTCTCTTTTGTGTTATTTTGGTGGAATCTTCAAGTATCTTGAAATAAGTGATGTAGAATTCAACAGGAAAAAAGTTGTTAGTCTTTTTAGTCAGAAAGTGAAATTGAGAGGTTACAGACCTATTACTGACCAAGAACTTAATGAAATGATTAGAGCTTGTTCGAGTGATTTGGAGAGAGCATTGGTTCATGTTTTTTCTGCTACTGGTCATAGACCTGAAGCTTTTGCAGACCTTATGATGAAAGATGTTCAGGAAATTGGCGATGGTTGTTTAAGTCTTAGAATCTATGTTGGTTCTCGTGAGCATGAGGCTGATATATTTCTGCATAGATTTGCTTCTGATTCATTGAAGCGATATCATGCATGGAGAGAATCTAATGGAGAAAAATTCACTAGTGGTTCTTATGCCTTTATTGGTGGTAGAAAGTTTGCTACAATGCCAATAAGACCAATGACATCTAGTACGATATCGAAAATTATTGCTAGAATTATAAAAAGAGCTAAAATCAAGAGGGAAAAACATGGAAGTAATAGATTTGATTTGGCTGTTTGTGGTGGATTTAGAAAACGCTTTGATACTATACTAAAAGGAAATTCAGACATTCCTTATGCATACGCTGAGAAATTGTTAGACCATAAGAACAAACTTGAGGTTCATTACTTCAAACCTACAAGAGAACAGTTGTTTGAACAATACAAAAAAGCAATTCCAGAATTAATCTTTGATGAATCTGAAAAAATAAGAATTGAAAGTGAGAATAAACAAAAGAAGATTGATGAGTTAGAATCTAGTAAAGAACGAATTACACAATTAGAATCTAATATGAAACATATTCAAGACCTTTTAGAACATAAATCAAGCATGGCTGACACTAGTAAGTCTTTGAAAAAAATAAGAGATATCTGATTCTTTTTTCATCTTTTCTAAATAAAATGGGAAAAAGTGTTTGCGTAATTCACTAATTCTGTTTTTAGGATTATTGAATCGAAAGTGTTCTATGTCAAATTTTGCTATTCTGCAAATCTTTGGTTTTTCTGTATGTGTGTAATTAAGCCAATATTCATCAGATCTATTGCTTCTACTAGGGTGTTCTGTTCTTGTTCTATGACGTTTATCATAATTGGATTTCTTTTGGATAATTGGAGTGCCTGTTCTACCACATCTTTCACAGAAATTAGGTAGTTTTGTAGTGAAATCCTCGAATTTGATAATCCTAAATTCTTTTTCTTGGAATTGTTTTCTAATTTCGTCTTTTGTGTATTTGAAATCACTTACTATTTGCGTTCCAGTTCCATTACCATATTTGTCTATGAAAGTTGCATTTAGCCAAAACGGGATAGAAACTTGGATTAATTCGTGTTTAGTTTCTTCCCTGTTTTCATAAGAAACTTCATCAAATTCGTCCTTTCTAGGTCTCCCCATAGTTTTCTACCTGCAAGGTAGGTTATATCATGTAAATACTGTATAGGTATGAACACTACCCAAAGACTGCAAACAGGCACTCTTGAAAGATTTCGTAAACATGGGAAAATGGGCGAATCGTTCGATAGAGTTGCTAACAAGGTGTTAGATGAAGCAGAAGCCAATAATTCTAAAGAAGTTGGTCAAGATGTCAGAACCGACTAACACCTGTTTTTTTTGTAAACGTGATATTTCATCACATTCTGAAAGTGAACTTATTGAATGTGTGAAAGGAATTTGTAGAATTAGTTTAGGAGTTGGTGG
>JACZSC010000011.1 GCA_022574415.1 Nitrososphaerota archaeon | reverse complement strand
CTTGCGGAGTGGTTACAACTAGTATTCCAGTAATTGGAATTGTTTGAGCTAGAGTCAATGGAATGTCTCCAGTTCCTGGTGGAAGATCTACTATTAGATAATCTAAATTAGACCAATTTGTATCGACCAAAAATTGCTTTAGTATTCCGGAAATTATTGGTCCTCGATAAATTGCTGCTTGTTGATTCTCCTGCGCAAAAAAACCAAACGAGACAACCTTGATCCCATTTGAGTCGGCCGGTTGTAGTTTGTTGTCCACGACTTCCATGGAACCGTCTTTCATTCCCAGCATCAAAGGGATAGTAGGCCCATAGATATCAGCATCCAAAAGACCAACCTTAGCGCCAGTAGTAGATAATGCGAGCGCTAAATTAAGTGAAACAGTTGATTTTCCAACTCCGCCTTTGCCACTTGCAACGCCGATAATATTTTTCACCGTGGCCATACTAGTGTCATCGGCTAGTGAACGACCCTCCATGACCTTGGCGGTAATACTCATGTCAAAGTTTTTGATGTCTGACATTTCGCCAATTACATTCCTAACATCCTCTTCAATTTCAGCATTGAATGGACATGCGGGGGTAGTAAGTTCGAGTGTAAATTTGAGATCACCACTGTTTAATTCTAAATCCTTGATCATCCCCATGGACACGATGTCCTTTTTCAAATCAGGATCAATTACAGTACTCAGTTTCTCGAGAACTTGATCAACACCAACCATGCTGGAAAAAGGTCGACATACAATATTTAAAGATAGGTCGCTCAATTTCAAAAATTTGAGAATAATTGAAGAATAATCAGATTCAATGATAAAATTTATCAAAAATTATCCAAAGATTCATAAAATCAAATCCGTGACGGAGTACAAAGTTGTTTTCTATATCTACTCTTGTTGATGTGGTTAGGATACCACCTACCTTATTTGGTACTGCCCTAAAAAAAGCCGCAGTTAACATTCTCAAGGAAAAATACGAAAGCATGATCAATGCAGATTTAGGCTATATCATTATGATCTTGGATGCCAAAGTAGGTGAAATGGGAAAAATGATACCAGGGGATGGTGGCACGTTCCACA
The DNA here is from genome assembly GCA_022574415.1 of Nitrososphaerota archaeon. Classification (GTDB taxonomy): domain Archaea; phylum Thermoproteota; class Nitrososphaeria; order Nitrososphaerales; family Nitrosopumilaceae; genus DRGT01. The sequence continues at coordinate 20,717 of JACZSC010000011.1, read as the reverse complement.
AAGTTGAATTTGATGCACTTACATTCTATCCAAAACTTCAAGAAATCATTCAAGGGGAAATTGTTGACATTACTGACTTTGGTGCTTTCGTTAGAATTGGACCAACCGATGCATTGTTACACTTATCTCAAGTAATGGATGAATATCTGAAAAGTGACGTCAAGTCTGGTATGATAATTGCCAATCAAAGTGGTAAAACACTTCGAGTCGGTTCCACTATTCGTTCTAGAATAACTGCTGTATCATTAGGAAGGGCAGCAACTATGGGAAAAATTGGAATCACGTGTAGACAACCATACTTGGGTGCAGATGAATGGATTGCCGAAGAAATCAAAAAGTCTAAAGGTTCAGAAAAGCAACCAAAGTCAGATAAAGAAACAAAAAAACAAGAAAAAACTGTGCAAGTAAAGGCGAAGTAATTTGGTAAAAGAAATGGCTTGTAGAAAATGTAAGTTTGTTACTACGGGTAAAGTTTGTCCTGTTTGCAAATCATCAGATCTTACACCTGATTGGAGTGGAGTTGCGCTGGTAGTTGATCCATCACATTCTCAAATCGCTAGAACTTTGGGAATCACTGAGAAAGGAAAATACGCACTAAGGGTAACATAAGTTAGGCTTTAGTCCAAAGTAAGAACTGAAAAGATCTTGATTTTTAGCTACTCTAGTTGTAGTGACTCAAATTAAGAGTTATTTTTCAAGAAAGAGTTGTGCTCAAATTATCTTTGTTAACGAAAAATTCCATCCGAAAAGTTCTTGTTTTTACATCTAAAATAAAGAAAGTTCGTTTACAGTTCGTATCAAATGTGTATTCTAAATCATCAAGGAATAAAAATAACAAAGTCAAATTCAGAATACTTTATTCCATCTTTTTCATCTAATTTCAAAATCAAAGAAGGTTTTACAAAAAAGTCATGGTGTTCATCCCCCTCAAAATAAAGCTGCGTAGTATGCGATAACAAACTGGGAGCTGAAACCTTAACATGAATATGTGCAGGCCGCATAAAGCCAGCTTGGGAATACTTACCAGGAAATATGGTTTCAAGTTTATACTGACCGTTTTCATCTGCTTTTATTTTTCCACGAAGTGTAAAATCTACAAAATAGTAATTTCCATTTGAATCGGTGTGCCAAACATCAATTATTGCTTCAGGTATAGGATCACAGTTCTGATTTAAGACCTGCCCAGAAATTATTATTTTTTGTCCTTCAAGTGCTTCCCCAAGTTTCTCTTTGTATGGTGCTCCTGCAATATAGTAAGGACCTTGTGGATTGCCTTCGGTTAAAGCACAGGCAAAGCTTGGATTTTGTATTACAGGATTTGGCCAGATAAATATTCCCAAAACTCCTACAACCAGAATTATGGAAGCCAATACGCCGATTATCTTTTTTTTCATAGATTATCCATTGAAATTTAATTTATTTTTAGGCTTTCCTTTATTTATCATCCACCAACGAGAAAATTGATTTGTTCTTGGGCCTTGCCCAACTAAATAATTATGACTTGGGAATATCTAAGAATTTCAGGAAAAAACAGTTTGTATCAAACGTTAATTATCTACTCGAATTATTCCATTTTCAACCAAATACTTGATTCCGTTTACAAAGTCATCTTCACCAATTAGTCCGTCTGACCACCAACCAGCATTATTTTTTATCCATTCAGGAATTCCTTCTTCTGATTTTGCGCTAGGTGTGGTTTCTGGAATTACCATTATTCCTTGATCAATTAGATATTGAATTCCTTGCAAAAAATCAGGGTTACCAATCAGTCCATCAGCCCACCATCCGGCATTGTTTTTCACCCAATCAGGAATTTTTGATTTTAATTCCGGACTAGGATCAATGGTTCGGGTTGTGGCAGCAATTTGCTGTAAAATTTTCTCACGTTCTTTATCCCGATCAACCTCGGTACACAATCTATCACCACAGACCCTTTCATCAGGCTTTTTGCCACCACCACCTCCTCCTCCATATTCTTCAGAAGTTGGAATGGAGGGTACCATTACCAAGATTAGGAGGATTGATACTAAGATGATGGGTAATGCTTTCAAGTACATGGATAATTAAGATTCGTTTGATAAAAAATTTCATAACAAGTGTAATTTACACTTCGTATCAAATGTAAATGAAAAAACTTTCATTATACTAATTGGATTTTAAGGCATGACTAATTCGTTTCCAGAAGCCAAACTGCGACTCCGTATGAGTTCTCGTGATACCCATTATGCTGGAAAACTGGTCGATGGTGCACGGATTCTTAATCTATTTGGCGACTTGGCTACCGAATTAACTATTCGTTATGATGGGGATGAAGGTCTACTTCGAGCATATGACCAAGTTGAATTTCTTGCACCAGTTCATAGTGGGGATTTCATTGAGGTGACGGGAAAGATTACCAAGGTAGGTAGTACTAGTCGAAAAATGATCTTCGAAGCATACAAGGTAATTGCTTCTACTCAAGATCATGTAAATGAAAGTGCTTGTGATATCTTAAACCCGCCAATTCTTGTAGCAAAGGCATCTGGCACATGTGTAGTATCAAAAGAAAAACAGAGAAAAAGTAAGTAGACAAGATCTGATTTAACTCGCAAACTGTGGTTAGAGATTAGTTTTCATTCATTTTATTAGCATCAAATCCCTATAGTGCCACTTGGAACAGTTGATTGTCCACTAATCTGAAAGATGCTTCACATTTTTCACAAAACAAAAACTTGTTTGGCAACAATTTCAATTCAGTCTTTACTTCATCAACTTCACATTTTGGACAAAATTTACCAGATCCCAACTAAATCTAACTCTCATCATTAGATTTAACACTTCATCAAATCTGTTAACGGTTAGTATCAAACTAAATTTCAAAACTAGTAGTTGCTGTATGTATTTTGTCTGTTGCCAATACATCATATTTCCCAGGGCTAAGATTAGTAATGATTAACGGCATAAAGAGATCTCCTCTGTCGGTAGTTTTTGTTAACAGCTTTGATATTATCACATCTTCCTGATAAATCGTGATTTCTACATTATGCAAGCGATGAAATCCTTCTCCTCTAAAAACAACCATATTCCAAATTGACACCGAAGTAATTGTTGTGTTAATAGAGGAACCCTCTGCAACAATAACACTTGAGGAAAGAATTATGAATCCAAATACTAGAAATAGAAATTTTTTCATGCCATCTTTTGTTGAATTAGATAATTAAGTAATTTACAGTTTATATCAAATGTTAATCAACAAATTTTTTGCCACATCTTGACTGTTTATTATACCATAAAGCCTAACTTTTGAAATGGAGTTCAGTCCAAAAAAAGAGCTTTTACGATTTTTAGCTGAAGATTTAGGAAAGGGAGACATTTCCAGTGCGCTCTTACCAAGAACGAAGATAAAGGCCAGAATAATTTCACGACAAAGTGCGGTTCTTGCAGGCGTGAAATACGCCAAGGAGATTTTTGTATTAAAAAGATGCCGAGTTCGCGTTTTAAAAAAAGATGGAGTCAAAGTTAAACCAAACCAAACAATTCTTGAGATAGTTGGGACGCCACAAGCAATTCTTTCATGTGAAAGAACCGCACTAAATTTACTTGCAAGAATGAGTGGCATTGCGACTCAAACAAATGAACTTGTAAAAAAAATTCCTAATCTCAGAGCAAAGCTTTTTGCGACGAGGAAAACTGCACCTGGATTACGATTTTTTGATAAGGAAGCTGTAAAGATTGGCGGTGGTGAAAAGCACAGAATGTCTCTTGACCAAATGGTTATGCTGAAGGACAATCATCTTTCTGTAGGCGGTTCCCTTGAAGAATTGGTGAAAAAAGCGAAAAGAAAACACAAGAAAGTAGAGGTTGAAGTTGAAAATCAGAAAGATGCAGTTTTTGCTACTAAAGCTGGAGCGACAATAATTATGCTTGATAACTTTACACCAAAAAATATCTCAAAAACCATTACTGCGTTAAAGAAATTAGGTTTGAGGAATAAGGTAAAGATTGAAGCGTCTGGTGGAATAACTGAAAAGAACATTCAAAGTTTTGCTAGAACTGGAGTTGATATGATTTCAGTAGGTCAGATTACAAATTCAGTTCGTGGAATTGATCTTAGTTTAGAGGTTTAGAGGAGCTTTATTTGTTAAATCCGTTTGAAGGAGTTATACCATCCCATATTAGACCACTAGCAGTTACACCAGTTACATCTGTTGTATAAAAACCAGAAGCGGCATTCTTCAGAGAAAAGGTAATTGTTCCATCAGTTGCGGTAGTACCAGTTCCTTGTCCCACAAGACGACCATCACGTAAAAGCTCAATTGAAACGGATGCTCCAGAAACTGGATTTGCAAAATCGTTAATTATTGTTATTGTTATATCCAAATGTTTGGAGTCGTCTTTGCCTCCATGAGTGGAATAGGTAATTGAGGAAACACTAGCAGTTGTTGGTTCTTCAGGAGCAACTATCACTTGTAGAATAGTGGTATCTTCTTGGCCACCAGAAATTGCTGTTATTGTGGTTGAACCTTCTGAAATACCTGTAGCTAAACCACCACCATCAATGGTTGCAATAGTGGTAAGAGAGCTTGACCAAGTTACGTCTGTTAACACTTGGTTAGTATCATCCGAATATGTGCCTGTTGCAGTAAATTGTTGTGTTGAACCTTCAGTTATAGAAGGATTAACAGGGGATATAGAAATTGATACTAGTGTAGGTGGTGATGCAGTTATGGTTATAGTTATTGAAGAACTTGCAGTTGCTCCTCCAGAATCTGTTACTTGAGTAGTTATGGTATGTGTTGCATCATTAAGAGTAGTTGAAAAGCTTCCACCAGTGCCTATTTGTCCGTCTATATCGGATGTCCATACAAGACTTGCAGTTAGATCACCATCTTCAGCATCGCTTGCAGTTCCTTCAAAATTAATTGTAGCACCTGAACCATAAGTTGAACCATCAGTTGGATTAATAATAGTCACAATTGGGAGACTGTTACTTTCACCTGGGTATAGGAAAGATATACCGTCAATATCATCCTGATGAAGTATACGTCGTTCTCCATCATATACTGCTTCCATTACAGCGCCAACCACAGTAGAGTGACCGAGGCCTAAAACATGACCATTCTCATGTAGGTAAACTGTTTCAACATCAAAGTTATTACCATTTGTATTCCAAGTAAATTTTGTATTCAAAGCCATGTCAGCTTCGTCTATACTTGTACCAGACCAAGTTACAGCAAGAACATTTTTGTCTTTTAATGCTAACCAGGCTACATCGTTATTACCATCAAATGTCTGTCGTCCAGGACATTCCCTAACCAAAGATGGACATCGATTAGTATCTTCACCATATGCATAATTAAAAATAGATGTGACAACGCCATTCCAAGTGGCGTGTGTTTTAAGTAAAGTTGTCTTACCCTGATCATTTGTAGGATCATTTTTTGGATTATAGTTCTGGATTACAAAGTCATTTTCTGGATTACCATCTAAGAATTGGTCCCAAAACAAGGAAATTGTGCTGAACTCATCCTGTGTAAATGGTCGTGCACCTTGATTTCTTAGAGCTTCATTTGCAGCTTCATTTTTGTCAGCACCTGGTGGGACAACTACCCATATGTGTACAATGAGATCTCTACCAGGAATCTTTCCTAGTACGGAAACAACTTGGACTTTTTCTGGAGTAGAATCAGGCCCCTGAGCTGTTGCTGACAAGGGAAATGCAATAAAACTCAGCATTAAAACAGAGATTACTATAGTAACAGTTAGCATTACCCCTTTTTTCAATGGTGTTCACTTGCAATTTTGGTATTTAACCTATTCGAATGTTTCATACTTGCGACAGATATGAATTAATTTTTATTCTAGTTTGAGATCATTCCAGATCCTTTGATTCCATAGCCCACTAGAAATGAATAACAACCAAGACCACACTCTCCACATCTTGGTTTCATAGAATCTTTATCTGCACTACCAATGCAACAAGGCATCTTTTCTCTTCCCATATGATCAACAGAAACAATTGCCCAGGTTGGACAATCAATTGGGGTCGTTCCTTTACCACCCCAACTTCCTTTCATTAATTCAAGCTGGTTTTGGGGATTGCTGAGATAGTCTTTGTATCCGTTTTGCCGCATCTCAATTAATTCATCAACCAATCTGTTTCGTTCCTTGCCAAATGGAAGCCATAATGGATCATCTTTCATGAAAGGAGTGTGGAATTGAATGCCAAACTTGTGCGTATAGTCTCGCCATTCTTCCATTACATCTTTGACTGTTTTGTAGTTTAGTGAGTTGATTGTCATGGATATCCAGATATCTTTGGACGCCTTTTTCCCATTAGTCTCAACATAATTGATTACATTTTTTCTGGTTTGCTCCCAAGCATCTTTCCCTCTGATATCATCGTGTATTTTTTGTGTTCCATCAATTGAAACCCAATAAAAATAGAGATTCTTGAATTTTGGTAGTGGGAAAGTTCCATTTGTTACCACACAAACTCGTTTTGGAAACTCGTTTACAAAAAGCTCAACAACTTCAGGCCTCATCATAGGCTCACCACCAACAAGAAACACGATGAAAACGTGTTGTTTTTTGAATTTCTCATCAATTACTTTTTTCCATTGTTCAACTGTCAGTTCTTCGTTCTCTTTTCGGTTTAGCCACCAATAGCAGTGTTTGCAGTGCAAATTACAGACATTGATGATGTCAGCTGAGGCAAAAAATGGACTTTTTTTGTTAAACAGCTTGTATCCTGCGTATTTTAGTCCCATATGAAAATACATTGGAGACTCCTGCATGAGTTGCTTGAATCCACGGCCAATTATTTCCATTAATTAAAAACCACCACACACCAACAAGTCGTAATTGTACTTAAAGAATTTGTGAGAAATTAAGTTCAGATTAACTAATTGCGAGCATTCTTTCTAGGGCGAGACGAGCTTTGTCAGCGGTTTCTTTTGGAACTTTAACTTCGTACTTGTCTTCCATAAGAGAGTCATGTACTTTTTGCAGTGTAATCATCTTCATATATTGGCATTCTGCTTTTTCAGAAGCTGGAATAAATGTCTTATCAGGATTTTGTTTTCTCATTCGGTATAAGATGCCAGTTTCAGTCGCAATAACAAACTGGGTTGCACTTGATTGGTTAACATACTTCATCATGCCTTCTGTCGATAAAATTTGAACCTGTCTTCCATTATAGCTGCCTGCTGCGACATCATAGAGATATGGTGTGGTACAGCTGCATTCAGGGTGGACGATAAATTCAGCGTTTGTCATTGAATCAAGTTTTTGCTGAACGTCCTCCGGTTTAATGCCAGCGTGAACATGACATTCACCGGCCCAAATTAACATGTTCTTTCGTCCAGTCATTTTAGAAATATAAGCACCCAAAAACATATCAGGTAAAAACAAAATCTCCTTGTCTTCAGGAATTGCGTTTACTACATTAACCGCATTAGATGAGGTACAACAATAATCAAGCTCTGCTTTGATGTCAGCAGTTGTGTTAACATATCCTACTGCTATTGCGCTTGGATGTTGTTTTTTCCACTCTCTTAGATCATCAACTGAAATTGAATCAGATAGTGAACATCCAGCTTCTAAATCAGGAATCAAAACTTTTTTCTTTGGACTGATAATTACAGCAGTTTCTGCCATAAAGTGTACACCACAAAACAGAATTGTTTTGTGAGGTGTTTCAGCAGCTTGTCTTGCCAATCCTAACGAATCGCCAACAAAATCGGCCACATCCTGTACTTCGGGTACTTGATAGTTGTGCGCAAGAATCACTACGTCCTTTTCCTTCTTCAGTCTCAAAATTTCGTTGTGTAGACTCAAACATTACAAATTTGATTTAATCTGGATTTAAAGAAAGAGGATCATGCACATAATTTCTGTAACTTGCGCATCTATGGCAAATTTTGCCAAATCAAGTACCAATCTGTATGTCATCTGAGCAGATTTGCCGTAGTCTTTGTATCGCAGACAACATAGCTAGTCTACTCGTTTTTGGATTATTCTCATCTGGAATATTTTCTATTTTGAAAGACATTTTTCCAAACTTTCCTTCAGCGTGTATTTCGTGGGTATTTTTGTTTGTGTTAGGATCTGCAACAATTTTCACTTTGGTTTTTTCACTTCCCAGGCCTGCCAAACTAAGTAATGCTGCTACGTTGATGTTTGCTGGAAATAACTTTACTGCATCTTTTGCAGATCCTTCAAAAATTGTTGTTTTTTCATTTATTTTTTCTACATCAATATCAGAGGTTTCAAAAAACTTTGCTCCTTTGAATGATTTTGGATTTTTTGTAGTTGTTAGTATAACCGATTCAAGCTCACTTTGAACAGATTTTAATGCGTCAAGACCTGCTATTGCACCTGAAGGAAGGTAAATTGTTTTTTTGAATTCTTTACAGGCATCAGATAAAACCTCAAAAACTGATTCGTCTAGTAATGCGCCAACACTCATTATCATTAGATCTTTCCTGTTCTGAAGGACACTGAGAGCAACATCGTTAACAGCATCTTGAGATGCTGCTTCAACCACCAAATCAATTGGTTGAGATGATAAGAGGTGCGAGTTTTCAACGATTTGTGGTTTATTTTGTAATTTGGAAACGAGTGATTGAGATGCCTCTTTTGATTGATCATAAACATGAGTCAGAGTAGCAAGAATTTTACCGGAATCAATCGCTAATGCTATTTGTGTGCCAATAGCTCCACACCCAAGCAAACCTATTTTTTTCAAGCAAATCAGTTTACAAATTTCTTGTAATTAATTCTAGTCAATTGTTTGTTAAAGATCAGTATAGGAAGGAAAAACGTAGGTTAAAGAGGCTCGTTTAAACACATCTTTAGGCAAAATCAGCCGTAAAAAGCACGTATCAAATGTTAAACTCGAATTATTCCTTGTTCTACTAAATATTTGATTCCAGAAACAAAGTCATCATCTGATATCAAACCGTCTGCCCACCATCCAGCATTGTTTCTAACCCAGTCTGGTACATTCTGTTCTCGTTCCATTCCCATTGCCCGTTTCTCGTCTTTTAGTTCCATTTGAGTAACTTCTTCTGGAAGGTCAGGAATAACCATAATGTTTTCTTTAATCATGAATTGAATTCCACTAGTAAAGTCTGAATCACCTATTTGTCCTTCAGACCACCATTTAGCGTTGTTTCGAATCCAGTCTGGAATTTGTAGTTTTTCCATGATTTCAATTGGTTTGCCCATGATTTCAAGTATTTTGTTTTTGTTGTTCAATGCTTTAACATTGTCTGGCTCTATCTCCAGAACTTTATCATAAGAAACTATGGCTTGTTCATATTTTTCAAGATAATAGAGTGCTAAGCCTTTGTTGTATAATGCTTTAACATCGTTCGGATCTATCTCCAGAGCTTTATCATAAGAAACTATGGCTTCTTCATATTTTTCAAGATAATAGAGTGCTAAGCCTTTGTTGTATAATGCTTTAACATCGTTCGGATCTATCTCCAGAGCTTTATCATAAGAAACTATGGCTTGTTCATATTTTTCAAGATCATAGAGTGCGTTACCTTTGTTGTATAATGCTTTAACATGGTTTGGCTCTATCTCCAGAGCTTTATCATAAGAAACTATGGCTTCTTCATATTTTTCAAGATCAGAGAGTGCGTTACCTTTGTTGTATAATGCTTTAACATCGTTCGGATCTATCTCCAGTGCTTTATCAAAATAGACTATGGCCTCTTCATACATGCCGAGAATTCTGAGTGCTGAACCTTTGTTGTTCAATGCTGGAACATAATTCGGATCTATCTCCAGAACTTGATCAAAAAAGGAGATTGCTTTGGCAAATTCACCATTCTCTAAAGCTTCAAAACCTTTCTCAAATAATGCCTGCACCTGATGGTATGATGCAAAAGTTGACGGTATAACTGAAAATAGTCCAATAAAAACTAGAGATAATATTAACGAGACAACCACGAATCTTGTCTTCAACATTACATTAGCGAAGTAATTTTAGATAAATCAGATCTTAGACAGTTCGTATCAAATGTAGTGTGTTTATTCTTTGTAATGTTCTAGTGTATGATCAGTATAACCTAAAGATTTTATTCATAGCGACAAAGGATTTCTTGTAATTAATTCTAGTTAATAATTTTGATAAGATTTTTACTTTTTAAGTGGATTTTGTGTAAAATTTTCAAAAAAAAGTGTGTTGTAATTTTTTTTTACCCCCACTCCCCCTCTAAATACATAGAGCGTGGCAGGATTGAAACTAAATTCAGGTGCTTTTTTTGTGATTCACCTAAATTAATTACAATAGTATAACGATACCGTGTGTAAAGTTTTTTCTGATTAGATTTTCATGCCTAACAATCAAAATTAAATTAGCATTAGTATTGATACTCAGCATACTATGCACATGGAATATAATAATTAATTCCTTGTTGCTAGGATATGATCAAAAACATAGAATCAAAAGATCGCTTACCAATAGCTGAGATCATACAATTGAAAAACATCATACAGGAGTGGAGGTTTTGAGATCACATGTCTGAAGATCCAATCAAAGATTTGGTTGGCGAGCTTGGAAAAAGACTTTCAGATAAAGAACATTCTGATATTGTTCTGAGTACAGGGAAAGGAAAACAGACTCTGATCACACCAAAAGAGTTCCAGGAAATAAAACAGGTTTCAGAGCCAAGGAAGATTGCATTTATTGATGGAGGCGATGGGCCTCTTGAAGAAGCTCCAAACTTTTTGATTACAATAAATCGAGTTTATTTTTCATTGTTCCAGGGAAAGCAAAGAATAAAACCAAAAACAAATCCAAGAGCGCAGTTTTTTTCTTATGTGACATCTAATGTGGAAACAGAGGGTGGGAAAAAGAAGATCACTTACGATGCCAGGTTGTTTTCGCCAAGCGAGTCGGATAAAGAATATCTTCCGTCAGAGAATGATTTGACATCAACCACAGAAAGTACAACAATTTTGCAAGGTTCAAGATTAAATTCTCTTGCTAGAAGGTTTGCTGAATGGAAGATGGCTGCAAAGGTTGTGGAGAATGAGTTGGAATCTGGGGACATGATAGTTATGGATGGTTCGTTACAAACAAACTTCAAAAATGAAACAAAGTACTCCAATAGATTGTATGAAATTGCAAAGAACAAGGGAGTGATTGTTTGTGGTTTAGCAAAGACGAGCAGATTGCTCACAGAAGCTGGTGATCCGTTGTTGGCTAGAATTTCAGAGATTTCAGAAGATGTTGATTATGATAGATGGTATGTTAGAGTGGCTGAAGAGGTATCGTCAGATGATAAGGGATACATGCTTGCTGCAAAGTTTCATCCAAAATCGCATTTTATTTTTAGGTTTGAGATTTTGCGAGAGCAGTTTAATGAAATGGATGATGATGAGATTAATTCAATTCTTTCTAGTTTAGCTGAAAATTCTCAGGATGTTGCCATGCTGGGATATCCGTATGGAGCAATTGATGCAGATAGATTTGCTCAAGTGAGGTTTAGTGAACTCGATATGTATCGTGGAATTGTCCTGGGTGAAATGTTACGTCATCCAGAATGGAAAAAGCTTCAAAGGCATAGTGAGTTATTGCGGGCACATGATTTTCTGAATTGGGTGAGTAGCTGATGAATGAAGTCGATATTGTAGGTCAGGTGATTGGTGGAGAGTTTGGCGATATTGTGATTCGTGAAAAGTCTGGCAAGAATTTAGAGATTGGAGATTTGCTGGTCTCTGAAGAGGATAACGGATTTTTGATTTTGCAGGTGTTTTCCCTGGAATATGGCAGTCAGATTAAAGAAACAATGCAGCAGATGATGTCTGGTGTCAATTTAGAGCAGGGAGTGGTGGATGCAGGGTTTTATGAACCTGAATTTGTAAATTATGTTTTGGCGAAAATCAGAGCTCTCGCCAGAGTGTCAACAGCAAAAACAGTTACGATGCCAAAGACGTTACCATCTTTCTTCAACAAATTACGATTGATAGCATCTAAGGATTTGGAGTTTCTTACAAAAGGTGAAAACCAAATTTTGTTGGGCAATGTGCGCAGTGGGACCAAAGTTATTGATGCTGAGGTTTGGATTGATGCTCAAGATGTATTTTCGCATCATATTTTGATTCCAGCTACGACGGGACGTGGCAAAAGTAATTTGGTCAAGACAATCATGTGGCATGTTTTGGATTCAAACAAGGTTGGTGTACTAATCCTAGATGCACATGATGAGTATTATGGAAGACATGGAGTTGGATTAAAGGATCATCCAAAGGCAAAAGACAATTTAGTGTACTATACACCAAGCAATCCACCACCAGGTTGCAACAAACTAACAATTAACTTGCAATCTCTTCGTCCTGATCATTTTGAAGGAATTTTAGAATTTTCTGATGCACAGTGGCAGGCAATCAGGACATACTACAAACAGGATAGAGACTTTTGGCTTGCTCGCATTATGCAGGAACCAATAACTCCAGTTATGGAGGGAATTAATGCGTCCACACTAGCAGTGCTCAAGCGAAGGTTCAGGTTAACTTTGGGGTTGGATGTGGATGATGAAGGGCGCGTGTTCTCACACAATGAAGTGTTTGATTCTGGAGCACGTGGGGTCACTCTAGCTGATGATATTATTCAAGATATAGAGGCGGGGAAGGTTGTGATTTTGGATACTTCAAGATTAGTCGATGAAGCTGAATTAATTATTGGAAATATTATTGCGAGTGAGATTTTTGAAAGATACAAAGATTACAAGGTAAGAGGCGAGCTTGAAAGAAAGCCGGTAGTTACTGTAGTAATTGAGGAAGCGCCTCGGGTAATTGGAGAAGATGTCTTGGCATCACAAGGAAACAACATCTACAGTACAATAGCTAGAGAGGGACGTAAATTCAAGATTGGATTGACTGCGATTACACAGATGTCTAGTGTTATTCCTAGAGCAATTCTTGCAAACATCAATACAAAAATAATTTTGGGGAATGAGATGGCACAAGAGCGCCAGGCAATCATAGCTAGTGCGTCACAAGATTTGTCTTCAGATGATAGAAATATTGCAAGCTTGGATAGGGGTGAGGCCATAATATCAAGTATTTTTGTGCCGTTTGCCATACCGATAAAGATTCCATTGTTCGAGGATTTGGTGAAAAAAAAGCCTGCAGCAGATGCTTCAGTAAAGCAGAAGGTGTTCTAGTTGTATTCGTTTGCACATTTATCGGATGTTCATCTTGGGTTTCAAAAGAATGTTCCACTCCAACAAATAGAGGAACGAGTGTTTGAAGATGCAATAGATCAGTGTATTGAAAGAAAGGTTGATTTTGTTTTAATTCCTGGGGATTTATTTCATGTAAACATTCCAGAGATGCGTGTGCAAAAGTTTGCTGTAAGAAAGTTTCGACAGTTGCATGAAGCTGACATACCTGTCTATGTTGTATATGGAAGTCATGACTTCAGTCCTGTTTCAAATTCTGTAATTGATTTGCTTACAGAAGCTGGGTATCTAACAAAGGTATCAAAACAAAAGCAAAGTTCTGATGATAGAATATCATTAGAGTTTACAAAAGATTCTAAAACTGGTGCAAAGATTGTTGGACTTCCAGGACTTACTGCGGGAAAGGAACTAGTCTACTATGAGAATCTGGATAGAGAGTCATTAGAATCTGAAGATGGATTCAAGATATTCTTATTTCATGCAGGCCTGGCTGAACTCAAATCTGAGGTGTCTGCAAAGACCGATTTCATGCCTATTTCGCTCCTCCCGAAGGGTTTTGACTACTATGCTGGAGGCCACATGCATACTCATACTCTAGAAAAATATCCTGATTATCCCAATATTGTATATCCTGGGACACTATTCTCTGGATATTATTCCGATTTAGAAGAAAATGCTAAAGGAAGAAAACGAGGTTTTGTTCTAGTACAATTTGATGACAAGATACAGAAGGTAGAGTTTGTTCCAATTGATAATGTTGGTTATGAAATTATAGAATACAATGCAGACAAGAAAAATGTAAAGACTGTAAATTTGGATCTTGCAAAGAGTGTCAAAGAGATTGATCCTGGAAATAAAATTGTCATCATCAAGGTTTTTGGTGAGCTGGCTTCCGGAAAAACAAGTGAGATTGACTTCACTGCACTACGAGAGGAGTTAAAACAGAATAATGTACTAGAGGTAAAGATTAATCGAACTCACCTTTCATCTAAAGATTACAACATCACACCAGCCAGTGGGAAAAATAAAGATGAGATTGAAACAAATGTGTTCAAAGAGAATATTGGTGATGTTAGATTAGAACAAAAAGAATTACTTGGTGATCCTGGAGTTAAATTAGCGAAAAAATTGTTGCAAGAGCTTGGTCAACCATCACTTGTTAATGAAAAGAAAGCTCAGTATCAAAAACGAATAGAAGAAAATGCAATGGAACTTTTGGAGTTGAAGATAGATGATTCTTGATTCAATAGAGCTGGAAAACATTCGTAGTTATAGTAAGGAAAAGATCGAATTCCCAAAAGGAATCACTCTATTTGAAGGAGACATTGGTTCTGGAAAATCTTCCGTGTTAATGGGGATTGAATTTGCGTTGTTTGGTTTAGGTTCTCAAAAAGCAGAATCGTTGCTTAGCAAAAAGGCAACCGAAGGCAGTGTGACTTTGAGCTTTGAGGTTGATGGTCAGAAATATGAAATAAAACGCAAGCTGAAGAGGAAAGGAGGTTCAGTTACTCAAGATGCGAAGGGTTCGTATTTGATGAGTGATGGAGTGAGTGAACCATTATCTCCGACTGAGCTAAAGCAGCGAGTGTTACAGATTCTGCATTTTAACGAACCGGGAGATCCACACTCGGAGAGTCGAATCTTCAGGTATGCGGTGTTCACTCCCCAGGAAGAGATGAAGCAGGTTTTGCGCGACCCTAGAAAGCGTCTTGAAACCATCAGGAGGGCGTTTGGTGTTGAGGATTACAAGACGGCGGTTGAGAATGCCAAGAGTTTGAGTTCTGGATTAAAAACGCAGATGGCAGTTTTCCATGAAAGATTTAGCAAAATAGATGAAAATGAAAAGGAACTCGAAGAAATGAAAACTACTTTCAAAAATTTAGGAAAGATACTATCAAATCTTGATGTTGAGAAAAATAAAATTCAAGCTGAGGTAGAAAAGTTAGAGAATGACAAAACAAAACTACAGAAAAAAGAAAGAAACAAGATAGAATTAGAATCAAAAAATGAAAGCATTCAAAGTAAGATTGAGAGTCACAAATCCCTTTTAGAATCGTATGATGGACAGATTGAGGGGAAACTGGATGAACTAGATGATATTAAATCACAATTGTTTGATATTAAGAAAATAAAAAAGCCTACAGATAAAACACTCCCTGAAATAGATAAAGTAATTACAAAATTTTCAAAAATTAGAGATGGTATAATTAGTCTAAGTTCTAAAAAAGACCATTTAGATGTAGACATTACAAAACTTGAAAAGTTTTTAGGTCCTAAAACAAGATTCACGGCAAAACAGTGTCAAGAGAAAATTATAGATCATAAAAAAAGATTTGAGCAGACTAGTAAAGAGTTAGAAGATTTAGATGAACAAATTGAAAAACAAAAAGAAGTGAAAATTAAAGCTGAATCACAAATTGACATATTAAAAGAAAACCTAGATTATGTTGCCAAACTTGGTGCGACGTGTCCTTATTGTGATCACAAACTTACAAAGGGTCATATCAAAAAATTAGAAAGGGAACGGAAAGAAAAACTAGATAAAAATGAAAAAGTTCTTGAGGGTTCTGAGAAAAAGCTAGCTGAGTTTTTGTCAGAACAAGAAAGAGTTGACATCACAGTTACCTTTAATCAGGGTGCAACGCAAGAGATTGAAGGATATCTTCCCAACCTTAGAGAATGGCATGAAAAATCTGGCAACATTCTAACACTGCAAAATGAATTGAAGGTGGCCCAGGCACAAATTGTCATTTCCGAAGAGAAATCCTTCCCAAATGATGGTAGATTTGAGGATTCTGTGGAGTATATGAGGAGTTTGAGGGATGTTTTGGTTGAATATCATAATGCCTCAAAGCAGAATGATGATCTTGAAAAAAGACAAAATAGTGCAGAGAGTATAATTAGCAAAAATAAAAATCTCAAATCACAAGTTGGGGGAAAAATCTCTCAATTACAAAAAGACATCAAAGACATACAAACAAAGCTGAAATCTTTTGTTGGATTAGATGAAAAAATTTCAGAGGTAGATGATAAACTAGATGAAAAAAATAAAACTCTTTCAGACGCCCAAGAGATGATTGTTGAAAATAAAACCAATCAACGAAACTATAAAGATCAAATTACAAGATTAAAGGAAGTGATAAACCAGGCAGAGAAATGGCAAGTAAAACATGCAAAGTTTTCAAACTATTTTGATTGGCTCAGAGAATTTTTCATACCAACTGTTGAGCAAATAGAAAAACAGGTTTTGCTTTCAATTCAACAAAACTTTAATGAGATTTATCGAAGATGGTATTCTATTTTGATTGATGATTCTACAAAGGAATCTAGGATTGATGAAGAGTTTACACCCATAATTGAACAAGATGGATATGAACAGGATGTTGATTATCTTTCTGGTGGTGAGAAGACGAGCATCGCATTAGCTTACAGGTTGACATTAAATTCAATGATGCGACAGGAAACTGATAGTTTGAAATCAAACTTGTTGATATTAGATGAGCCTACTGATGGATTTTCAAAAACTCAGTTATCCAAAGTACGAGATGTTTTACAGGAATTAAAATCACAACAGATTATTTTAGTGTCTCATGAAAAGGAACTAGAGACGTATGTAGACAATATATTTCTGATTACAAAAGATGCTGGCACATCTAAAGTTACAAGATTGAATAATTGATGTTATATTTCTAAGGTACTGCCGTATTCTTGGATTAGGGTTTCTAGAAACGATTTTTCGCTTTCTGTTAGATCATGATACATGTTTAGGCTTTGTTCAATTCGTGCTACTTCATCGTTTTTGTCAAAACTGATAAATCCAACATTTTGAAGTGCAGCACATACTTTGATTTGTTCTTCTCTATCCCATGGAAGACTAAATACGCCCATAACAAAGAAATGTCTGAAAAATTATTAAATATATAATTTTCAAAATTCGATTTCCTTGTATTCTAGACCATCATCAACCAATAGTTGTTTCAAGTTCTCTGGAATATGTGGCGCCACTAGAATGAAACGTGAATCTGTTCTGCCTGTTTTTTCCTCGTAATCTTGTCTGTATCCAGCGATTTGCCTTTTCACAGTTGTTATTGCTGCAGGATATTTGAGTTCCAATCCAACTGTTTTCCCATTTGGATCTCTACAAATAAAATCAATTCTGCCCGTAGCTAATTCATATTCCGATTCTTCTAATAGTAATCCTTCTTCAACCAAATTCAAATGATTTTTGATATATTGTTGGTAATCATTTTCTTTCTTTACAGTATTTTCAAGTCTATTTCGTAACCAATCTGGTTTTTCTACATAACTGTATATCCATTCGTAGTCTGGAGTGAGATAATATGCTGAAATTTGTTTCTGCGTTGAAATTCCAAACTTTGTCAATTTCTTCAAAAATTTTTCATAACTTGATCGTGGTATTCCTTGTGAAATGATAAGATCTTCTTCTGCATCAGGCGCTAAACCACCATTCAGCAGTTTTATCAACCTACATTGCCAATTCAATGTATTAATCTGTGTGGAATCAAATATGGCAGATAAAACTTCCATCCTTTCTGCTACTTCATCAGCCCCCAGAACTTTCTCTATATGGCTTTTAAGATTTTCAAATTCTTCTCGGGTAATACTATTTTCTATTAAGTGATCATTTGCGAAATTTGTCAATTTTTCAGTTGCTGTTTTTATCATTTCATCTCTAGTTTTGGTCAAGTCTTCTGTTGTTCCTAACCTAAACTTATTCATCTGATCCTCAATGGTTGTTTTAAGTTCTGTAAAATCGCCACATAATTTTTTAACATTCTCTTGCACTAAATTTACTTCATTGGTAT
Organism: Nitrososphaerota archaeon; assembly: GCA_022574415.1. Lineage (GTDB taxonomy): Archaea > Thermoproteota > Nitrososphaeria > Nitrososphaerales > Nitrosopumilaceae > DRGT01. The sequence continues at coordinate 2,710 of JACZSC010000011.1, read as the reverse complement.
GTGGTATTCCTGTTTTCAGATTAGTTAAATCAGTATAAACATTCTGTAAGTCTTTCTGCATTCTTGAAACATCATATTGAATTTTCGGATCTATTCGTGATGTTCTACGTTGGATTCCAAGAAAAACTATACTAACTATTACTGCAACTATCACTGCAACTATTGCTGCAACAGCAACTGCCCCCCCTTCTACTTGAAGGGAAACCGTTTCTAGCAAGGCGTTATAATACTCTAATCTTATAATTATCTTTTATTATTTTGTTATAGATGGAACAAATACAGGTAATTCATTTTATTGCAGAGTTCAAATATTTGATCAAAGCTTCCTGTTCATGTCCTTCAGAATTTCCTTGATTTCTTGTAATTCCCTTACCACTTCTTCCAATCTATCAACTTCACTCATAAAATTAGTATGAAATAGTGTTTTAATGAAATTTACTAATTACAGCATTCTGCTAGCTTCCAGCCTTTTGTGTATTGTTTTGAGAGCATCTCTGCAGTTGTCTCCGCATGATCTAGATCATATGGTCCATGCCATAATGTAGTCTCGGTTGGGTTTTTTAGGTTATTTTGATAATGTCCACAGGAAACTTTATGGATTTTGACTTCAGTTGCATCTAATTTGTCTTCCATAACTACATAGTCAGACATAAAATTAGAAATTATCTTCTACAAAATTAATCTTTTTAGAATCTTTTTCCAATTGATTTTGCATTTCATAAAATTTCCTAGAATCTCTATCATTAAATTTTATAAGTTCTTTAATTGGTTTTTCTGGATCGTGTATTTTTTGGTGGCATTCAAAGTGAACAAATGCAATTATCTCAGGAAAATAGGACACATGATGTTTTATGAAGATATACTCATCTTCAGGCGGCTGTTTGCAAACATAACATGAATCACGGTTGTTGAGATATTTTTTTTGATATTTGGATTGAATGATAATGGTTTTCTGCATTATTTTATTATAAGTTATATCTGAATGTTGTTCCCTTGATTGTTTTAGTTCCTAGTCTTCTTTTAGCTTTTTAATTTTTTTATTTTGTAATTCAATGTTTTCTTGTTTTTTTAGTTTTTGTTGCTCTTGTTCTCTTTTTTTCTTTTTTTCTTGAGATTCTTTCCATATAGCATCAAGAGTTTCTTTAGTTGCGGGTCTTTTCTCAGAATTTTTAATTTCTGCTTTTACTTTTTTCCGTAATTTTTTTTGATATTTCCAATTATTTTTATAATTTTTTGGATGCATTTTTCACCTCATCAATATTGTTTGAGTGATTAAAATGATCCAAATTGGTATCTTTGATTTTATTTTTTTATAAATTATTTTAATTACATTATCTGGAGCTTTCTTATGTTTGGGCCATAATGCATGATAAGAGAATAAAATAGTTTCAGAGAGCAAACTCACAGTCATTTTTGAATCTGCATGGATCACATTTTGCTGGAGCCATCCCATCGAAAGAGGAAGAATTATCACTCCGATACCATACCCAATCGGATACGCACCAAATGAGTTGACAAAGGCTTCTGAAAGACTCTTGCTTCTAGTATCTAATGACGCTTCACTCATTTCATCTCATCAGGCTCCGATTTCCAGGCAGGTTGAGATTTGATCCATTTGGCAAGTTCTCTAAACCTTGGAAAGTTGTTATAATTCAGTAGAGCGATTTCAAAGTTACCACCATTCCATTTTACTTTTTCTGAATATTTTGGAAGTTTTACAAAAATCAATTTCTCGTAATATTTTATTCCCTTCATCGATTTTCTATATACTTCCTCATTTGAAAAAGAAGTAGACAAATAAATCATCACTCCATCAACCCATTTTACAGATGTTATTCCCAATGTTACACATTGCTGAAGAAAGTTATCAAAACTTTCATGAACCAAGTCGTGAATTATTACTTGCTTTATTGGTTCTAGCTTAAACTCTGTCATTGGGTTCTCCTGTTTCCAAATCTTAGTCCACAATCAAGACACTCGAATGCAGGATCATTATCACTTACACAACAACCCCCTAACACCAACCTTTTATTTTCAACAAGTTTCAAAACATGATCAACATCTCCAGGATAGCCCCAGAAAATAGGTACAATTTTTTCGCCACTACAACATAAACACTCTTTTTTCATTTCATCTCCTCCAGAGTATCATCCGAGTAAGATTTCATGTTGGTATACTTAGAATCTGATTGTGTAATATCTACAACTTTTAAAGGAATTGTAAATTCAAAAGCATCTTCTTCCTTTACAATTTTAATTTCTGTTTTCTCAGAATTGTTTTCAAGAAATAAAGGCACTAGATAGTACAATGCCAATAAAAATACACTAATGAAAATTCCACCCGGTAAAAATGCCAGAACTATAATAAAGAACCAAAAAAGAGGTTTTTGAATCAATTCTTCTCCCATCTCAATTTCTTTTCAACCGTTCCAGTTTGTATTCTGTTTCGTCAATTTGTCGTTGGTATTTTTCGATGTAGTTTCTGTGTACTTGAATCCAGTCTTGTGCTTCCTGCTTTATTGATTCCAGTGCTTGAATCCTTTGTTCTGTGGAACCAAGTCTTGATATAATACTGTCAAATAGGCCAGTCATTTTAATCGAACCTCAATACCCATGATGGATTTTTTATCCATTTTTCATTTCTCCGTAATGATCTTCGATAGTATTGGTAATAGCTTCGTCTAGGTTGGACTCTGACACTTTTGCAAGCA
>JACZSC010000083.1 GCA_022574415.1 Nitrososphaerota archaeon | reverse complement strand
GATCTAAGAAGTGCTGGCGATCTGAAATATGTACGCTTTTCTTAACTAATTAATTCAAAATAAACTCATAACAAAGATTATCTTATTGATCTGACGTTGAAATTGCAATAAGAGAAAATTATGCAAGAAACTATAGAATTGGTCATGCCTGATAAGAATTTGCGTTATAAAATGGCAGTACAAATGATGTTGACAACTAAAATGATGTGGAACCAAAAAAAGTGACATCATAGTAATGGACCTTGGCAGATTTGAACTAAAAGTTTAGTGCGTCGCTGGTGAGTTTGGACCATCAACTAATTTTGTAAATCCCTTTGACGGATTAGCCTTTTCCTATTCTGTACATTTTGGTACTACAGGTAGGACAGGTGCCTTTTGTTGCAGGTCTACCATTTTTCATGGTGATAGATTTTGGGTTCTTTATTTCTCTTTTTGTTCTGCATTTTACACAGTATCCTATTGTCATAACAACTAATCCTAAATTTGATTCTATTTAGAAAGATGCTGTGAATTTTGTTTAACTACCGACTACAGAAAATCCAGATATTGAGTTATGTCAAAACCTAATGTCTCCTTAACATTTGATACGAACTGTTGCCGAGTCTTTTTATCTCTAAAATAGCTATTTGAAACACGGGAGCTAACAGGGATATTTTAATAATTGAAGACGCTAAACCTCTAGCACTTCTACTTACTAAGTATTTAAAAAACTCGGTTATCAAAAAATTCACTCTTGCGAGAATGGCACTTTAGGAATACGGAAATTTCAAGAACTGGTTGAATCAAATAATGTGCCTATTGTCTTCTTGGACTATTATTTACCAGACATCACTGCACTGCGGATCTTAAAGCAAATTTTTGAGATTCATCCCAGTACAGATGTGATAGTGGAAACGGTAGCAAATCAAAGTGAAAGTGGCATTAAGAGGTTATTCGAACTTGGAGTCCATAGTTATTTTCCAAAACCGTACGAACTTGAGAAACTAAAAGATATAATGAACACTCTTTAACCCGACGCAGACCATGAGATTATCATAAAAAATATTATAAAACTCTTGTCAGACTCAAGTTAACCCAAGTTTACTTGATTAGCATTTGATACGAACTGTAAATCACACTTGAATAATAGACAGAACGCCTTGTTTAATTCACTTATCAAAACAAAAATGGGTCCAAAATAAGACCAAAGAACGTACCTAGTCCCTCTAAATCCAGACCTAAAATAAAAGAAAAAATTTGAGACAATATTTTCTGACTTGATTTTTTAAAATTTTCTTTTTAAAAAAATTATTTTTTTAAAAAATAAAATCATAAATTAGAGCTAAACGTAATATTACTACGGATTCATTATTCCTAAATTCATACGTGATGAATCCACATCAAACATCCACAACAAAGGATATCCCTCTAGACACACATCAATATCGATACGATTCTTAAAAATTAAAGATTTTAATTTAAATGAATTAAAGAAATTGTTTATAAAGTAGTAGCTACAGCATTTGTTTTGTAAACTCTTCAATGACTTTATTCCAGTTTTTAGCTTTAACAATTCCACTAGCGACAAGAATGCCTTTTGATCCAAGCTGAATTGCCTTCCCAACATCTGCACCAGAAACAATTCCAGCACCACAAAGGAGCTTCGTCCTTCGTTTAGAACTGTGGACTGCTTTGACGGCGTTTGTAATCAATTCGGGTCTTTCTTTAGACACTGCTCGACCAGAACCAATTAGCTCAGGTGGTTCAATAGCAATATAATTAGGATTTAATTTTGCATATTTTTTAGCCTCAGCAACATTTTTGACACAAACGACTGAAATCATTTTTAATTTTTTTAATCTGGCAACTAATGTAGAAATTTCCTTACTAGAAATTCTATGTTCACTGTGATTGATCAATGAACCATTAATCTTTGATTTTTTTACAATCTCTGGAACCATAAATCCAGTTGTGCTGCCAACTTTAGCATCATCAAGGTGTTGTGCTAGAATGAGGAGTGAGCTATTTGAAATCTGTCCTAAAAGATGTTGTGGTGGAGCTATTGCAATTTTTACTTTGTATTTTTTTGAAATTTTTTCTGCAATTTTGACAAACTTTATAATTCTGGAACCTGAGATCTCTTCGTAGTTTTTACAATTTATGATAAACAATCTTTTTTCCTTCAATGAAGGATCAAGTCTACTATTTATTATTTGATTAAATCATTTTGCAATCTTTTCGTATCTTAATTTCATGGTCAAAACAGTAAGAGTGAGTCCAATCGCTGCTACATTGACTCCAATAATGAAGATATCGTCTTTTTCAAACCCATACCACATCCATAACGTTGCTCCAATTGCCACCAAACTCATCAGGTATTTTGAAACATCCTTGAGTTTTTTTGTTTGATACCCTTTAACGATTTGAGGAACCCAGCCAGCTAAAATTAGAACACTTGCTGCAATAGCTAAAACTGATATTGAAATCTCATCGAGTGCCATTTTAATTCCAGAAAAATTGGTCTAGTCCTGTTTGTTTTGGCTTTCCAAGAATTGTGTCAAAGTCAAGTCCCATCGATGATATGATTTGATCCAGTGTAGACTCCATGAACTCCATGTATTTTTTAGAATCAACCTCATCCTTTCTTGCCATTTCGACAGGTTTCACTCCAGGCTTGTTTAAAATCTTGACATATGATATGATATCACCTTTTTTGATTTCTCGAGTTGTTTCCAAAAGTTTTGCAGCGCGAATATGTTGCGGAACAGTTTTAACATATTCCGACAGTTCCTTGCTAATCATCACGTTGAATGCTAAATCAGTGAGTGGAATTTCTTTTGCTTCAACTTTTTTTGCCCATTCCACAATTTTTTGACTGATATCCTTTTTTGCTAACTCGAAATTTTCTATGCTTTCAACTTTAGAAAGAATACCTACTAATTCGTAAAATAGAGTTTTGATGAACGGGGGAGTATGTGATTTTTTGCCTGTAAGGCCTTTAACATCAACTTTACCATCTTTCATAACACCAAGATAATTTTTCTTTCTATTACTAAGAACAACATATCGATATTCCTTTTCTACCTCTAAATCAACTCCAAATCTTTTCTTTGCGTCATAAATTACCTTTTGAGTTTGTTCTGAGGTCGGATTTTTTATAAAAAGAGAATCTGTATCCCCATAGAGTACTTGGATGCCTATCTCTACGCATTTTTTGATTGTCTCTAAAATTATGTGTCTTCCGATTGCTGTTGTGGCGTCTGCCGCAGGAAGGAAATAAAGAGGAAATATCTCTGCACCCATAACACCATAGCTTGCATTAAGAATTACTTTCAGCGCTTGACTTACAACAGTATAGTGCTGTCTTTGTTCTTCTGTCAGTGTTTCACTTTTTGAGAGACCTTTGTAATAATACACTCTCAAATCACGTAGTGACCCAATCAGTAGTGATGTCATGCCATTTCTTCTTGTACAGACCCAATGATTTGTCTGTGGAATAGTATTTTTTTTACATTCATCATGTGGACATCTTACTGTTTCATAAGATATGTTTCTAACTTTGATAATGCTAGGATACAGACTTGCAAAGTCCATTACAGTGACATTAAAGTGAATTCCTTCAACTGGATCAACAACCAATCCACCACGATATTTTTTATCTTTAATCACAGCATCAGTTAGAACTCCAGCTGAACGTCTTTCTAACTCCTCTCTTTTGGGGATTAACGAGTTTTGTTGTCTATGTTGATAATATAGTAGACTACGTATCCATTGTGAGACACCAACTCTTGCTACATCATCAATTGGCATTCTCGCGATTCTTGCAATAACTACCAGTAAATCCATCAAAACGTCATTGTTAAAACTTGTAAGTTTTTGAGTAAGACGTGCGTCATTAAAACAGTAGTTGGCAGTTTGATAAAGAGTCAAATCATTAAGATCTATTCCATAATCGATCTTCTCTTCATTTAGAAGCGCCTTTGACACACTGTTTAAGGAAAAGTCAGTATACTTGTGACTGAACGCATAGATTTGAAAACTACGATTTGATAAAGTGCGATAAAGATCTAGATGAACCCCGTGTTTTAATGTGGCAGAATTTCTCATCATGTAAAGAGGGTTATCTTTATTTTTGATACCCAATCTTTCTGCACGATTGTAAAGATACGGCATATCAAATTCATCACCATTATACGTGAGAACAAAAGGATAGCTGACAATTAGTTCAAAGGCATCAAAAATCATGTCCTTTTCTTTAGCTTCATCATAAAATACGACCTTGACATCAGTTGGTAACTCATTCGTGCCTTCTTCCACGTCTGCCCTTTTTAGTACAAAAATCTGTTTTAGACCATCTGACCCAACAAAACTAATTGCAGTAACCATTTTTTCTGCAACCTTTGGATCTGGAATTCGGCCAATCTCTGATTCAACCTCTATATCAATGCTGAGGCGTTTGATTTTTGGAATTGGTTGGTTAAGAAGTTCAGCCCATTCTGAAATATGTTCTTGAAATTGTTTTGAATCAACCATACTATCATTAGAGATTTTATCCCAGAGTAATCTTTTTAATGCAAGTCGTACTTCGTCAGAAATTTCTAAATCATGTGGAATAATTTTTCCATCCTTGACTTCATAATATTTTCCAACAATAAATGAACGGTCATAAAGATAATTCTCGTAATATTTGATGTCAGATTCCCATGTTTCTATTATATTTCTAATACTTTTTTCTGTAGACGTGCCACCAATTGCTAATGGATCTTCGACAATAATTTTCGAAACGTTGATTTCTTGATCATTTAACATGTCATGTCGTTTCACTGTTTCAATTTTTATCACATCGGTTCTTTCATTAAGAAAATCTAATTCTTCTAGATTTAATTTTGAATAACAATATGGCTTGTGATTAATCTCATCTGCCCACAAAATTATTTTCTGTGACTCTGGATCATAGAATTTTAACACAGCACTTTTTTTCTGACTATCATATGCAGCTGATACCAACATTGATGGCGGCATTGATTTTATTTGTTCAGAGCTTGCAGTTTGAATTTGCATAAAATCACTTGCTTTGATCGTAGCTGTTAACTAATTCTTTTGCCCAATACTGGATCTTTGCTTTATCAAGTTGAATTACATCTACGCCAGCTTCTTTAAGTAAGCCGAAATCTGTTTCTGGATATTGACCAAGACTGAATATTTTTTTTATGCCGATTGTGATTGCCATCTTCGTACATTCAAGACAAGGAACAAACGTTGTATACAGAATTGCTCCCTCAGCACCTGCCTCAATACCCAAAATTGCACAATGCATTATGGCGTTTGCTTCAGCATGATTACAAAGGCATCTATCTAGGGATGCACCTGATTCAATTTTTCCTTCCATTCTTAGCTGACATCGCTTACAACCTCCCTCATAGCAGTTTTTCACGCCTGGAGGGGTTCCATTATATCCAGTAGCTAGTTGCCTGTGATTTCTAACAATTACTGCTCCAACCTGTCTTGTCATGCAATTTGAGCGAAGTTTTGCCAATTCTGCCTGTAACATGAAATATTCATCCCAACCAGGCCTTTCAAAAGAAGTGTTCACACCAAAGATCTCGATTCCCACAATATATGGATTGACTGAA
>JACZSC010000082.1 GCA_022574415.1 Nitrososphaerota archaeon | reverse complement strand
GTTGGTGTTAATGTCGCAGAATCAATTATTGGAAAACTCGACAAAAATCTTGAGACATTCCAAAGTTTACTTAGAAACTTTTTTGTAGATTCAATTTTTTGTTCAGAACATCTAAAATCATATCCATGATTTATCTCACTTGCGCTCCAGAATCGGAAAGTATCTGCCCCCATTTTTTGAATTATTGGTAATGGATCCAGAGCATTCCCTTTACTTTTACTCATTTTCATTCCTTTTTCATCTAATCCGTAACCCATAATCCATGCCTCAGACCATGGTTTTTGATTAGTCAACTGTTCACATCTGAGAAGTGTATAGTACAACCAAGTTCGTACTATGTCTTTGGCCTGTGGCCTGAGCGTTGCTGGATACGTTTTTTTGAAAAAATCCTCATCTTTAGTATATTTTGATACAAAAAGAGGTGATATGCTAGAATCCATCCATGTATCAAATGTTCTTTCTTCCCCCACAAATTCTGAAGAACTACATTTTCTACACTTGTTAAATGGCGCTTCTTCTTTCCATGGTTTATAGTATTTTCCAGGTTCGGGCACATGTGGTTCGGAACAACTTTTACAATACCAAATAGGAATTTCAGTCCCATAAAACCTCCTTCTAGAAATTGGCCAATCGATTGAAATAGATTCAAGCCAATCCATGAGAATTTGTTTGTGCATCGGTGGATGAAAATTTATTTCTGATCCTAAACTTTTCATTTTTTCAACTGAATCTAATTGTTTTAGATAGTATTCCTCCATTGGAATTATTTCAATTGGATTTCTACTTCTTTCAGAAACGGGAGTTCTGTGAACAACGTCTTCAATCTTTTCAACAAATCCCTTTTTTTCCAAATCTTCAATAATCTTGGTTCTGGCCGGTTTTGGTTTCAGACCAGAATATTCCCCAGCCACTTCTGTCATTCTACCATCTAATCCAATTGCAATCGCTTCTTCGAGTTTTAATTCCCTGAATAAGGCAACATCATTATGATCACCATAGCTACAAACCATCACTGCTCCAGAACCAAATTCTTTTTGAACCGAATGATGTGTTTTAATTTCCACTTCTTGATTTGAGACTGGAACTATTACTTTTTTTCCAACCAAATCAGCGTATCTCTCATCTTCAGAATTTACAATGATTGTTTTACATGTACAAAGAAGTTCTGGTCTTGTACTTGCAATTGTTATAGTGTTATCAGAATTTTTAATTTGAAATTTGATATAAACAAGTTTTGTCGGAATGTCTAGGTAAGTTATTTCAGCATCTGCAATTGTAGTACCAGAAATCCAATCATAGTTATTTGGTCTCTTAGCAACATAGATCAAACCTTTATTCCATAATTCAATAAAAGTTGCTTGAGTAAGAGCACGGTATTCTTCAGAATCTGTTCTGTAGTAATTTTCGAAATCAGCGCTGAGGCCAAGATTCTTCATAATCTGAATCATTTCTGCCTCTAAATCATCAAGTGCCTCCCTGCACAAGTCTAAGAATTTTCCTCGTTCCATTTCTCGCATTCTAATATTGTGTTTTTTCTCTGTGTAGAACTCTACTGGTAATCCATTTCTGTCAATTCCAAGTGGAAAAAAGACGTTCTTTCCGTTCATCCTCGCTGTTCTAGCAATCATATCAATTTGCGCATAGTGTGCAGCTGCTCCAATATGCCATGGACGTCCGGATGGATAAGGCGGAGGTGTGTCTATGGTAAAATTGTCATCTTTTGGAACAAAGTCATATAGATGAGATTCTTCCCATTGTTTTAAGATCTTTAATTCTAATTCAGGATTCCAAGCTTTCTCTTGAATTTTTGGCCCCATTTCATATTATTTATCTAACTTTGATATAATGTGAGCACCTTTGTTGTATCCTTCGTAAATGTAAACACCTACTGCTTCGACGTTTGGAGGTAATTTTGGTGCTAAAATTTTGATTAGCTCAGTAGATAGATTTTCCACAGTTGCTTCTCCCTCCAATAGATAAGTCGTATCTTTAGGAACCTGTAGATCAAACATTCCTCTGGGTCCCTCAAATTCAATTTTGTAATGAGAACCGTCTTCATTTTTTAGATATTTTCTATTTATGAAAAATTTATGATCAAATGCGCCAAGCGCTCCTTTGATAATTTTTTTTGCTTCACCAAAATCAATTAACAAATTATTTTTCATTTGTCCAATTAGTTCTACCATTACCGATGATGTATGCCCGTGTAGAATGGAACATTTCTCAACTAAAGGAAGAATGTGTGCGTAATCAAATGCAAAAGATGGATCTTCGATAAAAATTGAACCTGTTTGAGGATTTTTCTTATCGTAAACAACAATTTCCTCAAGCTCACTAATCCGTGCCGCAAATTTTGGGTGCCCAATCGCCATAATTTTTGTATCTGGCGAAACTTCCTTGATTTCTTTGTATTTTTTGATATCTTCTTCGTTATCGATTACTTCAATTAATCCATTATCAGTTTTAAAATCAACATTTACAATTTTTCCATCAAGTGATAATTCATAATTATACTCATAGTTTTGTTCTAAAAAGGAAAGCATTTGTGCAATAGATAGCTCTGTTCTAGTTTTCATTAGGTTGCCTTTTTTATCGATATATCTAAAATCTGAATCTAACAATGTTGGATTTGAAGCCATTTGTGACAAATGAACTAGATTCTGTATATAAATTCTGAACTAGTCTAAACGAGAGAGTTTAGTATCTTTGCAAGACTAATATCATTTTGCGTTATGCCGCCTGCATCATGCGTCATTAATTCAACTGAAAGTTTGTTGTACACATTAAACCATTCAGGATGATGATTCATCTTCTCAATGTGCATTGCTGCTCTTGTCATAAATCCAAATGCTTGGTTGAAATCATCAAACTGAAAATCTTTGTGAAGTTTTTCATTTTTTACAGTCCACCCATCTAAGTTTTTAAGCTCATTTTCAATTTGTTCGAATGATAGCTTTTCAATTGTCATAAATTATGGTTCTTGTAATCAAATTAATAGTTAGAGCTGTACTCTTCAATTATGCAAGAAAAACTGCTGTCGGAAATACAAAATGCCATAAGAGAAACAATTTCTGACAAAAAAATTGGAGTCGCCTTCTCAGGAGGTGTTGATAGTACTCTAGTATCAAAAATTTGCAATGATCTAGGCTTTGATATAACTTTGCTCACAATTGGATTTCCAAAATCTCATGACATTTTGTTTGCAAAAGATGTTAACAAGCATCTGAATTACAAGCATGAAATTTTAGAAATTGATCAAGATTTCTTTGATGAAATCGCTTCAAAAATTAGCAAAAAAATAAAAACTGATAATCATTCTTGGAACGAAAATTGTATTGCATTTTATTATATTGCAAAATTAGCTCAAAGTCTTGGGATTACTACAGTTGTCACTGCAAATGGAATTGATGAATTATTTTGTGGTTATAATGCATATAGAGATGCAATTGAGGTTGGAGAGGAAAGCGTGTTACAACTAATGGACTCAAAGCTTGAAAATGAGCTTAAAATGATGAAAGCAGTAAATGAAGTAACATCAGAATTATCAGTAAAAATTATTCAACCACTACTAGATGAGCAATTCATCAAAGTTGCAAAGACCATCCCAATCTCTGAAAAAATTTCTGGAAAGTATGATTTGATAAGAAAACACATTATTCGTAAACTTGCTTCCGAAATTGGCGTGCCAGATATTTCGGTTAAAAAAAGAAAAAAGGCGTTACAATATGGTACGTTGATTCATAAATCCCTGTTAAAATCTAAATGAATTTTTTGGCAGATTTGTAAACTGCTTTATTCACATTTTTAATAATTGAAAGTGACGCACCAAGACGATTTTCTGGGGAAAAGATTGATTTGATTTCTTTTTCAGTAAACTTTGAAGAAATTTTCTTATCTTTTCTTATTGCATCAATAAACTCAATTTCTTTATTTTTTGCAGCAAAAGCAATTCTTTGAATATCTTTATATGCAGAAAATCTAGGGATTCCTTTTTTGATTAATGCTTCTAAAACAAACTCTGCAAAAATTTGTCCCTTAGTAACATATAGATTTTTTCTGATCTGATTTTCATTTACTTGAAGATTCTGCATGATTCGAATCATTGTTTCAAGCATCTCATCGAGTAGAATTGAACACATTGGAATGATGAATCGCTCATTTGCAGAATTTGAAAGATCTCTTTCGTGCCATAGAGGAATATTCTCAAAAGATGGTCCTATATGACTACGTAAAAGTCTGGATAATGATGAAATTCTTTCACTTTTGACAGGATTTCTTTTCACTGGAATTGCACTACTTCCCATCTGTCCTTTTTTGAAATGTTCTGATACCTCTCCAATTTCAGTTCTTTGTAAGTTACGAATTTCAACTGCAATTTTTTCAAGAGTCGCGCCTGACAGTGCAAGCTGAAAAATATACTCTGCATATCCTTCTCTTGGAACTATCTGAGTTGCAACTTCGGCAGGAAATAGTTTCAATTTTTTTGCAACTCTTTTTTGAACTTCCAGAGCCTTTGAACCCATTAATGAACCGGTTCCAACCACTCCAAGTGTTTTACAAATTAGAATACGTTTTTTCATTTCTTCAATTCTTTCTAGATGTTTACTCATTTCAGAAGCCCAATTTGCAAACTTTAATCCAAATGAAATAATACTGGCATGTTGACCATGAGTTCGACCAACAGCTGGAATCCTTTTGTATTTTACAGCTTTTTTTGCTAAAAGTATAGCAAGCTTTGCAACTTTAGGTTGAATTATATCTAATGCATCTCTCATTTGCATCGAATTACTAGTATCAACCAGATCATTACTTGTCAATCCATAATGAATCCAAGGTTTGGCATCAGCATTACATTTCTCACTCAATGCTTCAACAAGAGCTGCTGTGTCATGATCACTTTTGGCTTCTAGCTGTTTGATTCTTTTCGCAGTGATCCTTCCAGAAGTAGCTGCTTTCAAAATACTTTTTCCAATTTTTCTTGGAATTACTCCAATCTCACTTTGAGATACGGCCGCCATACCCTCAATTTCTAATTGGTAATTAATTTTAACTTGTTCACGAAACACTTGAAGCATTTCTTTTGTGCCATATCGACCACTATCAATAGGTAAAATTGCCAATAATTACAGTCTTTTTTTTCCGAAAATAAATCTACTTATGATTTAAATTGTGTTGACATGGCTTTTTACCGATCTTAATGCAAACATTGACTCCAAAAAAAGTTGGCGATATGGAATACATCATTGAACCAGATTCAATAAATCACATGAAAGTCCCTCTTAGAATTTTTGCAGATGAAACACTTCTAAATAAAATGACTACAGATAGAACAATTTGGCAGGCAACAAATGTTGCATCCATACCCGGCATAGTTGGTCATGCAGTTGTTTTACCAGATGGTCACGAGGGATATGGCTTTCCAGTTGGAGGGATTGCTGCCATGGATGCAGAAGAGGGAATGATTAGTCCAGGCGGTGTAGGATACGACATTAACTGTGGTGTTAGATTAATTCGAACAAATTTAACAGAAGAAGAGATAAGACCAAAACTAAAAGACATAGTTACTGATCTTTTTAACACTATTCCGTCAGGTGTTGGTTCAAAGGGCGCAATTCGATTAAGCCAATCTCA
>JACZSC010000081.1 GCA_022574415.1 Nitrososphaerota archaeon | reverse complement strand
ATATTTTTTGATTCATTATATGTCGGAATTATTATGGAAACTTGAGCATTTCCTCCTCGTGCCACATTCTCTGTTAGTTTCATATATTCTAACCAAAATCTAAATGGATATTAATTTTTAATATATATCAGGAATTACGCCTAATTTACGCCTTCAATTTGACCTTATTTTTGATTCTAGTAATTACTATAATCATAACCAACGATGAAATTAGTGCTAAAAATGGCAAGTCAAACTCTGGAAGAGATTTGTCAGGAGAAATAATTTCTCCCCACAATTTTGGACTTGGAATTTTAAATTTATCTAATACAATTTCACTAGGCCATGAATATGTTGTATTTGTAAAGTCATCATAAATCCCAACATAATACCCATAGTTATCTGAACGCCCTATTAGATCCGTTGGTATTCTAAACTCATAACTTGCGTGTGGGATTGTACTGTAACGATCATTTTCATCTGAAATAGCACCAATCCCAATAAATCCTTCTACATTCGGAATGTTTTGAAAATTATTTGCAACAAGAGACGACTCACCTTGTAATGTCGAACCAACATTTTCCCCTAAGATGGCGATAAAACAATAGTCATTAGAATCTGCAAATTCATTCTTGTCATTTTCTGTATCAAAGCAGATCACTGACTTGTCCGATCCTTTATCTAAATGCGTATCAAGAATTATGTCAAGAAAAACATACACAAAGTTTCCTTGATGTGCAGTTCTCAAGTAAATAATTCCTTGATCAGTTGTAATAGAATTTAAACTAGATTGCTTCCACTCTCTTGCATGCGTCCATATTCCATCGAAGGTAACATGATCCATATCCGGTGATATCGTAATCATTATGGGTTCTGCAAAAACATTTGTTATTGGAGTTATGATAATAATTATAATTGTAAACAAAATACTTGATTTTACCATTTCAATTATGGGTTAAATTAGATTATTATTTAATAAATTTAAACAAAAACAAGTTTATAGGCAATTTCACTTTTGTTCAATCATGAACAAGGGCATAATAATAGGAATTATAATTGCAGTTGCAATTGCTATTAGTTTTGGAGTATTGATGTCAAGCGATAACATGATTCAATCACCTGTAGATGAAAATATAGCAGAGACTGGAGAAGAGGCTCCTATCCCTAAAAACTACTCAGTTCAATTAGAGGAATCTGTGGGCGTGGTAACTCCCTAAAAATTCCATTTTGGAACATAGTTCAATTAGATGAATTTGTGGCCATGGAAATTCCCTAAAAGTTCCATTTTGGAACGTAGTTTCTTCATACAATTCCAAAAATTCTATAAGTAACAGTTCCATTGATCAGACAATGAAGCAAACAAAACTGGCTTTAAGCGCAGTGATGATAGTTGCAGTAGGTCTAATTGGCACTAATTTTGTAACTGGTTCAGAAATGACTGGACAGGAAAAATTTGATGCTCTTTCAAACTCTAATGCAGTTTATGGACATTTAACTATTGTTCACAGCGACCCAGACGGTAACATACTATCCTATATACAAACAGATAACGTAGTCTCAGCTATCGGTTTAGACTGTATGGCAGCACTCGTATTTGGTGGTACTGCCGGTTCAAATTGTGAAGGTAATAAAACTGCCACCTTCAGTACAATTGGCCTTTTCAAGGACGAAACATTTCCAAACACTATGAATGTAACAGCTTTTAGTCCAAACCTTTTTACCACCATCCTCACCACAAATGGTCTTGAAATTGGTAATGGTACTGCAACTCCAACTGAAGATTCTTCAGCAAATCCAACTAGTGGCGGAATAGGAATTGATGATGGATCAAAGAGTGACATTGAAGTAACATTCACAGTAGGATCACAAGTATCCGGTCAAGTTGTTAACGGTGCAGCACTGTTCAATACTCCTTTACCAAGTGGGCCTTCTGATGCAGTATTAGCAGGCCAAGTATTCGCTCCTGTGACTCTGGACTCGGAAGACACATTGACTATTACTTGGACAATCGAAATAGGATAATCACCATTCTGTTTTAAACAGAAACCTTTTTTTTTAATTTAATTATTTTCTACATAATATCTAGATCATTTGAAGTAAAATTTGATGCAGTTTCTTATTATGGAAACGCAGTTTTTTTGTAAAGAACAGAATCTATTTCAGAAACTTTTATTCTATTTTGTTCCATGGAATCACGATCCCTTAAGGTAACAGTATCATCTTGTAAGGTTTGATGATCAATAGTAATGGCAAAAGGAGTACCGACCTCATCCAGTCTTCTATACCTCCGTCCAATTGCACCAGAATGATCCAAAAATGAATCATATTTTCTTTTTATTGCTTGATAGATGTCATCAGTTTTTTCCTTCAGACCATCCTTTTTTACAAGAGATAATACTCCAACCTGAATTGGAGCCAAGTAAGGCTTCAATGACAAAACAATTCTATCGTTTTCTTTATCATCTCGTAAACAATGTTCTAGAATTGAATACAGACTTCTGTCAATTCCCATCGAGATCTCAAACACGTGTGGAAGAACCTTTTCATCATCATCCATCACCTCAAATTTTTCCTTGCTCTTTTTTGCATGACCTCCTAAGTCATAGTCAGATCTATAGTTACAGGCAACAAGTTCAAGCCAACCAATTGTTGTCTCTACCTCAAAGTCAAATGCAATCTCAGCATAAAACGCCTTTTCCTTTTCACCTAGTTTTCTAAATCTACTCCTTGACATATCTATGCCAGTTTTTTCATAAAATTCAGCAAGTATCCCCAAGTAGTATGCAACAAACTTGTTTGGAATGATATCAGACTCAACAGCCTCCTTGCATGACATCTCTTTGAGTTCATCTAGCTGAACTCTAATCACAGTATCTTGAACATCAGAAAATTTTTCTACATCATTTAGCTTGTTTGGGTTGCAAAAAACTTCAATTTCTGCTTGGTAGAACTCTCTTAATCTAAGTAAACTTTGTCTTGGTGAAATCTCATTCCTAAAGCTTTTACCTATTTGCGCAACGCCAAATGGTAATTTTCCCCGCATTGTTTTGTAAAGTCTTGGAAAATCAACAAAGATCGATTGACATGTTTCAGGTCTGAGATACGCAGGTTCCCCATCTGGGCCTATCCCAACCTTAAACATCATGTTAAATTTCCTAGCTGCTTCAAAACCTCCCTTACAGTTTGGACACTTTAGATTATTTTCAGAGATTGCTTTATCAAAGTCTAGAAGGTCAGCACTTTCAGGAATCTCAATCTTTGTTTTTTCAGAAATAAGTTTGTCAACTCTAAACGTAGATTTACACTCTTTACATTTTATTATCGGATCTGCAAAGCTAGAAAGGTGTCCAGATGCCTCAAAAACAGATTGTGACATTATTTGTGAACCATCAATCTCTAACATGTCATCTCTTCTAACAAGTTCTCTTCTCCATAATTCCAAGTAATTATTTTTCAAACCAACGCCTGCTGGTCCATATTCCCAAAATCCTGCGTGTGCATCTCCATATATTTCACAACTTGGAAAGTAAAATCCTCGTTCTAATGCAAGTTTCATTACGTCATCATAATTCATACTAGATCGACTCGTTTAATGAAATAAATTCTTAGTCATGCAAGCTCCTTTACTTTTTTGATGTTTTCGAAATCATCACGAACATCATCAATCGGAGTTTCTAAAATCATAGGAATTTTCTTTTTGTTCATTAATTTGATAACAGTTCCCAATCCATCATTACCAATACCTCCTAGTCCTATGTGAAAATGTCGGTCCAAATTGGAGCCTAGTTCTCCTTTAGAATCATTTAGATGCAAAATTTTCAAATGTTCAAGACCAACAGTTTCATCAAACTTGTCAAATGTTTCTTTTACTGTCTTTTCTGTTCTAATGTCATATCCTGCTACAAACGCATGACATGTATCAAAGCAAACCCCAAACCTATTTTTTGGCTTTAATTTGGAAAAAATAGAGGCTAACTGAGTAAAATCTGATCCTACAGAATTTTTTTGTCCTGCAGTATTTTCCAGGAGAATCATCACATCGTTCTTTATGGTTGCTGCCTTTTCAAGTCCTTTCACAATTCTTTTGATTCCATTCTCCTCTCCTGTTCCTAAATGACTACCTAAGTGAGTTACCAGATAAGGTATCCCAAGCTTTCCACATCTTTCTACTTCCTTAACCAATGTGTTCACGGATTTTGTATATGCCTCTTGATTTGGTGTGGCAAGATTTGGCAGGTAGGGCATGTGAGCAACAGTTGCAAATCTATCTATTTGGCTCTGATCAAGCTTTTCTTTGTAGTTTTTTACATCAGCATCTACAAGATCTTTTGCATGCCAACTTCTAGGACTGCGTGTAAAAATCTGAAATGCTGTGCAATCTCGTTCTGTTGCGTTATCTACAGCTCTATCAACAGAGCCAGATATTGAAACATGACAACCGATCTGCATATTGAAAACTCTAAAAAACATAATTTAAATCACAATTTTAGAAACAGTTGAGATCTTACATCAAACCAGATTTTTAAGGAGAGATTTGGAACAGACTGTATGATTAACTTGGGCCAAGATGAGATGGCAAAATACCCATTCCTTGCTGATTCAGGTCAATATCTCAAGGATAAGGGATTCACCCTAGAACAATTTGGAACAGATCCTGACTTGAAACTAATTGTGGATAAGGCGTACCATAGAATTGAGGTGGCGGCTGAAGGCAAAGTCTATCGTTCAGATATCGATGAACACGCCAAAGATGCTATGTTACCACGAGAGGTATTTTCATTTCTATTGGCCGTAGTTCTTCTGAAATTAAGTGGTATGCAGACATTGATCAGAAGATTTTCACTCGCAGAAGCAAGACGCGCCGAAAAATTTCTTGAAAGGGATTTGGCCAAGTTCTCTGAGAAAAATAAAGAAGATTTGGCAACTAGAATACTAGAAGATCTTTTTTCAATCAAAGTGCAAAAACAAAATAATTATTTTGTGATACCGATTTCTGATTATCTTGAACATTCAATCAGCTTTCATGAAAGAGAATGGAAGCTTGTTAATAGACGGGTAAATGCTGGACTTGTTTACTTGACTTCCCATGAAACTGTGAGACTTGTAAGAAAGGGACTTGGGAGTTTCATTAATTCTAAAATCCAGAACGCAAATGTTCCAACCATGTCTGATTCATTTAAAGACCCAGTAAAGAGATTAGAATCCTTAGCGAAGAAATTTCCAACCATAGTAGTTTCTTCAACTGAATATCCTCCGTGCATAAAACATGCTATTGAAGTCCTTGAAAAGGGAGAAAACTTGCCACATTCTGGAAGATTTATGCTTGGTACATATCTATTAGGTAAAGGACAGTCTGTTGAACAAATAGCCCCACTATTCAAAAATGCTCCTGATTATAATGAAAAAGTAACATTATATCAACTCAATCATCTATCTGGCAGTTCAGGTAGCGGAACAAAATACATTTGTCCATCGTGTGAAAAATTAAAAACTCAAGATCTTTGCTTTATTATACCAGAATGTGATGGAATAATAAATCCACTTCAATTTGGAAAGAAAAAGATCGTAAATGCATGACAATGATTTAAAATTATTAGAAGAATCTTTCAAAAAGTATTACTTTGATCATTTTAATTTAATTCATGTCCCAAATCGAC
>JACZSC010000080.1 GCA_022574415.1 Nitrososphaerota archaeon | reverse complement strand
TTCCTATTCCAAAGTGAAGATCTTCCTGCATTACAATAATTTGCTGTAAAACTTTTTCGTCGATTTTTCCGTTTAAAGCAACAATTCCAGTTACAAAAGGCCTTACCTTACTTACAGTTGTGTTTACGTTGATTTGATAGCCTTCGATTTTTTTGATTTTTAGTTTAACAGCACCTCTTTTTGAACCTAAAAGACCTTGCAATCCTAAAGCAATTCCGAAATCAGTTGAATAATCAGGACGGTTAGGACTATATTCGACACGAACAATGTCATTTTCTTGAGATTCTATATCTAAGCCAAGAAAAGGAAGTGTTTGTAAGATTTTTTGTCGATTAGTTCTTCCAACTAATTTTTGAAGTCTAGGCAGTTCAAGTTCAACTACTGGCATTTTGTTACACTCCTTAACCATTTCAGGTTGTTATTGTAGAATTCACGAACATCATCTAGTCCATACTTGAGCATAGCAATTCTCTCAATTCCACCACCCCATGCAAGAACAGGTTTTGTAATTCCAAGAGGTTTTGTAACTTCAGGTCTGAAAATTCCCATTCCAAATAATTCTATCCACTTGTCCAATCTTTCATTGTACACCATTGATTGCAATGAAGGTTCAGTGTATGGGAAAAATGTTGGCCAAAATTTTACTTTGTCAAGACCCATTCTTCTGTAAAATTCTCTTTGGATCCCCATCAAGTCTCTTAAAGTTGTGTTTTTTCCCATAACAATTCCTTCAACTTGATTAAATTCAGCTAAATGTTTGTAGCTTACCTTTTCATTTCTAAAAACTCGGCCTAGTGAAAAAACTCTTGCTTCGTCGGATTTATTATCAGCCAAATATTTTATTGTGACACAAGTAGTATGTGTTCTTAAAACCATCTTTCTAGCTTCATCTATACTCCAAAGATATCTCCATCCATTCTTGTGCATTTTTGAGACCTGTTGAATTTGTTTAGACGTGGCAATTTTTTTTGAAATAATACCATCAAGATAAAATGTATCTTGTAGTTCTCTAGCAGGATGATCTTGGGGGGTGAATAAGGCATCAAAATTCCAAAAGCATGGCTGACTTTGGTTTCCAAGAATTTCAGAAAAGCCCAATGTTACAAAGATTTCTCTAATTTCATTAATGGTATCCTGTAAAGGATGGGTTTTTGCTACAAAAACTTCCGGAACGGCTGCTTCAACATCAATTGCGCCTGATGGGGTTACAATTTCTGAAAGTTTGATTTTTTTCCCTTCATCAGTTATTGAAATTTTTTGTATTGTTATGGATGTGTCATCTACGATAAAATCACGATTTTTTAAGGATTCAAAAGGAATTGCTAATTCTTTTGTGTCTATAGTTTTTATCTGTTCCCCATCTGTCAATTCCTTACATTTTTTAAGATATTTTTCTTCCAGAGATTCTTCTGTATTATCTGTTAATGAGATTGTGGTTAAATTTTCTTTTTTAAAAAAATTTATCCAATTATTCTTTTTTGCGTAAGCAATTGCAGCATCAAAATCAAAGTTTAATGTTTCTCTTAATTTTTCAAAACTAGTATTTCCTTTTTTAATTTCATTAACTAATATTCTTTCAGGTAAGCCTTTTTCAAGTGCTTCATCACCTCTTAAACCAAAAGTCCAAATAATATCTTTAAATTCTACAACAATAGCTAAATTTTTTAATTTAAGCCATTCAACTCCACGCCTTACTTGATCAGATTCTAATCCGGTTTTTTCTTTAATTTCGGGTATAGTAAGTGGAGAGTATTTTTGCAAAATTGGAATTATCTTTTTTTCAATTTCATGAAAAACTTGTGACATCAGCAGCCAGTTCGAAAAAGACTTTTTAAACCTTAACCTAAGTCAATCATGAATGTCGGCTGATGATTTTATTGTAACACCATGGCATGTTGAAGGTAAAATTGATTATGACAAGCTGATAAAACAGTTCGGTACCGAAAAGATCACAAATGATCTTTTGAATCAAGTAACCAAGTTAGCTGGCGAGGATCATTTCATGTTAAGAAGAGGCATCTTTTTTTCACATAGGGACTTGAAAACAGTTTTGGATGAATATGAAAAAGGAAACAAATTTTTCTTGTACACTGGAAGAGGACCATCTGGACACACGCACATAGGACACTTGGTTCCATGGGTTTTTGCTAAATGGCTTCAGGATAAATTTAATGTGAATATGTATTTTCAGCTAACAGATGATGAAAAATTCTATTCAAAACAAAATCTCAGTCTTGAAGAAACGAAAAAATTTGCGTATGAAAATGCTCTTGATTTTATAGCATTAGGGTTTAAACCAGAAAATACCAAGATCATCATTGACACGGAAAATATACAAACTCTATATCCTATTGCCGCGCAGGTTGCAAAAAAAATCAATTTCTCTAATACTAAAGCAGTTTTTGGTTTTACAAATGATACAAACATTGGAATGATTTTCTATACAGCACTTCAATCAGCTCCATGCTTCATTGAAGACAAACCTGTACTTATTCCACTTGGAGTTGATCAAGATCCTCATTTTAGACTAACAAGAGATGTAGCGCCCAAAATTGGTAAACTAAAACCAGCGTTGATTCACAACATTATGATACCAAGTTTGCAAGGGCCGGGAGGTAAAATGTCCGCCTCTGAGGAAAATAGTACAATTTACACAACAGATTCTCCAGATGTTGTAAAAATGAAAATTAACAAGTATGCATTTTCTGGTGGTAAGCCAGATGTTGAACAACATAGAAAGGAAGGAGGGAATCCTGACATTGATGTTTCATATCAATACCTAAGAATTTTCTTTGAGCCAGATGACAATGCCCTAAAAAAAATTCATGATGATTACAAATCTGGAAAAATGCTAACTGGAGAATTAAAGGCAATTTTGATTGAAAAAATAAATAATTTTCTTAAAGTTCATCAAGAAAATAGGGAAAAGGCACGAGACAAGATTGATAAATTTCTTTTCGAGAATTAATGAAACTTAGAGTTCGTTGTAGTGATAAATACGAAGCACAAAAACTTGTTAGTTTAATTTATCGTGACGATGATAATGATATATTTGTTACAAAAATTTTGAATGTTATTGAAAATGAAATAGTTGTGTCATTAAAAGATAGATCTGCTCATAGCATTCTTTTGAAAGATAGCCAAAATGTAAAGGCTCTTGTTGATTTTCTGCAATCTGTTTTTGAAAAAAAACACAAGATAGTAAGCACAGCTATATTTCAAGACGAAGTTGAAGTAATAAAAGAATAACACTAAACCAATGATTTATTCATTTCAGTTTCTAGAATTTCTTGAACCTTTAGGAAATATAGTTTTGTAGAATATGGCATTTGATCAATATTATTGTCAACAGCAATCACAAAATACCTAACTGCTCGTTTTGAGATATCTAGATTAAATTTCAATGGAAGGATTGGATCCTGATTCACTTTGATTTTATCTTGTAGCCATGGAGGAGCCATCTCCTTAGTTTCTTTGATGATTTTCTCATACCAAAAGGCAAGATTTCCCGGATGAAGACCCCTTTGGAGGTTTGCTACATCATTATTGATCTGATGCATCATGTGATTGATTATTGGCATAAATGGAGGTTGAGATTTTTTGTTTTATCTGGATGACTCAAAGATAGACAAGTTGATTGTCAATTCAAGACGCATTTCCTTCATAGTCAATTTCAGATTTTTTAATTCTAGATGTTGAGATCCGCTTTCCATCTTCAGCTAGGGTCATTGGTATAATTATGATCTCAACTTTAGGCAAATCTTTTTCTGTTCTCAATTTGTTAAGGATCTCGCCCTGATAACTTGTTTCTTCACTAACAACTAAAGCTTGAACATTTCCTTCTAGAACTGCAGGTCCAAAGTCATTATTGAGCTTACTTATTCTAAACATTGAATTTGGAAAATTTTTTTGAATTAAGGAAGTTAATGTCTCAAGACGAACAGAATAGTTATTTGTGATTTTTTTCCCTTTTTTTTCTGCTAGCTCATCACTTGTTAATCCAATGATAACATTGGACGAGATTGAAAATGCTTTTTCCAATAGTTCCATGTGTCCCTTATGAATAATGTCAAAAGTTCCACCTGTTGCAACTAGTTCATATTTTGCCATAAGTTTATTTTGTATATTCTAAGAAAATAAATCTACTAAGTTACCCCAACTAACATTATTGGTCCTTTTGAGGCTAGAGGTACTGCATTTGGATCCCACACAAATGTTTCTATTATATACAACCCCTCATTTTGTGGAGTCCATTCCACCAAAGGAGATTGAGTTCCTGTGAATTGAAATGTTCCTTCAAATTTTCCAATAAACTCAACAAATCCCTTTTCAGATTGTTTAACTTGAGCATAGTAAACAAAGGGTTGTTCAAATGTATCTTGATCAGAGGAATATTGAATCGAAACATTACTTTCTATGTTAATTGTTGTTCCTTGAGGAAAAACACCAGAAAGTTTGTTTCCATCAGAATCATTAATTGAAATGTCGTTTATTGTTATAATTTTTGTAAAAGCTTGTGGAGGAATAATATCAACTGAAGCTACATTGGAATTATAATTAGATGATTCAGCAAATAGTGTATAACTAACTGATCTAGTGTCATAATCCTCATCAAATTCAAAATCAATCGTAGACCCAGGCTCGATCGCTTCTTCAAGTTCAATTGTTGAAAGGGAAAGAATTCTAGGAGGTTGGAAGACATCTACAAAGAAAAGATGAATTTTTGTTTCAGAACTACTAACTGAACCATCATTTGTTATACTTCCAGAAATTTTTATCGTTTCTGCAATTGAGGAAACCTCTGAATTCAAGGTTAGAGATTCATCCTTTGGAGTAGCAGAATTAAAACCAAGTAGGTTGACAGAAATACTAGTGATTGCAGCGTTTGGACTAGTTGATCTAATTATGTAAGGTGATTTTGAAAAGGGAGGAATTACATTAAGTACAGTAGTGCTAATTACGGATTCAAGAGGTTGTTTGTTTATGTCATCATAAAAACCAGCCCAGATTTTTACTCCAGTTATTGGAAAACTTCTGGTATTTTCAACCTCGCCAAGAATTATTGTGTGACCCATATCGTCTTTGAAATAGTTGGGAGAAAAACTAGTAAGTACAATTCCTAAGGTAGATGGTTTATCAATTCCTTGAGAAAAACTAGAACTAATTGGAAATAAAATTAAAACTAAAAGTAATGACAATATGATCTTTTTCATATAATAGCGATGGCTAAAAGTGATTAATTTTGTGCGACATATCATAAAGTGGACAAGGTAGGTTACAAGGTTTCACCCAATAACATCTGATAGTAAAATAAGATAAAGTGATTTTTAAAGTAAATTTATCTTCGTTTTTTCATTCCAGTAATGATAATGAAGTATACTAAACCTGGAGCCAGACCTACAATGAGGGGAATCCATACTGGCCATCCATCTGCTGCTGATACCATGAATATGTCAGTTTTACTAATCATATTTAAAGCCATCTTGGATTCTGGAAATCTGAATTGATCGACGAAAATTAAATGGACTGAAGGGGATTTGAACCCCTGACCCCCCGCGTGCAAGGCGGGTATTCTACCAGTCTGAACTATCAGCCCTTAAAGTGGATGAATTCCGTGTAGATTTTAATTGTTGTCTTGAC
>JACZSC010000079.1 GCA_022574415.1 Nitrososphaerota archaeon | reverse complement strand
GTTGAAATCTTGGATGATGAAATTGGAGAATTGATTATTTCTGCTGAAAGTACAATTACGAGAATTAAAGATCTGCAAGGGATGGTTTCAAAAAACTATGATTTTGAATCAAAGTCTTCAAACGAGACTAAATCTGATACTGTTGAAAATAGTGCAAATAATTTAACAAGTTCTACTACACCAGTTTACACATAGGGATACCAACAAAATTCTAGAGTCGAGGCTGAACAGGTAATATAGATGAATTTAGCCCCACAACAACTAGAAAACAGCGCTAGCAAATATGCCTCTGATGCCATAAAGTTCGATTCTCAGGGTGCCAGAGGAATGGCTATTGCTAATTATCAAAAGGCAATTGATTCACTTGTGAGACTCATGCAACTTTATCCAGCCAGCAAACTAAACCCAATTTACAAAGAAAGGGCATCTTCTTATCAACATAGAATAAAGGCGCTGCAACAAACTCATGGGGTTGAACCTATAATTGATCCAAGCGCTTCTCCTGAAGAACAAAAATCACATCTGAGACATCAACAAGACAAAAATGATTTTGAAGATCTAATAATGAAAGAAAAGCCAGACGTAAGTTGGACAGAAGTAGTAGGATTAGATGATGCAAAAAATGCACTACGCGAATCAATCGTTTATCCAACCAAGCGACCAGATTTGTTTCCATTAGGCTGGCCAAAAGGAATGCTTCTTTATGGCCCACCTGGTTGTGGAAAAACAATTTTGGCGGCAGCTACTGCAAATGAATTGGATGGTTATTTCATAAATGTTGATGCAGCATCCATGATGAGTAAGTGGCTTGGTGAGGCTGAAAAAAATGTTTCAAAGTTATTTAACATGGCTAGACATTACTCAGAAAAAGAAGGAAAACCTGTCATATTATTCATTGATGAAGTGGATTCATTATTAGGTACTAGAAGCAGCGAAGTCGGTGGTGAAATTCGAACAAAAAATCAATTTCTTTCTGAAATGGATGGAGTGGATACTAAGGGAAAAGATTTGAAATTGTATGTTATTGGTGCCACCAACAAACCATGGAGCCTTGATTGGCCCTTCCTGAGAAGATTCCAAAAACGAATCTATGTTTCATTACCAACATTAGAAGCTAGAGAAAAATTATTCGATCTTTATACTTCCCCACTCAAAAAAGATCCAAGGGTCAAGTCCATCGAATTGGCCAAATTATTTGATGGTTATAGCGCAAGTGATATCAGAGATATCTGTCAGTCAGCCCAACTAAAAGCAGTTCATGAATTACTTACTTTGCCAAGTTATAAAGAACCGATCCAAGGGGAAGAACAACCTCAACCAAAAAGTCTAACAATGGCTGATTTTAGGGCTATTATGGCCAGAAGAAAGCCTAGCGTTTCCACCGAAATGATCCGTGCATACTACAAGTGGAGCGAGGAATTCAAGGCCCTGTAAATTTTAAACAAATCCCAAAAAACACTCAAAGCAAAACACCTTTCATAAAACTTAAATCCGTAATCAAATCCACTTGTCGAGGGTTACAATAACCACAAAAAAAGCCACACACGTAAACAAGATCGGCAAGCTGATCTTGGACGACGGCACTGTTTTTGATGGCATGGGATTTGGTTTTTCAACAACAACCGTCGGTGAGATCGTTTTTAACACTGGAATGGTCGGATATACCGAAACACTAACAGATCCGTCCTATAGCGGCCAAATTTTGACCTTAACATATCCACTTGTAGGCAACTATGGCGTACCAAATCCCAAAATCAAGGATGATGACGGAATCCAAAAATTCTTTGAATCTGACAAAATTCAAGTTCGTGGATTGGCCATTCATGAGTTGTCATTAGTTGCAAGTCATTGGAAGCTATCAATGACTTTGGATGAATGGTTCTATAATGAAAAAATTCCAGGCATTTCTGGTATTGACACACGTGCGCTAACAAAAAAACTTCGAAGCAAAGGTGTAATGATGGCCGCACTCGTCGTCTCAGATAATGAAGTTGATGTGGAGCAAGTAAAGAACAAACTTGCTGCTGCAACTAACTATAACTCAGTGGAATTTATGGATCAGGTTTCTACAAAATCTGAGCAGGTTTTTGGTGATGAGAAAGAATCTGTAGTTGTTATTGACACGGGCACAAAAAATGCAATTTTAAGAAACATTCGAAATATTGGCTACAAAGTAATCAAAGTTCCTTGGGACACTTCTATTGAAAAAATTCTTTCATACAAACCAAAAGGCGTTGTTATCAGTAATGGCCCAGGTGATCCACAAAAATGTCCAGAAACAATCAAGACAGCAAAATCTTTGATAGAAAAAAATATTCCCACCCTTGGAATTTGCCTTGGTGCACAAATACTTGGACTTGCAGGCCAAGCATCAACCTACAAGCTAAAATATGGACATCGCGGGCAAAACAAATCATGTGTAAATTTAGATAATAACCAAGTTTATGTTACTAGTCAAAACCATGGCTATTGCATTAGTCCTGAATCATTAAAGGATTCAGAGTTTGATTTATGGTTCACCAATGCTGATGATAAAACTGTAGAAGGAATTAAACACAAAAAACAAAAATGCATTGCAGTACAATTTCACCCAGAAGCTTCACCTGGACCTTATGATTGTAAATTCATTTTTGAAGAACTGAAATACCTGATGGGGGAGGGCAAGTCTGCCAAAAAATGAGTCGCTGAAAAAAATTCTTGTGTTAGGTAGTGGGGCAATAAAAATCGGAGAAGCAGGCGAAAGTCGCTAAAACGACCGTCAATTCGACTACTCCGGAAGCCAATGCCTCAAAGCAATTAGAGAAGAAGGACTGAAAAGTGTTCTCATAAATCCAAATATTGCAACTATCCAAACAGATACAAGATTTGCAGATAAAGTATACCTGTTACCTGTAACCGCAGAGTATGTCTCATCCATAATTGAATCTGAAAGACCAGACGGTTTGATGTTGGCATATGGAGGTCAAACTGCACTAAACTGTGGCATTATACTAAATGAATCAGGTATACTCCAAAAATATGACATTAAGGTTCTTGGCACGCAAGTATCAGGAATTCAGAAAGCAGAAGATCGACAACTATTCAAAGATTCGATGAATCAATGTGACATTCCAGTATTAAACAGCAAAACTGTTTCCAATTTTGACCAGGCAAAAAAAGCAGCTCAAGAATTAGGATATCCTGTAATTATCAGGGTCGCATACACTCTAGGAGGGAAAGGTGGCGGAGTTGCCTACAATGAAATTGAATTACACGAAATTGTTGAACGAGGAATTAAAGCAAGTTTGGTAGGTCAAGTTTTAGTTGAAGAATATGTTGGTAGTTGGAAGCAAATTGAATATGAAGTAATGCGAGATTATGCGGAAAATAATGTCATAGTCTGTAACATGGAAAACATTCTTGCCATGAAGGTTCATACTGGAGATAACATTGTGGTAGCTCCATCACAAACAATTGATAATCGTGAATACCACATGTTACGTTCTGCATCGTTACGAGCAACAAAACATGTAGGCATTGTAGGTGAGTGCAACATACAGTTTGCTTTGGATCCAAATTCAGAACGCTATGTTGCAATTGAGGTAAATCCCCGTCTTTCTCGTTCATCAGCATTGGCCAGTAAGGCTACAGGCTATCCAATTGCATATATGTCCGCAAAAATTGGGATTGGTTATTCATTACCAGAGTTGGTTAATCACATTACTAAATCAACTACTGCTTGTTTTGAACCAGCACTTGATTACATTGTTTGTAAACATCCTCGCTGGGATTTTGCTAAATTTGAGCTTGTTAATCGAAAACTCGGCCCTATGATGAAATCAGTAGGTGAAGTAATGTCTATAGGGCTAACATTCGAAGAATCTCTTCAAAAAGCTATCAGGATGCTTGACATTGGAAACGATGGACTTGTATTAAATCGATTTAGCGGACAAACATACGACGAGGAAGATATTGAAAATCATCTCGGACATCCAGATGATCTTATCTTATACTATGTAGCAGCTGCGCTAAAGAAAGGTATTTCAGTTGATAGAATTTTCAAACTCTCTTCAATTGATCCATGGTTTATTGAAAAAATAAAAAACATAGTGAATACTGAAGCAAGACTCAAAGAAGAATCATTAGATAAATCATTGTTAAAAACATCAAAAAAACTTGGATTTTCAGACAATCAAATAGCCCGCGCAATCAACAAAACTCCTTCTGATATTCGAAAAATGCGAAAGGAAAATGGAATAATTCCATCAGTTAAACAAATTGATACCTTAGCTGCTGAATGGCCTGCCAAGACAAACTATCTTTACTTGACTTATGGCGGTGATGAAAATGACTTGGAAATCAAAAGTGATGAACAAGGAATTGTTGTTTTAGGAGCAGGTCCTTACCGAATAGGAAGTAGTGTGGAATTTGATTGGGGAACTGTAAACATGGTTTGGGGTTTGCAAGAAAATGGTGAAAAAAATATTGCAGTTGTTAATTGTAATCCAGAAACAGTCTCTACTGATTATGATGTTTGTAATCGACTTTACTTTGAAGAACTAACCCTAGAACGCATCTTAGACATTACAGAATTTGAAAATCCAAAAGGAGTAGTTACCTGTGTTGGTGGTCAGACTGCAAATAATCTGACACCACCACTTGCAAAAAACGGTGTTAATATTTTAGGCACAAAAGCAGAGGATGTGGACAGCGCAGAAAATCGTTCTAAATTTAGTAGTGTTCTTGATGATTTGCATATTAAACAACCAAAATGGCAAGCATTTTCAAATCTTATTGATGCAAAATTTTTTGCACAAGATGTAGGTTACCCAGTAATTGTTCGCCCTTCCTATGTTCTAAGTGGTGCCGCAATGAAGGTAGTCTGGTCTCAAGATGAGTTAAAGATGTATGTAAAAGAAGCCACAACTGTTTCACCTGATCATCCAGTTGTAATTTCGAAATTCATGTTGAACTCTCTCGAAGTTGATGTTGATGGAGTTTGTGATGGTAAAAATGTGATTATTGGAGCAATAGTAGAACACATTGATTTTGCGGGAGTGCATTCTGGCGATGCTATGATGTGCATCCCACCTTGGCGCCTGAATAACAAAATCATAGAAACTATAACTGATTATACTACCAAAATTGCAATATCTTTTAACATTAAAGGACCTTTTAATCTTCAATTTCTAATTAATGAGGGCCATGTTTTTGTAATTGAACTTAATATTCGTGCATCCCGTTCCATGCCATTTGTTTCTAAATTGGTTAAAATCAATCTCATAAGTTTGGCATCAGGCGCAATCTTAGGCAAAGAGCTACCGCCGATACCTCATGACCATTGGAAGAAAATTCACAACTATGGAATTAAGGTGCCACAATTTTCGTTTATGCAACTCGAAGGAGCAGATATTGTTTTGGGTGTAGAAATGCAATCTACTGGAGAAGCTGCGTGTTTTGGAAATAGTTTCTATGACGCACTCGCAAAAGGATTGACGGCAGTGGGATATCACCTGCCCAAGGAAGGAACTGCATTGATTACAATCGGTGGCGATGAAAATAAAGAAAAATTATTGCCAACCGTTGCTCACCTCAAGAATCTAGGATTCAAAATACTTGCAACCGAGCATACAGCAGAATTTTTTGAAGAAAAAATTGGTGATGTTGAGAT
>JACZSC010000078.1 GCA_022574415.1 Nitrososphaerota archaeon | reverse complement strand
TCTGTTTGTCATAATCCCTTGTCAAGCCATCTACAAATTCTGGCATTCCTTTTAGGACTACTGATATGGCTTCACTAAATCTGAGCTCAGCAAATTTGATGTGTTTTACTACCTTGTCATTTTCATTAAAAGTAAATGCAAGATCCAATGCCTCAAAGAGTCGTTTGAATCCATAAGCAAACGATTCGGGGGTAGTTCCTGCATCAAGTAGGTCAGGTATGTTCTGTGCTGATACACTTGGTGTTATGGAGAGCATTACTGCCAAAGTTAGAATTGTTCCCAACACATACCTATTTTGTCTCATATCTTGTGAAGACAGATTCTTGCAGATAATCCTTTGGTAGAAATCATATTCTATATTCGCCTTGATTGTCAGCTTAGTTAGCATTTGATACGAACTGTAATCAAATAGCATTCTTTTCAAAATAATTCAACGAAATTGGCATTGAATCAATCATCTGGATTTTCTGCTAGTCGGTAGTTAAACAAAATTTACAGCATCTTTCTAAATAGGATCAAGTTTAGGATTAGTTGTTATGACAACAGGATACTGTGTAAAATGCAGAACTAAAAGAGAAATAAAGAATCCAAAATCTGTCACCATGAAAAATGGTAGGCCTGCAACAAAAGGCACCTGTCCTACCTGTGGGACAAAAATGTACAGAATAGGAAAAGGCTAATCCATTAAAGGGATTGTGACTTTTAGTTCTACTCCCTAACAGTTCGTATCAAATGTTAATTCTAAGAATTTTCAGGATTAGATAGTAGTTTTTTTCTTAGGGCCAGAGGCAAATCAAATTGTGTGGTGTGTGTGTCAGTACAGAAAATCACCTTCTGGAAACCAGTAAAGAGTGTATTTCTCTAGTTCATCTTCGGTCATTTCTCTCCAGGTGCATTGTTCTTTATCATCTATCATTAGTGGATTTCTCTTTCCGTACCATTCTTTTGCTTTTTTGTCATACCTCATACATATTCGAATAGTCTCCATAGCTATTCCGTCTCTTACTTCTGTTTTGACTAAATCGTTGTATAAGCAATATTGTATTAATTTAGGCCTGTATCTTGCCCAGCTCTGAGGTGAGCATTCTAGTCTTGTCATTACTTGAAAGTCAGGTATTCCATAACGAAAGTCACAAAAACCTATGATGGGCTCACTAAGAACATCTCTGAATTGTTCTATTTTTGATTCCAGTGTTACTTTTTTAGTCATTTAGTCGTCAAGTTATTTTTCTAATATTTTTTCAAAAAATTCGTTATAGCTTAGCTTTCCTTTTGCCCTCTTGATTTTGTGTCTAATTTCCTTTCTTACAGGAATGTTGACAAATCTTTCAGACATAAGCTAATTCTTCGTTTTGGGGTATTAAGGATGAAATTGATTTGTGTCGTGGTTTTCGTCTAAGTGTAGTCTTACAGCATGGACATAACAATGAATCACAAATTATAGAATAACCGCAAGTAGTACAGTAACGATATCCTAGATCATATTTTGGATTACCAGGATACCCTTCAAAGCGATTGCAGACTCCTTTACAACTCATGATTTTGTCTCCTGTTTCAAGTCATCAACGTGGTTAACGTGGTCAGTTTGTTGAGTAGGTTGACCGCTTTGACCACTTGAAAACATATCTAGAGTAAGCTTGACACCGTACTTTTTTGCTAGAGTCTGCAAGACATCTTGTTTGAATGAATAGTATGTGACTCGTCTCTGCCTGTCATTTTCCCGTAATACCTTGATTCTTTTCTCAGCTTGGAATTTTTGTTCTAATACACTTGATAGTGAGTTATGAGTTACATATCTGCCAAAATCGTCAGGATAAAACGTGTTTGTCTTTCTTAGATCCAAGTGTCCTGTAAACTCCTGGTTATCTATTGTCAGATAATTCCAGTATTCTAAAAAGCTCAGCTCTAAGTTTGATTTGATTTTGTCTATGAGTAGTTTGAAAATTCTAGCTTCAAAGCTGTTCTTGATAGCTTCGTGTCTTTGTTGAATGTAGTAATTGACAACACTCTCACATTTTTCATAAAATTTGGTTCCATCTACCATTGTGAGAAAGTCTTCCCATAGTTCCTGATCACGTTTCTCTAGCTTTGAATCAGCTCGATTTACAATATTTCCCATTTTTTGTAATTTCCAGATTAGTAGCTTGTTTCTGATTTCGTTTAGCTTTTGCATCTCTTCTCTAGTAGGCCTCTTTATGTTAGAATCAGGTGAGCCCTCAGTCATGAAAACAATAGCTAAACGCTCTTTGAATCCCTTATCCTCTGGAACCTTTTCGCCAGCGAACCACTTAGGGCAAAACGTTTTGTAAAAAACTTGTTTTTTCCCTAGAGAATCAACGCCTATGATTCTAGCTTTGACAGAGCCTTTTGAATAGGAATTTTTGTATGTTCGAAGCTTTTGTCTGTCTCTTGCAATGTCTTGAGCTTCATCCTCACATATGGTTCCATTTCCTTCTTCTCCGGTTCCAAGAAAGTTATAGATGTCAGCGTGTGGGATGTCCTCACCGTATAGACAGCGATAGTTTAGTCATCTACCTAGATGTAAAACTGTGCTTTTGCCTGATTCTGTTTCACCAACAAGAAAAAGAAAGTGAATTGTGTGAATCCATTCCTGTGAGTATGTTAGTAAGATATTTCCTAAGATTAGATGTTTGTCAATCTCTCTAGCTACGATATACTTGTCAATTTGTTCTTTGATTTCGTCTAAGATCTGTTCTGTCCCAATTGGTTTTTTTGTAAGCTCTTGGATTTCATCAGAAGTAAAATTGTAAGGAAAATAACCACACTCATTTTTTTCAAGTGGACGATATGTTGTATCTTCTGTTTCTATTCTTTCTTTGATTGTAATTGTGTTTGATAGTAATCCTTTAACTAAAAATTTTGGTTCTCCGTCAATTATGACAGACTCTACATAAAGTTCATCGTTAATGAATCCTTTAACTTTTGAATTTTTTTGTTTTTTTGAATTGTTATCACGAATATCATTCTCATCTGGATAATCAATTATTTCATGACGTAATTCAATACAGTGAGACAGCTCTTCTATTGTCTTACCTTCTCGATCACAAGAAGCACACTGATACCTCATTTTTTATTCTCTCTCCTTGCACAGATCTCACAAGGATCAAACTTGTACGTCATTTTATCAAGTCTCTTAGGACCACAATCAAAACAGTGATTGAATAGATCCTCACTTGGTCTATTCATCGGTTTTTTGCATATGTGACAAATTTTCAACTTGTGTAAGTGTAACATTAACATTATATATCGGAAGTGTCCGATAGCTTCTATGTTTTCCGATAGTTTACGCCTATGTGCCTCTGAATGGAGAATCCTGAGAGCTTTTACAGAATTAGGGCGATCTAAGCCTGAAGGCGTTTCTGGTTCTGATTTGAAAAAGGTTAATGGGATTCAGACAGGTACATGGGGAGAATATAGAGACCGATTAGAATCGGATCATTTGATAAAATTTTTAGGAATTAGTAAAAAAGGCCATGAGAAAAAACTTTACAAAATTACTGATATTGGATTCATAACATTATTGAGAAATTATGATGCAAAAAAATTACATAATGAATATTCGCCAAAGTGGTTATATGAAAACATTCCATTGATTGATGCAGATCTTTGGCATAAATTAGAACAAGAGATAGGATCAATATTTCCATATTTTGTTATGGCTATGGCAATTAACAGCTTAAACATTTATCCATTTTATCCAGAACCGAAAGACGAGCTTGAAAAATCTGTCATTCAAGTAAAATATGAAACACCAGTCAATGATACCATATTGGTCGGAAGTTCAATTTATTCTAACTATACAAGAGAAGAAATTGATAAACTTAGAGGAGGGATGAATTTTAATTATCCAGCTATTGATGAATTTCAAGAACCAACTAGTTTGATGGAAGACTTGGCTATACAATTCTATCTTTACTTATTGCAACAACTATCAAAACCTATAATGTTATTTGCATATTGGAAAGAATCAAAAAAACTGAACATAAAAGGTAACAGTAGAATTTTAAAAAAATTTGAAAAAAAAGGTGAAGAATTAAAACAAGAAATGGCCGAAGTAATTTTAAAAAATCCTCGATTAGAAAAAATTTTCAAAGATCAATATGAAGGAATATCTAATTTTCTAAGTCTGGGTGAAACTTGGTTAAAGACTGAATTAGGATACGTAGGAAAAATAAAAAAAAATTAAAGAGCTAAGCTTGTGATTAGTTTTTTCATTTCACTTTTCTCAAGCTTAGGGATTTTTCCAGTTTGGAACATTTCAAGCAATAACTTTCCAGCTATTTTGTTGGTTGCGAAATTTGCCTTGTTTGCTTCCTCTTCTAATTTAATGGCCTTTTTCAAATCCAAGGGTTTTCCACATTTGTTACAAAGATCAGATTCAGGAGAATTAGGCATTTTACAAATATGACATATTTTTGGTACTGTTGGCTTCTCATTTTCCTCTCTGATTATTCCCAAATGAGATAGGTATGACTTGTCAACATCAGCATTTACAAGATGTACATAATTTGCAGGAATCTTTGATTCCTGAGTCCACCCGTGTCTTATTCTCAACTGTGCTTCTGTCATGAATTTTGCAGAATTGGTCGCTTCAGTGTGCCTGAAAAGATTTAGAGTTACCTTTTTTGAAAGTCTTGCTCGCTGGCATACTGTTTTGAGGACTTTGTTTGCAGCTGCCCAGTTCATTGGTTCTCCATACTTGTCTTTTCTGAGGTTTATCCACACTGGAGCTTCTGGGTCTTCCCTAAATGGATGAGAATCAAGCCATGAGGCCAAGCTTGGAACCGAAGTAACAATTCTTACAGGTCTTGCACCAGTTTTTCCATCCACATGGATAAATGCACCATGCTGATCAAACTTTACATTTTTTATATTTAGACTTAATAGCTCCCCCGGCCGTGTTCCTGCTTCATATTGTACATGAATTAGTGCCTTGTTTCTTAGGCTACCGCCACATGCTCTAAGAAGCTTTTCTAAATCTTCTTCAGTTAGAAGATCTTCTCTTGCAATTTTACATTTAATTTTCTTTGTTCGTATTTTCTTTGTCTCTACTGGATCTCCTACTTCAGAATGGCTTCTACTGCCAAGTTTTAGCCATCTATAAAATATCTTGAGTACCTTTTTGTGATCTGCTGTGCAGTTTGTTTCCTGTCCAGATTCTGGGCTGTACTTTTGCATTATCTGATAAACAATCTCATCAATGTCTTCCTTTGTTACCTGATCCCAGTCTTTGTTTATGATCCTGCTTTGAAGCAAGATAACTTCAAGGTGTTTTCTTCTTGTTGCCTTTGCAAGTGAATCTTTAATCATCTCTCTATTGTAATTGATAATTAGCTGGGAATTTTTTGGAGAAAGTTCCTGTTGGATGTTTCTTAGCAGTGCTTCTATTCGTTGATC
Source organism: Nitrososphaerota archaeon (assembly GCA_022574415.1). Classification (GTDB taxonomy): domain Archaea; phylum Thermoproteota; class Nitrososphaeria; order Nitrososphaerales; family Nitrosopumilaceae; genus DRGT01. Next base: position 262 of record JACZSC010000078.1, on the reverse strand, counting down.
ATAGTTATGAATCTCTAATCTCTTCTTTTGAATCTGAATACTCACAGTCTGTCTATTTTCATGTGAGGGTATTAAACACAAAGATAAGCGCCGGGAGAGAGATTCGAACTCTCGATCCCTTGCGAGAACGCGCTTTATGGTAATTATTTCCAGGCGCGCGCCCTACCAGGCTAGGCGACCCCGGCACAAGTCTTTCGACTAACTAGTTCGACAAAATTTGATTATATAATACGTTTGGGAGAATGATTTGAAAATCATTTGT
>JACZSC010000010.1 GCA_022574415.1 Nitrososphaerota archaeon | reverse complement strand
GGACTGAGCCAATTCCAATCAAACCGCCACCTTCACCAGCCATTCTTGCAATATTTTCAGACTCACTTGCACCAACAATGAAAACTGCACCGCCAATAATTACCAAAATCCCTGCAGCAATGATTAAACCTCCCAATGGCTTTGATGGCTCTTTTCTTGAGATAAAATAAGCAACAAATGAGAGAATAATCGGTGGTGTTCCAAATCCTATTCCTCTAGCCATTGCATCTAAAGGCAAAAATCCTTCACCGGCAGTAGTACCACCTGCAGCCACATCAGCACCATAGATTACCAATAATGCAACAGAAATTCCTGCCAAGATCAATGAAGCCTTTAGCGCCATTGTTTGGCATCCAATTTTCATGATTAATAAACCATTATGAATTGTTTATAGATAAAATTTGAATTGAATTTTTAATTTTATCAACACGCGCTAGAAGCTGGTCAACGTTTTCATTATCACGACCTACAACATTAAAATGTCCTAATTTTCTTTTTGGTTTTGATTCATCTTTTCCATACATTTTTAAAAATACATCCTCAGATTCAATTTTTACTAGTTTGTATTTTCCAGTAAAATCTTTTGGTCCCAGAATATTATACATTATTGTATGATGAACAAGATCCGTGTTTCCTAATTCTAAGCCCAAAATTGCTCTAAGATGTTGTTCAAATTGTGTTGTCTTACTAGACTGTAAAGTGTGGTGACCAGAATTATGAACTCTTGGAGCTATCTCATTGATTAACACATCATTATTTTTGGTTACAAACATTTCAATCCCAAATACCCCCGCGCCTTTTAAAACCTGCATTGTTCTAATTGCAACTTGTTTTGCTTTTTCTGAAATGGTAGATGATACTCGACCAGGCGCAATTGTCATTCTAAGAATATTTTCTTCATGAATATTTTCAACTAGAGGAAAAGTTGCAATTTCACCTTTTGTGTTTCTTGCAGCAATTACAGAAACTTCTATTTTAAAATCAATAAATTTTTCCAAAAATAATGATTTGCCATTAAAATTATCATAAGCAAATTTTACTTCAGATCCTGAATTAATCTTAACGTTCCCCCTGCCATCATAAGCATCTCTTCTAATTTTTAATAAAACTGGGAAGCCGAAGTTTGGAATTTTATTCTCTAAATCAGATAATGATTCAATTTCAAAAAAGTCAACAACTGGAATGTTATTTTTCGCAAGAAATTTTTTTTGAATCAATTTATCTTGAATTATTTGTAAAGTTTCTGGAGAGGGATTAATCTCTACCTTATCTTCAATAGATTTTAGAACCACACTATTTCCTGATTCAATTTCATAGGTAAGAATATCTGATTGATTTGCTAAATCAACAATTGCATTCTCATCTTTAAAATCAGCTACAATTTGATAAGCACCCACTTTTGCTGCGGGACAGTTTTCAGTAGGATCTAATACTATAACTTTGGAAATATCTTCGGGCATCTTTTTTGCTGCTTCTGTAAGCATCATGCCCAGTTGCCCACCCCCAATAATTCCTAAAACTTTTCCCATGAGTCATGCAACGACGTTGGATTAATTTAATTGTAATAAAATTCGTTATAGATAAAAACAGCTCTTTGTTTTTGAAATATGTGAGTTACAGAAAAAAACCACTAATCGGCATAATCATGGGCTCAAGCTCTGACAGCAGAATTATGCATGGATCTGCAGAAATTTTAGATAAATTCAAGATTAAACATGAAGATCAAATTATTTCTGCACACAGAACGCCATCTCGATTAGAAGAATATGCAAGACATGCAGAAAAAAATGGGTTCAGAGTAATTATTGCTGGTGCAGGAGGGGCAGCTCATTTGCCAGGAATGATTGCATCACATACTATTATTCCAGTTATTGGTGTGCCAATCCTAGTTTACAATGATAAACATGAACAAAAATCTGAAAAATCAAAATTCTCGGCCTTTGGTGGATTAGATTCGTTGTTATCAATATCTGAAATGCCTACTGGCTCACCCGTAGTTACAGTTGGGATCAATAAAGCTACAAACGCAGGAATTTATGCAATGAGAATTCTTGCCAATGAATTTGTGGATTTAAAAAAGAAACTTAGAAATCATAAATCAGATCAATATGATTCTGTTTTAAAAGAATCAGAATTACTCAAAAAACAGGGATTAAGTAAATTTGTGAAAAAAAAGTTCAAATGAACATTACGTCATTAATTTGAATTGTATTTGTTTATCTTTTAATCGTTGTATTAATTCCTGAGCACTTTTTTCTCCTTCTGTTTCTAAACTCAAAGTAACACCAGCCGATCCAGCATTAATATCCAAACTCAATCTATCGTGAACAACTTCAACAATGTTTGCATTTGCGGCAGTGATTTCATCTATCACTTCTTTTAATGCTCCTGGCTTATCAGGCAAAAGAATGAATATCTTAAGCAATCTTCCCATCGCTGCAAGTCCTTTATCGACAATCTGTCCTAATAAATACATGTCAACATTTCCTCCTGCCAATATGGTAACAATTTTTTTCCTTGAGGAAGGTTTGTTATGAAGTAAGTAAGCTAAGCCAACAGCACCAGCTGGTTCAACGACAATTTTTGCTCTCTCCATTAACAAAAACATTGCTTTGATTATTTGTGTGTCATCAACCAAAACGATATCATCAATCAAGTCTTTGACTATTGAAAATGTTAATGAACCTGGTTTTTTCACTGATATGCCATCTGCAATAGTTCGTCCGCTCCCTGTTGTTTGGAGTGAACCTGATTCTAACGAATCTTTCATTGCTGGAAAAGATTTTGATTGCACGCCAACTATCTTTATTTTTGGATTTTTTGTTTTTACTGCAATTAAGACTCCGGCGGCTAAACCGCCTCCCCCTATCGGCAAATAGATCTCATCAACATCTGGAAGGTCTTCTAAAATTTCTAAACCAATGACTCCCTGTGCAACTATTACTTGAGGATCATCAAATGCATGAATAATTTTTGCGCCAGTTTTTTCAGAAATTTCTTTTGCTTTGGCCCAAGATTCATCATAAGTATTTCCTTCTAAAATTACATTTACTCCATATCCTCTAGTTGCTGCGATTTTAGCTGGCGATGCATGTTTTGGCATTACAATTGTGCATGATATTTTTTCTAATGATGAAGCAAAAGCTACACCTTGTGCATGATTTCCTGCAGATGCAGCAACAACACCTTTCTTTTTTTCTTCATCAGTCAATGATTTGATTTTATAATATGCGCCCCGAATTTTAAATGAGCCAGTTTTTTGTTGAAACTCTGATTTAAAATAAATTTCAGAATTAATTAATTGACTAAAATATGGAGAGTGAAATAAAGGTGTCTTTCTAATTACATTACCTTGTATTGACTGACATTTTTCTATCTCTTCAACGGATGGATTCATGAGGTCTTTTCGTTTTTCTGTGGTATATTTGACTTGTTCTATCAATTCACCAACAAATTGAATTAACAAGCGTGCGTATAATTGAAGAAAAACCTAAATACTTACATTTAGCCGATCAAAATTAATCGAGGGATCGGCTCTCCCCTTTAGAGGATCTCGCCTCAGTTTGCTGGTCTCTCGATTTTATATCTACATGCCCAGCCTAGTTATAAGTGCTAATTATTATTTTTTCAAAATATTTGAAAATTGATCCATGCGTTGAATGATATTTTGTTTTATATTTTTAGGGATTTTTTTTGTGTCAAAGAGACCTTCTTTGTTTTTATTTTTAATAAATTCAAGATCAAATGTACATAAACAGCCTTCTTCCCCAGAAACAAGTTTTGCATCATCTAGTAAAACAGATGTGGTTTGATACAATTCAATTAACAAATTATCTAATTCATTAAAAAGTTCAGTCTTTTTTTTAATTAATTTTTGAAAATTCATATCTGATTTTTGTTCAATATTCTCATAGAATTTTTCCCGTAATTTGTCATCGCTAAAAAATATTTCAAATAGTTTCTGATTATCTAGATCAGAATAACCCATTTCTTTTAATTTATCCAAAATAAATTTATCCCCCAGATTAGCCATTTTAGATTCACCGTCCTTTGTTTTATCAATAATTTCAGCAAGTTCTTTTTGACATTCAATAACTCGTTGTTCAAGTTTATAATATAACAAAACATGAAATTGCTGAGACATATGTCCAGATAAAAGATAATTTCCCTCTCGGATTTGAAACTTTGTAAAAATTCTTCTTAAACCCTCATTATTTGTAATAGTAATGTCCTGAACATTCCAATCATGTAATTTTTTGATAATTTTTTCATAAAAATTTTTGATTAGTAAGGGATCAAACGTAGATTGTTCTGTAACAGTGCTATCCCCCAACATAACTTTGACTGAAACCATTTCTGTCATGGTTTTGATGTTATTCAAAAAATTATTCTGTATATTAGCATATTTTTTATTCAAAATTTTGGAAAACTCATCAGAGGAGTTAGTGCCTATACGCACAAACTTGGATTAATTTTACTATCAATAAACCTTACATCGATACATTTTTTTAAATAGCAAAAATGAGGATCCTACATAATGGAAACAGAAAAAATCCATTGCGATAATTGTAATGCTGAAATCGTTCAATATCATCATGATGGTTATAAGGGGAAAAGAGGCCATTGCCCTATCTGTAAGACGGATTTTCCACTAGAATAGGCATTTTTTATGACTGAAAATAATAATCACAAAAATCAGAATCATCAAGAAATAACCCAAAAACATGATTCAACACGTAAATTGGTCGATATGTTGATCCGACAAAATGATCAACAAAAAGTAGTTGATTCAGAAACTCTGATTAAAGAAACACAAAAACGGGTTTGGGGAGCTTTGAAGAAAGGCTATGAATATGTTGGTTCGATTGATGAATCAGACAAATTTCTTCGCCAACATGTATTTTCTAAGATTGACATGATGGTACTTTATGTCGATCTAGTCGGGTCTACAGCAATGATGTTAGAACTACCTGAAGAAAAATTAGCTATAATAATCAGCTCATTTGCTCAAGAAATGGCCGCCGTAATTAAACAATTTGATGGTTATGTGTTAAAATTTGTCGGGGATGCAGCGATAGGTTATTTTATAGTAAAAGAGGGTCAGTTAAGAGTTGCCGATAACGTTGTAAATTGTGCAAAATCCATGATTGCTGTAATAAAAAAAGGAATCAATCCAATCCTAAACCAATATGACTACCCAGACTTAATGGTAAAAATTGGAATTGATTTTGGTAAAAATATAATTGTTCGATATGGCGCAAATGCTGAAAAATCATATGTTGATTTGATTGGACCGCCAATGAATATTACTGCAAAAATTCAAGCTTTTGCAAAACCTGATCAGATTTTAATTGGAGATGATGTGTACACTCGTTTACATCCATCAATTCAAAAATCCTTTGAAGCTGTCAGTTGGAAGAACGATGAGTGGAATTATCGCTCAAGAGTTACAGGAAAAATCTATCAAGTCTATGAATACAAAAATTAGATTGTAAATCTGTCTGGACATTCAATGTGCTCATAATGATGCTCAGAAAATTTTTCATCAACCACATAAATGATAATTTTATGTAAATCTAAATTCTTGATTATTTTTTTACATTTTAAACAGTATTTTCTTTGTTCTCGCATTTTGGTATCAGCGATCAAAAGTAACTGTTGTATAAGGATCAGCGATCAGCTGTTATTGAGCTAAAATGACTGTAAATTGACACTCTAGTATATCAAACGAGCAAGGACAAGGCAAAAATAACCGAAACATTGTGATCAAATAATGGATGATTTCCCAACTAAGCATTTGTTGGACCTTTATGGACTAAATCCCAATATACTTCCATATGCATTTCAATTTCCAAGAATTCCACCAGGATTGACTCCTCTAATGTTCAACTCAACAACTGAATCTGAAAGAAAAAAATTTTCTCGGCAAAATGAATCACTTTCTGCAAAATTACAGGATTTTCAACAAACATATCAAAAATATGCATCAAGTTTGTTTGATGTAACTTTTCCTGGAATTATACCACCAGGGCATCCACTATTTTCTAGACAATTTTCTGTTGAAGTAATACGTATTGAACGTGATCAGTTACAAAAAGAAAATTTAATGTTAAAAAAGCAAGTTGAAAAGATTTCTAAAGAAAAAGACATTAAGACTAAAATATTTTAACAACATTTTAAAATAATTTTTTATTGTGAGAAGTCATCAAAAATTTTTTGGTAATCCTTATAAATTTCAATGCAAAATGTAATCATGGTAAAAACTCCTGAACAAAAATGGAAAGAATCCATAATTAATTATAAAAAAAAATGTCAAAAAGTTTTGAATGTTTCTAATAGTATCAGATATGCAGGAGTAATTAATGAATATGGCAGAACGCTCACTGGAATTATACGACAAGGAGAAAAACCTTTGTTAAAATCTGATCAGGCAAAAAGTGAATTTTTTATAATTTCGACTTTAGAAACTCTTCGAAAAAAATCAAGTTATCCATTAGGTAAACTTGATTATTTATTATTAAAGCACCAAAAGGTTTCCATCCTTGTATTTCAAAAAAATAACATTACATTTTATGTTTCATTAGATTCTAATGAAAAAAATCTCAGTAATATTGTTACTAAAATTAAAAAAATAATTTAAGCTGGGGTAAATCCTTGATATCCACTAGTTTGTTGAGCCCTGTCCTTAAATGATGGTTCAAAAAATGAAACTAAATATCCATCAGGATCTAATACAATAGCATTTTTCCCAGGTTCTCTTTCAACAACATCTCGGAAAATTTTTACACCTTTTGACTTTAATTCATCTAGTGCAGATTTCAAGTCGCCAACCAGAAAACCAATAGTAATGCCATTGTCAATTGAACCACCCACTAGTTCTGCAGTTAAAGAGGCCGGGTGGAGACTAAGTAATGCGCCAGACGTTCCTAAATCAATCCATGTTCGTCTTTGATTTTTAATCGGTAAACCAACAATACCATGATAAAACTCTAAAGATTTGTCTAAATCTTTTACAGCTAAAATAACATTGCCAACTTTTTTAATATTCACAGAATTTCTAATCCTTTGGGATGTTAAAATCTTTTTTATTATACCTCGATCATAGTTTCAGTTCTTTCAACTCCATTAATTTTCTGAATCTCTGTAGTGATTTCTTTAATCTCAGATAATTGTTCAGTCTGGATTTTTGCAACAGCATCAAACTGTCCACTTACAGGAAATGATTCATAAACTGATTTAACTTTCCTAAGTCTTGCAGCAATTAGTTTTTTTGGAGAAGTAACTAATACTATTGCTCTTACCATCCTAAATTAACCTCAACTTCAATCAATGTTTCTGTATTAACTATCTCTTTAATTTTTTTAAAATCAATAACCATATTATTTATGTCTTGAATTGAACCTTGTAAAAATGTACAGATATCGGCACGTCCAGTGACTATCATAATTTCTTTGACGGCTCTTCTTTTTTTGTTTAAAATTTTAACAACAATATCAACCTTGCCGGGTTTAACAGTAACTAGACATAATGCACGCATAATTATTTATTATTATTAAACTGGATAAAGATTGCTTTAATCAGATGCCTCTTGAGAGCGTGCTTCCTCTAAATATGCACGTCTTTCTTCCATTTCTTTTTCTTTATCTATCTCTAAATCGTCATCAACAATTACTATACCACTATCAACCAATGGTGTGCTTTTAGAATTTTTAGTAGATTTTGTTTTAGAACTTTTTTTTGATTTCATCTTTGGCTTTTTTTTAGTAGTTTTTATTTTTTTAACCATGAATGTCGGTTGAAAAAGAGGACGTCAGATTATTAAACATTGTGTAGATTTGGTTTAGCATAATTTTATGTGCCAGAGGCGGGATTTGAACGCGCGACAGCTCGGTCTTCAGCCGAGTGCTCTCCCGGGCTGAGCTACCCTGGCACAACAAAATTTTTTAGGCTGAGGAATTAAAGTGTGTCTTTTTTCAGTTTCCAAATAATATCTGGAACTTCAGATCTTTTGTTAATCACTCTAGCTAAAACAAAAAAAAGATCAGAAAGTCTGTTAAGATATTTTTTACAAGCGGCGTTAATATCTTCCCCATCAGCTAATTCTATTAATTGTGTTTCAGCTCTTCTAGTAACGGTCCTCGCAAAATGAAGGATTGAAGCATTTTTTGTTCCGCCTGGAAGGATGAAATTTGTGATTGGAGTCAATTCTTTTTCAAAATTATCAATTTTACCTTCAAAAAATTCTACCATTTCTAATGTAACTCTTTCACTAGGTTCATTCAAATCAGGATTAGAAAGATCTGCCCCTAATGTGAATAAATCATTCTGGATTTTTTTTAATAATTGTTCAATATCATCATCTAGCTTATTTGTAAGAATCATTCCTAAAATGGAGTTAATTTCATCTATATTCCCATATGTCTTTATTCTAATATTAGATTTTGAAACTCTCTTACCGCCGCTTAATCCTGTCGTACCATCATCACCCGTTTTTGTATAAATTTTCAACAAAATAATGAGGGTTGTTAGGGTAATATTTTGTTCGAATTATTTAATATACACAAATTATACTTGCTTCGTAATGAATAACACGAAATCAAACTATTTCTATAATTTTATTTTTAAAAGTAAAGTACATGACAAAAGCATTAGTCCAAGTTGCTATTATTATCGAGATTTAGATGCTGACAATAAAAAAACACTGAAATCTTGATTAATGAATTTTTTAAAATAACTATAAATTTAAAAAAAATACCTAGGCAGGGCTGGAAAAATAAGCTTGGAATGACCAATCCTGAGTCAGTAGCAGATCATTGTTTTTCGATGTCTGTCATCGCCATGGTTTTATCAGATTTACAGAATCTTGATACAACAAAAGTATTGAAAATGGCTTTGATGCATGATCTTGCAGAATCTGTTACTGGTGATTTAACCACTAACGAAATTTCAAAAAAAGAGAAAAAAAAACTTGAAAATGAAACAATGAAAAAAATCTTTAATAACCTACCAGATATTTTAGCTGAAGAATATCTGAGCATTTGGAATGAATACCAAGAAAGACAAACAGATGAAGCTGTATTTCTTCATGAAGTTGATAAATTAGAAATGGCATTTCAAGCAAATGTTTATGCTAAAGAAGGAATTCAAAAACAAACACTTCAATCATTTTTTGATACCGCAAGAAATGAAATTAAAAATAAACGTCTTATAAAAATTCTATCCAAACTTTCGTAATAATCTGAGCTAAATGTGGTGAAACAAAATTTCTGAAAAAAACAATGGTGAGTTGATCCAGGCTCAAAATCAAGTTATAGGAATTTTATTTGAAATAATAAAAAGACTTCAATCAAATAATGATCTAGATGAGGAATATTTTCAGATTATCGAATCAAAAAAATCAGCTAAAAAGAAAAAAAGATTAGAGAAAATTCTTAACGAACGTAAAGAAAATGCTAAAATTGTAAATCGATTACTTAAGCAATTAGAGATCGGAGATTAATGCCTATGATACGATTTTTATAATTATTAAATTCTTGAATATTTGTGCAATATTTTCAAGCGCTAAAAGTTGGACAAAAAAGAGTAGCAGAAGCCAGAGATTATCTTAATAAATTAACAGATGGTAAAGCTATGCCTGCATTGGCCTTGAAAAATAGTAAAACAAACGTCTGGGAGCCAGTTGGAGAAGAAAATCTCTACGCAATAGTTGATGAATCTTCTGGATTTGTATTAACCGACACTAGTGGCTATATTATCGCACTGGTTGATAATAATGGATATTCAAAAACTCTCGTACAAGGGATAAATAAAGAACAAAAAGAAAATTTAGAAAAATTATTTCAAGCTGATAAAATTCTAGAGTACAAAGGCAAAGTATCCCTCCCTGTTTGATTTCCCCACATCTAACTCAGTTTTTTAAATGGTAAAGATTTTAGTTAGTAATTATTCTTAGTTTCATTATGGCTAAATATTCACAAGTGATAGAGGTTCGTGGACACTTAATTGATTCTCTGATACTTACTAAAATCTTTGATGAGATCATGGATGTAAAAGGAGAGTTCGAGGTCCAAGAAATCAGTATTGGTAAGAAGAAAAATGATCAAAGTTATGCAAGACTTCTTGTTCAAGGTAAAAATCAAAAACATCTAGATGAAATTTTAGATTTAGTATATAGAGAAGGCGCTACTGCAAAATCACAAAAAGTGGTAGTATTAAAAAGTGCTTCAAAAAATATGCTAATGCCAGAAAATTTCTATAGTACTACAAACAATAACACACAAATTTTTTACAAAAATCGTTGGATAAACGTTGGTAATATGATGATGGACAAATGTATTGTGGTTAAGGGAAATAAAGCAACTTGTGTTCCTATTAGAGAAATAAAAAAAGGTGACAAAATTGTTGTTGGTGAAAAAGGAGTCAAAGTAACTCCTCCAGAAAGACCAAGAGAGGGAATGAATGTTTTTGAGTTTATGGGGAGCAGCAGCTCTAGTGAAAGGCCTACACAACATATTGCAAGACGTGTTGCAGAAGACATCTATAAAACAAAAAAATCTGGTGGAAAAATTGTTCTAGTTGGAGGACCAGCAATAGTTCATACTGGTGCAGCAGATTCAATTGCAAGTCTTGTAAAACACGGATTTATTGATGCTGTTCTAGCTGGTAATGCACTAGCTGTACATGATATTGAATATGCTACATTAGGAACCTCATTAGGAATGAATGTCCGTGATGGTACTTTAGCAATAAGGGGACATCGAAACCACATGGATGCAATTAATGCCGTTTTTAAAGCAGGATCAATTTCTGGCATGGTGAAAACTGGTAAGCTCAAAAAAGGAATCATGTATGAATGTGTGAAAAGAAAAATTCCTTTAGTATTAGCAGGTTCGATTCGGGATGATGGTCCACTTCCAGACGTGATTATTGATGTAATAACAGCTCAAAAAAAATACAAAGAAGTATTAAAAAATGCAAAATTGGTGATTATGATTTCAACAATGTTGCATTCTATTGCTACAGGTAATATGCTACCAGCCGATGTGAAAGTAATAGTAATTGATATCAATCAGCCTGCAGTAACAAAGCTAATGGATAGAGGTACCTGGCAAGCATTAGGAATTGTTACTGATGTTGGTGCTTTCTTGCCTTTAGTAATAAATGAAATGAAAAAATTAATGTGAAAATACTTTGGAATTACACCAAAGTGAATCAACTAATAATTTTTTGAATAAATTCTCGATTCAGATGTAATCCACAATGCTGTAGGTTTCAGTACCACTATTAGCATTTTTTAAATAAAATAAAACTTCATCATTATCCTTAACAATAAAACACAGGCATTATTTCGTTTCATGTGAAAGTATTCTTAAATTTGTTTTTTAATATTAACAAAGTTGTATTGTAATTTTTGAAGTGATAGTATTAGAATTTTAATATCAAGTTTAGATATAGATAGCATCTTAACAAAATTTGTATAATAAAATTTCATTAGATCTTTTTCTGGATTAAGAATTTACCATCTGGCTATTGTTAACATATTATTTATTTTACTATGAATTTAGTTTTCGCCTTGTAACATTTGAAAATTATCTTCATCGATTTTTTGTATATCATTATAAAATTCTATATATCATCTCATAGTTGATTTAACTCGGATTACTAATTTTGCAAATTTTTTAAACGCATTTAACTATTACTATAAAGACGTTCATAGCTATACTACGTTTTTTTTAAAAATGAAAATGTTTAATTCAATCTAAATGAATGAAAAAAAATCAATTTTTTCACTCACAATAATAGGAATACTTGTATTTTCAATTATTATGCCAGCACATGCAGAGGTAACTAACCTCAATATTGACAAAATTAATCACATATTAGGTGATGAAATTACTTTTTACGGCACTGTGGAAGAAGGATCATCGGGTCTTGTAAGTGTCATAATCAGAGATCACACTAATGAATTTGTTTTACTTACTCAAGCTTTCATAAAGCAAGATAACACCTTTCAAAGAAGTGTTGACATAAATCAAAAATTTACAAAATTTGGATTGTACAATGTAACTGCATTTATTTTTAATATGACTGCTGGTGAGAGTGTAATCTTTGAATTATTTGCTGAGGATTCATTACCTGATGTTTCACAATCAGAAATTATTGTGCCAAATGAGCTAGAGATCAATTTACAAGAAACAATTGTTGTGGATGAACAAAATAATTTGTTATCAAGTGTTAGTTCACAAATAACTTCAGAAAAAAAAGATGAAAAACTTGCTGATTTTATAGATCTAAATAAAGATCCACAACATTATCTTGACAGATATTATAATGAATCAAGTTACAAAGATTGGTTTGATAGAAACTATTCAGATTTAACAATTGAAGAAGCAGTTGGAATATCAACTAATTTTATAATAACGGAATCTATAGAAAATATTATTCCAGATGCAGATGCAATTTCTGTAGTTACTGATTCACTAAACTCAGATAGTGTAGATTCAAGAGAAGTGGTATTATTTGGATTAGCACTGGGTGGTTTAGCGATTCTATTCACTGCAGTATATGGAATTAAACAACGAGTTGACTCAAATTCAGAAAATATATCACAAAATAGAGAATCCATAAAAAAGAAAATGTTTGGTTCGCTATTTGGTAAACATCCTATTGATGTGGTTAAGAATAGATTAGCGAATGGGGAGATTACTATTGAAGAATATGATAGTCTGAAAAAAGCATTACAAAGAGAATAATTATCTAGAAACTATTACTGAATCCAATTTAATTTGTGAATTGGAATCAGCATTCCTTCCAATATTATCAAAAAACAATTCCAATTTTTCTAATCCAGCTATTAATCTAGGAGCATTAATTCGTACGAATTCTTCTCTTTCAGAGGTAGATTTTGGAGGATTCATTTGATAGTATTCATAGGCTTTGGACCCATCGTAGTCAACATATGCCAACCTAGCGCTAAAATCAGTTCTTTCTAAAACTAGCCCATCACCAGCAATGATTGCAGTATGATATGGGTGTTGAATTAGGGCTTCAGCAAGTTTCTGGGAAGTTGTAATTCCAGATTTGCAGAATTCTGATTTGAAATAATTGAAGTCAGCAAGAAGATAATATGTTGCTTGAGGTTTTGTTGTCTCAATCCCTTCAATTTTATTTAATGTGTTATAGGTATATTCACTCATAATTTGATGAATTCTTCTAGTAATTTCAAAATACTCATCCATTTCTTTATTGATTTCAAAACCAGCTATAGCTGCATATTGTATTGGTGTTGAAACTGCAGTATATTCAGTGGCTAGAATTTTTTTAAATTGTGATTTAACATTTAATGCATGTTGTGGAAAAATTACATAGCCGAGTCTATAACCACCAGCAGAATGAGACTTTGATAATCCATTTGTCACAAAAGTTCCCTCCGGATAAATTTTCGCCATACTTACAAATTTATTAAAGTCATATGTTGTTTGAGCATAAATTTCATCAGATAGTACAGTTATGTTTTGATCACGACAGACTTTAGTAATTTCTTCTAACTCTGATTCATCATAGATTAAACCAGTTGGATTATTTGGATTATTCAAAATTAGAATTTTTTGTCTGTCAGATAATCTTAATGAAAGTTTTTCAAGATCATATGCAGAAATTTTTTTATTTGGCCTAGTTGGCAGTAAATGAAAATTTTTCTTTAGGAATCTAATCTGTGGAAGATATCCTAACCAAGATGGTGAAGGCAATATAACTGTCCCGTGAAGAATTTCAAGTAAATTATAGAGTAGTTCTTTAGTTCCGGGTCCAACATAGATTCGTTTTGGGTCGACATCAATCCCAAAATAATATTTGTTGTAACTGGAAATGGTTTCACGGAGTTCACTTATTCCTGGTACCGGTGCATAAGTTCCCTTGTCAGCGTTTTGTTTTAGTGCTTCTTGCATTGATTTTGGAACTGGAAAAGGAGATTGGCCAAAAGCAAATCCATAAAACCCAAAATTACATTCTTGATGGGTACAATCTGAATGAAATTCCTTCAGAAATGTATTTAATTTTAGATTCTCAGGCATTTCTATATCTTCAACTTGTTGATCAACTATGAATTTCAATTATGATTACTTCCTCCCAAATTTAATTAAAGGAGAGTCTTGTCAATCTGAACAAATATCATATAAGATTTTTTCAACCCAAGGATGGAATTTCATCCAAAACTTGAGGATTTTCAAGTGCAGATAAATCCCCTAGAGGTTCATGTAATAATTTAGATTTCAAAATCCTCCTCAAAATTTTACCAGTACTTGTTTTAGGCAATTCAGTCAGTGTGAATACATTTTTTGGTTTGGCCACTTTTCCAATTTTATCAATTATGTATTGATTTACTTCTGATTCCAAATTTTCGTTTTTAAATTGTGTTTCTGGAACAATGAAAATTATAATTGCCTCTCCATATATTTCGTCAGGTACAGATACTGATGCAACGTCTGAAATTTTTGGATGAGAAATCACACATTGTTCAATTTCTGCAGTGCTTAGTAGATGACCTGAGATATTTATGACATCATCAACTCTACCATGCATGTACCATAAACCATCCTCATCAACTAGAACATAATCACCATGAAACCAAACATTTTCAAATCGTGACCAGTACGTTTCAATATATCTTTCATCATCATTTAATAAACTACGTGTCATCCCAGGCCAGGATTTTTTGACAACCAAATATCCTTTGCTGTTTTGAACCGAGTTCCCATCATCATCAAATACATCAAGATCAATTCCAGGACATGGGATTCCTACTGTAGTTGGCTTTAATTTCATTCCTGGAAAAACTGACAACATTGCCCCGCCAATTTCAGTACCTCCTGATAAATTCATAATAGGAATTCTTTTTTTACCAACTTTTTCAAATAACCACCACCATGATTCTTCATCAATTGGTTCACCAGTTGTTGGAATATTACGAATTTTTTCCAAATTATGATTCTTTAACGGTTCAACATTATTTTTTTTAAACAATCGAACAGCAGTTGGAGAAATTCCAAAGATTGTGGCATTGTATTCATCTAAAATATTCCAGATTGTATCATAATTTGGCCAATCAATTGAACCATCATAAATTACAGCTGATGCGCCAATTTCTAAAAGTCCATAAACATTCCAAACTAAACCCGTTATCCAACCAATATCAGCAGGCCAAAAAAGCACATCACTTTGACGCATGTCAATCAAATACGCTGCCTGATGACCTGCAAAAACCGAGAATCCACCATGAGAATGGATTACGCCTTTAGGTTTACCAGTAGTTCCTGAAGTATAGAGGATAAACAATGGATCCTCAGAGTCCATGATTACAGTTTCACAAGAATCAGATTGATTTGAGATTAATTCATTATAATAAACCAGCGAATTAGATTTTTCATAATTATCCACAGCTTTATAATTAACTAAAACGATTTTTTCCAAACTGATATTTTTTATTGCATTTTCAACTGCAATTTTTTGTGAGATTGATTTACCTTTTCTTTGAAACCCATCAGATACAAAAAGAAGTTTAGCATTACAATCTTGTAATCTAATTTGTAGTGATTCAGAACTATAACCAGAAAAAATAACAGTTTGTATAGCTCCAATTTTTGCACATGCTAAAATTGCAATTATTGATTCCTTAATCATTGGCATGTAGACAGCAACAACATCACCCTTTTTCACACCAAGTGATTTCATTCCATTAGCAAGTTTGTTTACATTAATCTCTAGATCCATGTAAGATAGTTTTGATTTTATCGAATCTTCTGAAACAAAATAATATGCAATCTTATTTGGAGTTTGGTTAGAAAACTTTTCAATTGATGATTTAATTATATTGGTTTTACCACCAACAAACCATTTTGCCCAAGGGTGTCCTTTGGAAAAGTCTGATACTTTTTCATATTTTTTATCCCAGACTATCCCAATATCTTCATCAACTTCTTTCCAAAACCAATCAAGATTTGTTTTTGCTTTTTTTGATAATTCTGATAAGGAAGAAATTCCATGTTTATTCATAAATGATTTAATGTTTGAATTTTGGATTTGTTCCTCAGTAGGAATAAACGCAAAATCTGACAATATGTTTTAAGATAGTTTTTTATTAATTATGTTTAGGGTAAGTGTCGGATCAGCCTTGCCTTTTGTTTTTTCCATCACTTTACCAATCAAATAATTTATGGTTTCAGGATTAGTTTTTGTTTGCTCCACAGTATTAGGTTCTTGAATAAATATCTCATCTATAATTTTGTTTAATTCAGATTCATCTGATATATGGCCCAAATCAAGTGTGGATATGATTTCAGACACGGGTAATCCAGTAGCAACACATTCTTGTAATGCAGTTTTTGCTGAGGTCCTAGTTATTTCTTTAGTTTCTATTGAATTTGCAAGATCAGTTAAATGCTGATGTGTCAATTTTGATTTTTCACGTTTTTCATCTGTATCAACAAGACCCATCAAGTCAGTTGTAATCAGATTTGCGATAACTATTGCATTTGATTCATTATGTGCAAGTTCGAACAAGTCAGAACAAAATTTGTCAGAAGATAGAACTTCAGCCACTTGTGCAGGAATTTGTTTTGTAATATAACGTTCTTTCTTTGAACTAATACTTTCAGGCATGTCTGCTTTTAATTTATTCAAGGTTTGTGAGTCAATTGTTATCCATGGGATATCACCTTCTAAGAAATATCTATAATCTTCTTCTCCCTCTTTGATTCTTGCTGATACTGTAATTTTTCTTTTATCATCCCAATGTCTGGTTTCTTGTTCAATAGGAATATCTCTTGAAATTAGGCTTTCTTGTCTTGTGATTTCAAAATGGAGGGCTTTTTCTAAATCATGAAATGAGTTTACATTTTTGATTTCAACCTTATTTCCACCCTCAATTGAGATGTTTCCATCTGCTCTCATTGCCCCTTCAAGTGAAGGGTTTGATACATCAAGATTATCTAGCAAGTCAGACAGAATATTCAAAAACAATCTTACTTGTCTTTCATTTTCAAAATCAGGTTCAGTTACAATTTCAACCAGAGGCGTACCAGCTCGATTATAATCCACTAAAGTTATTTGAGTTTTTTCAGAAATTCCTTCATAAATTAATCGTCCAGGATCTTCTTCCAATTGAATTCGTCTAATTCTAATTTCTTTATCATCAACTAAGATTGTTCCATTTTGTCCAATGCTGTGTTCACCATATACATTTAGTTGAGTGATTTGGAAGTTTTTTGGCAAGTCTGGATAAAAATAATTTTTTCTAAAGAATGCAAGTTTATCTGGAGTATTACAATTTAATGACATGGCAATCATAGTTGCTTTTTCAACAGCTTTTTTGTTTAATCTAGGAAGTGAGCCTGGAAGACCAATACACACAGGACAAATATTGGCATTTGGCTCAAATCCACGATAGTTTGCTTTACAAGAACAAAACAATTTACTTTCTAGGTTTGTTAATTGGCAGTGAATTTCAAGACCAATCTTTGTCAAATTGGCACCTCCGGAAGTTTTACTGTATTTTGAAGTGCATATGCAGCTTGTAGTAATGGCTTATCTTGCATTGAATTAGCGATTAATTGAATTCCAATAGGTAGGCCATTTGAAATTTCAAAGGGGACTGAAATGGCAGGTTTACCTGTAAGATTTGCAATAACAGTATTGAAATCCAGTAGGAATAATGCAACTGGGTCGTCAATTTTTTCACCAATTTTAAATGGTAGAACGGGAACTGTCGGAGCAATTAAAAAGTCAATTTTTTTAAATGCCTCATTAATTTCATCAGTTAGTTTCTTTTTTACCTTAAGAGCTTTAAGAAAATATTTTCCTGCGTAGCCGGCAGATGGAACAAATCCCCCAAGAATCATTCTTCGAGTTACTTCGGGCCCAAAATTTTTTCTTGCTTTAGAAATATATGAATTAAATTCATATCCCTCTAATGGAAAATCATATCCATATCTTAGATTATCATATCTAGCAAGATTACTTCCTGCCTCAGTAGATGTAATTGTATAATATGATGCAACCGAATAATCTATCATGTCTAATGATATTTCTTCAATTTTAGCACCGAGTTCTTCAAATTTCTTTATAGCATTATTAGTAGCAGAAACTACTTCTTTGTCAGTTCCTTGACCAACCATCTCTTTAATTATTCCAATTTTTTTTCCTTCAACACCAGCATCAATGTTAGAAAGATAATCTTCATTTTTGTTGTCTATTGTTGTATCGTCATTAGGATCAAAACCTGAAATAATGTTAAGAAAAAACGCAGTGTCTTCTACAGTTCTTGTTAGTGGACCGATTTGTTCAATGCTGTTTGCATATGAAATTAAACCATATCTACTGATCAAGCCATAAGTTGGTTTGAACCCCACTACAGAGCAAAAACTAGCTGGGTTTCTTACTGACCCACCAGTGTCAGAGCCTAATGATGCAATACATTCAAACGCACTAACAGATACAGCACTTCCACCAGAAGAGCCTCCCGGAACGTAGTCAGTATTCCAGGGATTATGACTTGTCCCATAAGCACTAAATTCGGTAGATATTCCCATAGCAAATTCATCAAGATTAGTTTTGCCAATAATTATTACATCTTCAGATTTTAATTTTAAAACAACTGTTGCATCATATGGTGCAACAAAATTTTCTAGCATTTTAGAAGCACATGTTGTTTTTCCACCTTTCACACAAATATTGTCCTTAATTGAAATTGGCATTCCAAAACAAGAGCCAATTTTTTCCTTGTTTGCGATTTTTCTATCTAGATTCCTTGCTTGCTCAATTACATGGTCATCGAATGAAAGATAAGCATGTAATTTTCCATCATGTTTTTTAATTTGCTCTACTGTCTTTGAAATAAATTCTTCTATGGTAAAACTACCGTTTTTTACTTCTTCTACATATCTTAAGGCAGAAATTCCAAGATTCAATTAAACCATCTTTGGGGCCCTAACATAGTTCTCTTTATAGTTTTTTAACGCTTCAATTAATTTTTCATCATAAGGAATGTATTTATCTTCCCTTAGTTTGGTAATTGATTTTTCTTGTACATCAAACTCTTCAGATTCAACACTTGCCTTATCTAAGATGTCAAAATATTCAATCATTTTTTGGACTCTATCAACATGAACAATATGATCATCTAATTCGATTCTCATTAATTTAGCAACATTTTCTATCTCTTCTTTACTTACCAAATTTTTCACCTATGGTGTTAATCTATCGTGAGCTCCTACCTTTCTCAGCACCTTTGTAGCACATTGTTTGTTTTGTGCGTAAAAAAATTTAATTTTTGACATAATTTGATAATATTTTGACGGATATATTACTAATGTTAATTTAG
This sequence comes from Nitrososphaerota archaeon, assembly GCA_022574415.1. Taxonomy (GTDB): domain Archaea; phylum Thermoproteota; class Nitrososphaeria; order Nitrososphaerales; family Nitrosopumilaceae; genus DRGT01. Next base: position 3,306 of record JACZSC010000010.1, on the reverse strand, counting down.
AAATTTTTGTTTACTTGGAAAAAACTGATCTACCTTGATCGAGGAATCTCTTTCTAATCGTGTTGTTAAAACAAGTAAAGCCACACTTATCATTCCTTGTCCTTTGAATTAAGAATTTTCAGGATTGTTGTTAGTCTACGCATACTATCACGACTATGCACGTTTTGATTTTTTTAAAAAACAGATAGCACGCACAGCCTTGAAGCAATGATCATCAAAACACCATGATGTCTGGTTACGTAGTATAGATTGTATGCCTGAACCCCTACCTTTTGAATCAAATATTGTCAATGATGTGGGGGGTTTGATTTTAGTTTTCATGTTTTAGGCACAGATTTCACTGAACCTGCAAAAATTAATTTTTTAAAAAAAGTATAAAATTGAAAGTGTGGCTAGAATTTTTTCATGACTCAGGATTTTTGAAATTATGAACAAATAAGGGTTAGTTACTAACATACTCCAGACATCTTATGGGATTAACATTTGAAGATATTGATTACATGAAAAACAATTTAGAAAATGATGTTTTTGATCAGAAGAGTATCGGAATTCTCAGTGAACCACAGCATTTAGCTAGCGAAATGGTATCTTTTGGAAACAACAAATTCTTTTCAGAAAATTTTGGGGGAATAATCGTAGTTGGAATTGATAAAGACGGAAATTATGAAGATTTTGTATCTAAACAAGCTCATGAGGAATTTGTAATGAATATTGCTCGTGATAAAATAATTCCACCAATGAAACCAAAATTTGAATTGGTTGAATCCACTGATGGGAAAAAAGTCTATGTGATTACAATTCCAAAAATGGTGACAACTCCGTATGGCTTGAAAACCGATGAGGGTAGTGTCTATAAGGTCAGAGCAGGTTCAACAGTCAGAACTGCATCACCTGAGGAATTAAGCGAATTACATCTTGTTACCTTAAAACCTGAAAATAGTTTCAAAAATCAGCAAGTAGAAACGATAGAGTCAGAATTTCCTAAAATGTCAATCAATCCTTCATTTAGACTTACAATAATTCCAATTGATATGAATCAGAGAATGATTGAATTTAATATAGATAATACTGAATGGATTAAATCAAAGATTCCTAAATACACACACATACGTTCAGTCACACTAAGTCAAAATGAAATACATTATGATTCTAAAACTAGACCTTCTCCTGATAGTGCACTATTTGTTCTAAATGAATATGGTAGTTTTTCAGCAATTGAATTTATCAATAATTACCAAGATAAGTTAGGTAGCAAAACAGTGATCATGGGTCGTCAAATTGTATTGTTGTCAAGTTTGTTAAATTATATCAAAGAAGTTTACGATAAGTTTGCCTACTCAGGAAGAATCTCAATAAAACTACAATTCAATAGTGTTCAAGGCTATAATTTCAAAGATTACAATGTTGATGACCCATTTCATTTTGTCGAAAAACAATTTCTAAAAAGTGACGTTACCATTAATCGAGAAATATCACTAAAATCATGGAATCTAAGAAGTCTTGTTGAATCAATATTTGATGAAATATGTAAAGCGTGTGATTGGATTTTAGAAAAATCGGCAATTCATGGTTACTTTGAACATCTGAAATCAAAAGGATTTCCAATCGAATAGGATTACCTATAATCTGATTTTTCTTCTTAACTGTTCTAGTTTGAATTCTATCTCGTCAATCTGACGTTGGTATCTCTCGATGTGGGGGTAAATCTTTCACTTTGTTTCTGTTACGAGTAAAAACAAGTTTACTGATCAAACAAAGATAAACGCACACATGAACTCTAAAATCATGGAAGGAAGCGAAATTATTGAATCATGGTTGAATGAAAATAATTATTCATTCACAAAATTTAACGAACCTACAGAATTTTTTCATTATATAGTTAAAGATGTTGGATTAGCAAAATTAATTGTAGAAATTTATCTAAAAAAAGATAATCCGAGTATAACTTTTGGAAGTATGGGTATAATGTCGGGTAGCCTTTTAGATGTATATGTTAAATTAACTGATGATGACCGTGAGAATTTTATAAAAAAAATAAATGAATTACTTAATGACTTCAATACTCCATATCAAATAAAACATGACGAAAAGTCGTATGCTCTTTCAATTTTTGCTCATGTTCCATTCATGAGTTTAAACAAAAACAATCTAGTTGAGGCAATCGAATTAATAAAAAATGCCAGTGAAAAATGTCTTGGTTTGGGAACTAAAATTTTACAAGAATATAGTGAACAATACAAAAAATCCGAAAATTCTTAATTCTTAGCTCACTACAAAAGTCTATCTAAAACTAGGGTGTTAATCTATCGACATCTCTAGGATAAAATGTTGCATCTCTAATATTCTCAATTCCTAACAAAGCCATCATTAATCTCTCAACACCAATTCCACAACCTGCGTGTGGATGAACGCCATAATCAAAACTACCCAAATGGTATTCAAAAGCATCGATTTTCATGCCTTTATTCTTCATTCGTTCAACTAATTCTTCTCTTTTTTCAATTCTAGTACTGCCTGAAGATAACTCCAAATCACCAAACATCAAATCAAATGATTCAGAAATTTTTGCATCACTTTTACTTGGTTTAACATAGAATGGTTTTGGTCCTAAAGGCCAATCAGTAATAAAGTAAAACCCTTCTAATCCAATCTTTTTCAGGTTTGATGGATATAGATCATCACCCCATTCAGCCTTAGCGCCTGCCTGTTGCATCTTTTCAATTAATTTTGTATAATTATAACGCGGGATTTTGTCAGGAACATTTGGAATTATAAATTCAGCATCTGGATGTGATTCAATATATTTTCTAACTGTTGTAATTACACGCTTTATAATGTCATTAATTCTATCCATCACATCATTATAATCTACGAATGCTTCCTCAAAATCAATAGAAATTACTTCAGCAAGATGGCGATTTGTTCTAGATGGTTCAGCTCTAAAAATCGGTGCAATTTCAAAGACTTTTTCGAAACTCATTGTAAGCTGTTCTTTATACAATTGTGGACTTTGCGCCAGAAAAGCTTCTTTATTGTAATAAAATATTGGAAACAATGCAGCGCCTCCTTCTGTTGCAGTAGAAATCATTTTTGGGGTATTAATTTCAATAAAATCATTGTCGTAAAAATAATCTCTAATTGATTTTAAAACCATACTTCGTGCGTTGAAAATATGTTGTAAAACTTTTCTTCTAAGATCAATATGACGAACCTCAAGTCGTGTATCAATATTTTTGACAGTTTTTGCTTGTGGTTCAAAAGGAGGAATTTTTTCTACTTTAGAAAAGATTCGGATTTCTGAAGGTA
>JACZSC010000077.1 GCA_022574415.1 Nitrososphaerota archaeon | reverse complement strand
TGCATTGTCAAATGTTATTCCACCCGAAGAATTTTCTAAAACTTCAATTTCTTCTTTCGATAGACTAGCAAAATTTTTTACTATATCTAGTCTGTGTTTTCTACTTTTCTCAAAAAATTTTGATATTAAAGAGTCTCTCATTTTATTATCCTTAATAATTTGTCATCGGTATTGTCGGGAAAACCTTTTCCATCACTGTTTGATGTTATCACATATAGATTTCCATCAGGACCTTCAATTACATCTCTTATTCTACCAACACCGCCCAGTATACTTTTTTGTGAAATAAGGCCTTCTTCATTTATATCAAGTTGGTAAAGATGAGAAGCTCGAAGGGTGGCCATAATCATATATCCTTTAAAATCTAATTTATCTCCAGAATAGATAACAATTCCACCTGGTTCAATACTTGGATCATAACACATTATTGCATCAACAAAAATTCCTCCTGAACATTCTTGGTTTGGCCATCCATAATTTTGACCAGAAAGAATTATGTTGATTTCATCATTTTTTGTTGGCCCCAAATCGATGGAGTATAGGTTGCCAGATTTGTCCCATGTCATTCCCTGAGGATTTCTATGTCCTAAGGAAAAGACTGGTGAATCTTCAAATGGATTATCATCTGGTATCGAACCATCATCATTAAGTCTTAATATTTTTCCTGCTAATGACTCAAGATCTTGTGGAAGGTTTGAAGAGTCAGAAATAGTTCCTGTAGCCACATAGAGTTTTCCATCTGGACCAAATTTTATTATTCCACCATTTGTAAATCTTGAGCCTGGAATTTTGTCAAGGATTATTTCAGCATCTTTCAGTTTATTTTGAGATTCTCTAATTTTCAAAATTTTATTCCACAAATTTCCTTCCTCTTCGTAAGTGTAGTAAACATAGAGATAATGATTACTAGAAAAGTCTGGATGGGTTTCAATACCCATTAATCCACCACCAAAGACATCTGCAGTTCGGAAAGTTGCAAGGGGTTCTGCTAATAATGTATCATTTTGAATGACCCTGATCCTACCAATTTTTTCTGTAACAAAAATTCTATCATCTCCAAAAGCAATGGCTCTTGGTTTTTCAAGATTTGTTGCAAGAACTTGGACAGAATCAGTTCCTTCAATTGAAGCTGTTGGTTCTGGTAAAGGAAGAGGGTCATTTGGAGAAGTAAGAATAATTATTGAAGAAATAATTGCAGCTATAATTCCTATGATTCTTAATTTCTTGTTCACAAAAGTTTAGATTTTTTAATTCCTATAATTACTTTCAAGATTTTGATAAAGCGTATATACAGCTCATGGTCCTCATTGTTTCAGCGGGGTGGGGAAGTCAGACTGATTAAGGGCAAAGTCATCCCGGCGGGCTCATAATCATTAAGATGAGAAACCCGCAAACCAGTAGTTCAAATCTACTCCCCGCTATTCTAGTTTTTGAAATTGTGTAGCCAAGGAATTGAGTTGTCAAAACGAATGTGTGTATTTGAAATTCCTATTCTCTGTCTTGGTCTTGTTAAATGTCTATGCGCTGATGGAATTGGCAGATATAGTTCTTGTTTAATTTCTCGGGGGATTTCTTGAATGATTTTTTTTCTAGCTTTCCTTCCACATTTAATGCATTGAAATCCCTGATTTCTACCCTTAGATTTCATTTTTTTGTTACATCCAGTACATAGTGGGTTTGTAAAGTGAACATTTTTTTGTAAATTCAAAACATGAATAAATTCAGTATTAATAATTCGTGAATGTTTTTTTGAAGCTTTTCTCACTGATCCGCCAATCCTTACTTTGTCGCCTTTTTTCAAATGCATCATTTTTGTCGTGATTCCGGTTGGTTCGTATACTGCACATCTAAGCTCCTTACTTTTAGAAATTATTGAAAAGAAAACATGTCCACCTTTTTCCATGATTGGTTCTTTCGAAATTATTCCAGTAATTGTACCACAAGTATAAGGCTTGAATTCATTTATATCGATTTGATTTTTGAGATGAGCACCTGTTCCTTGATTTGATTTAAAGATTAGATATCCAGCAAGGCGTTCCTTTGTTTTGAGTAATTTTACTGCCTTGAGCAGTGATTTTACATTTTCGCCTCTAATTCCATAAAAAACTGGATCAGGACCATGAGGAGTGATCAGAATATTATTTTTTGTTTCATCATAATTATTGAAAGTGTAAGGTAGTGTTTTTTTTTGCATTGTTTTAACACTTTCTTGTGAAATTATCCGTTTTTTCCCAAATTTTGTTTTCTTACGATAACTTAATAGCTCCACTGTTTGGTCATCAAATTTATAACCAATTACACCGATGGCACCTACTAAACCCTGACCATTGCCTAAATAAAATGACTCGAGATTTTTTTTCCTTGCAAACTTTTTGGCATAATTTCTATTTATTAATTTGTACAATGCTAATTCGCTAAATTCATTGAATTCATATGGAATTGTTTCATTTTCATAAAAAACTAGGGCAGGATTTGCGCCATTTTTTGTATCAGAGTATTTCATAATAAAATCAACAATTTTCTTCTTAATTTTGATAGGATTATTTGTCTTAATCTTTAAACCAACTGCTCCATTTCCTCTAGTTTTCCACGGAATGTTTGGATTAAATCGTATGAGTTTAGGAAAATCGAGAAATTCTACTTTTTCTTTTTTCAGATAATTTACAATTTTGTAGGCAAGATATGTTGTACACATACCTTTAAGAGAATCGGTATCATCAAAACCAACATTTAGAATAGTTTTTTGTTTCAACAATGAAAATACAAGTTCCCGCCATTTTTGGGTTGTTATTGAATTAAGTTAGGTTGGTTTAAATTAAAATCAACGGAATTTTAGTCGCCAATGATAATAATAGATGAAGAAAAAATATTTGATGAAATCAAAAAAAGAAAGCCAGTTTCGGTCGCATTAAATGGTCCGGATGGCATATTGCCAAAAGTACAAGAAACAGCAACAAAAATTATGAAAAGATTTGGAATACCTGCTTATGTTCTAGCAGATACAACATGGGGTTCATGTGATCTCAATTCTGTCGGAGCTAAAGTTCTTGGTTCTGAAGTTTTATTTAATATTGGTCATACGATTAGTATGGAAACACTTGAAAAAAATGTAGTAATGGTTGATGCCTTTGATGATATTACTTTTGATAAAATTGCAAAAAAGTGTATTGATATCCTTAAAGGAAAAACAATTTCTTTAGTCACTGACAGTCAACACCTTCCTCAAATGGATGTTGTTAAAGAAATTTTAATTCAGGGAGGAGTTAATGTCAAAATTGGGCAGGGGAAAGGACAACTTAATGATGGACAGGTGTTTGGCTGTGAATTTTATCCAGTTATGGAAACAAAGGATGTAGTTGATGCTAATGTTTTTTTGGGACAAAGTAATTTTCATGCTGCTGGTATTGCTTTAGCTACAAAAAAGCCAACTTATATTCTCGACCCATATTTCAATGAAGTCCGTGAAGTTACTGAATTTGCTCAAAAAATGCAGAAAAAATCTACTTTAGCAATTTACAAAGCAGCTGATGCTAAAGTCTTTGGAATTATTGTGGGACTTAAAGAAGGTCAACTGTCTAAAACAACCGCTCTAAAATTTAAGAAAGAGTTAGAGAAGGAAGGAAAGATAGTTCAGCTTTTTGCACTAACTGATATCACAAATGATAGATTAATGAATCTGAAAGGAATTGATGCTTTTATTCAAGTTGCTTGTCCTAGGATTTCAACTGACAACCCGTTTGACAAGCCAGTACTTTCAACGCCACAAGCAAATGCTCTTTTGAAAGTCTTAAGGAATGAAAGTATTGATGGTTATTTGCAGATTCCTCACTGGCTTTAAAAAAAATTTGTTATAAACTATTATAATCTGCTTCTTGAGAATCAGCACATGTCAGAATCAAAGACTTTTCCGGGGGATAGAATTGCTTCAATTGAAGAATATGAAGCAGGACGTAACACTTTTGATGACGGAAGTGATGTTCGTGCTGCTGTAATTGGAACTACTGAAATTGATAAAAAACAACGATTGGTACATGTAAACTATCCTGGTGATATTTCAATCCCAAAAGTTGGTGACCTAGTGATAGGTACCGTTGCGGCAGTATTGGGATCGATGATTGCGGTATCAATTGATTATATTAATGGTAAACAAAAAAATTCCCATGTTGAATGTATTTGTTCTACACGAAACCTTAGGAAAAGAACAGTTGCACTGGTAAATGATACTGTTTGTCTCAGAATTATTAGTCACTTAAATGGTACTATACATGCTGGCATTAAAGAGCCTCAGTTAGGTGTGTTATTTACTAAATGTGTAAAATGTGGTGAAAAAGTTATTCAGATGCGTGATGCTGTAAAATGTACAGGATGTTCATGGATAGATGATCGAAAGCTATCAACCGACTTTGGAAATAGTGATTTTATCAAACTGAATGGGAAATGAAAAGAATTTCGTTCCAAGGTGAACGAGGAGCATATAGTGAAGCAGCGACGATTTCATTTTTTGGTGAAAACGTTAAAACTATTCCTCTTCCAACATTTGTAGAGGTTCTAGAGATTACTTCTAGTGGAAAAGCTGATTATTCCATTTTACCAGTTGAAAATTCAATTGAGGGCAGTGTTGGAGAAAGTTATGATCTTTTGTATTCTACATCATTATATGCCATTGGAGAAATCTATCACAAAATAGAACATTGTCTCATAGGTTCAGGTTCTCTAGAACAAATTGATACAGTTTATTCACATCCTCAAGCATTGGGTCAATGTAGAAAATTCATTCAACATTACAATATGAAAACTGTTCCTTGCTATGATACAGCAGGTAGTGTCAAAATTATCAAGGAAATAAACCAGAACAATGTTGTTTGTATTGCTAGCAAAAGCGCCTCTAAAATTTATGGAATGCCAATTATTAAAGAAGACATAGCAGATAACTCAAATAATTATACAAGATTTTTAGTTTTGTCTAAAAATAAGATTGAAAAACAAAAAAACAAGACATCTATTATTTTTTCAATAAAACATGAACAAAACTCACTTTTTAGAATAATGCAAAGTTTTAATGAATACAAAATAAACTTGACAAAAATAGAATCAAGGCCAAAAAAAGATACTACGTGGGAATATAATTTCTTTGTTGACTTTGAAGGTGATGCTGATGATTCAAAAGTTTCTGAAATGTTAGACAAAATAAAGAAAAATTCATTATTTTTCAAGTTATTGGGATCCTATAAATCTGCTAAACTGGATTAAAAACCACGTGGCTTTCGTATACTTAAATTTAAGCTGAATCCAATTACTACAACTCCAGTAATGGCGACCATAATGTCATATGTGATAAAAATTGGATCTATTGTGACTTGAAATGTTGCTTCAACATGCAAATCTGAATTTCCAGTATTCTGAATTTCGATTCTAGTATCTCCGTCAGCCAAATGAATCCAGTCAAATGTTACTTCCTTTTTGTGTGATGTCAACGGAACCTGTAAACCATCAGCTGGGCTTTCGAGCTTCACATCAAAAGCATCACCAGTAATTTTCATTGTCTGTGGAGTATGTTCTGGTGCAGTCAAACGATAAGAGGTGAATTCTCCAACTTCAAATGTTTCATCAACCTCTATTGTTTGAATTCCAATATGTATTACAAGCGAAGCTAAACCAAGTGCAATGATTACTGAGCCTACACCAATGCCTATTACAGTTCTCTTAGTTAACACATTTGAAAGGATTAAGGTAATGCTTAAAAAATTAACTACATCAAAGAGACATCATGTGGTTGGCTTTCAGCAAAACCCGCATGTGACATTTTGATAAATTCTGCATTTTCTTGCATTTGTGGAATAGAATGAGCCCCACAATAGCT
>JACZSC010000076.1 GCA_022574415.1 Nitrososphaerota archaeon | reverse complement strand
ATAATCCAACCGCACTATCACCGCCAACCTCAGTTGACATTAACGTAAGTTAAGACTAGAAACTTCTAACTTTCCCCCTTTTTCTTTTTATTCAAAAACACAAACTAACGATAGTTATCAAAAACAAAATCATTTCATCAGAAGTAATATGTATTAGATAGCCTCCATAATGATAAATTGAAAATAATTTTTGTTATTGCACTAATTGTACTAATTTCATCAAGTTTTATTCCAAAAGTTTCAGGAGTAACTCTTGAGCTATTTACTGATAATATAGTTTACACCGATGGGAAACCACTTTTTGTTTATGGTAATGCATTACCAAATGAAACTCTAATTGTACGATTATTTGCTCCAGATGGAACAATTGCAAAATTTGATCAAATCACAGTAGATACAGAAGGAATGTATACTCATGTTTTACTTATCTGGCCTGAATCCTCTACAACCTTTCCATATGGGACATATACTGTAGAAGTAATCAGTAGTATTCAAAACGGAATATCAAAAAAAATTAATGTAAAATTTACCTCTACTACCGAACTTGTTGACGTTCCGGTAGAACGGCAGGTCAACACACTGGTTTTTGCCCCCGAAACTGCAGCAGTAAACACTCAATTTAGAATTTTTGTGCAAGTTACAAGTGACGGCTTACTTGTTGGTGGTAATCCCTCCAAATTACTAGAAACATCTCACGCCCATCTTCCAAATGATCAAGTACAGAGTCTTTCAACATCATTTCAAACACTTCATCCTGGGCTTTATTTCGTAGATTATACAGCAGCTAGTGAAGGTACCTACGTGTTTCATATTGTAACTTTTAGCCAAGGAACCATCTCACATGGTTCGGCAGCAACAAATGTTCTAACTCAAGATATCAGCGGCATATCAAACCAAATTTTAAGATTAAATTCAATTTTGGATGAAACATCAGGCGAGCTTGACAAATTAAAATCAGAAATTGAGGGATTTGGTTCTACCCTAGAAAAAGCAAGTAGCAACATTGACACCAGCGTTTCTTCAATCTCATCATCGGTTACCAACATTGAAGAGGCTTCACTTCAGCTAAACTCATTATTCTTTCCAATAGTTGCATCAATTGGAATAATAGTTGCATTACAAATTGTAATTCTGGCAAGAAGAAGATAGTTATAATAATGTAGATAAATTTATTCAATTATGCCCCAAGCGGCACTTTTTTTATTAATTATTCTGCTTGGCTCATTATTTTTTAACAATTCATATTCCTTTTTGGGAGGTGATCTTCCTCAACAATATCAACAAAACTCTCAGCTAAAACTTGAACATACTTCTGGCATTGTGAAAATAAATTCAATTCCAATTGAAAAACAAGATCAACTTAAAAGATATTTGATTTTTGGAAGTGGTACATCACTTGACGCAAATTCTGAAATCAAAAATCAAATCTATACCATTGAATCACAAAATGGTTTTTTTTCAGCAGGTGTAATTTCAGAAAATAAAATATCAAAACTACAGTCACAAGGATTTTATGTAATTGAAGATTTTCTTGTGGATCTTCATTCCTTAGATAATTCAAATGATCTTGCAGAAATTTCCAGAATAGGAGCCATTACTGGTTCAGAAATGGTTCATCAAAACTATAATCTCACTGGTACTGGAATCAAAATTGCAGTTATAGACACAGGTGTTGATTTTTCAAATCTAGATATCAGACATTCGTTGGCTAGGGACAAAGACAACATTCCAATAATGTTGGATGCAGACGGTCAAGGAATAATTCTTACAAATGCTACTTTCATAGCAAACATTGATGAAAATGGAATTATTCGAAATTTTACAAAATCACCATCAGAAGATGTAACCTCTGAAGTCTACCGAACAAAAAAAGGTGTATTTCTTGATATTTACCAAAATGGAGATGGCACAATCATTGAAATTTATAATTCATTTTACCCACAAGCTGGGTTTGCACCAATTTTTAATGGAACTTTAACAGATGATATGAAGATAGGAACCAATAACCGTGATTATATTGTTTCAAAAAGTGGAATATATCACCTGGGAATTATGTATCAAGGTGCATTACAAGGACCTCTTGCCCGAATTCAAGTAGTACCTGTTTTAGTTGTAGACTCTGTTGAATCAGGTGTTTATGATACCATAATACCAGATATGTCAACATCGTGGGAAGATTACACAAGATTTGATTTACCAAATGGTGAAAAACCAAATTATGATTTTGACTTTACCGATGAAACCCCAATCAAATTAGGAAGTGGGAATGAATTTTTAATTTATGATTTTGATGATGATGGAAAGTTGGATTACAGTGCTGGAACAATTGGTGCTCAAGTACTTGACATCTATGGGGTTGTTCAAAATAAAACGTCTACCATAGACAAGACTTTGAAAGCAATTAATGGAACGTTATTACCACCTATGGATCCAAACGGTGAATTCTTTGGGGTAATGACTGATTTCGTTGGACATGGTACTTCAGTTGCAGCGTCAATTACTTCAAAAGGTTCACAAGAATATGATATCTATAACAACACAAAAAAATACACAATTAGAGGAGTTGCGCCTGGCGCACAAATTATCCCTGTGAAAGCATTATGGTTTGGTGATATTGTTTATGCATGGTTGTGGAGTGCTGGCTTTGAAAACAACCAAAATGAATGGAAATTCACTGGAAAATCAAGGGCCGACATTATTTCAAATAGTTGGGGCGTTTCAAACTTTCCTTCTTTGAATGCAGTTCCTGGAATGGATATCTTATCATTGATTCTTAATGTGTTAGTTACTCCTCAATCCCTTGATTTTCATTATCCTGGGGTATTAATGGTAACGAGCGCTGGAAATTCAGGACATGGTTATGGTACTTTGGGGTTGCCAAGCGCATCTTCTCTTGCCATCACAGTGGGGGCAACAACTAACAACGTCTTTGTTGGATATGGTTCCTTTAAGGATCAACCTAGATTTGGCAATACCACTGAACATTCAAACAATGTAGTTGATTTTTCAAGCAGAGGACCTGGTTATATTGGAGATCCAAAACCAGATTTAATGAGCATCGGTGCTTATAGCTTTACACCCTCTCAAGTTACAAAACTGAAAGAAGATTCCACAAAGGATCCTTTTTCATTATTTGGTGGAACAAGTATGGCTGCACCACTTGTATCAGGAAGTGCTGCCCTTGTAATGGAAAGTCTGAATAAAAAATTTGAAGAATATGATCCACTTAAAATAAAAAATATTCTAATGTCTACTGCCACTGATCTTTATAACGATCCATTTACTCAAGGTGCAGGATTAGTAAATGTATTCGATGCGATAAAATTTGTCGAACAGGAGAATGGCATGTTTATTGTTTATAATGATGCTACATATTCAAACATTAAAGATATTTTAGACTCTTCTGTGGAAAGAGTAGATTCTGAAGTTTTAGGAATTAAACAATTTCAATTACCAGACAAAAAATTTTTTCATACTAGTTGGTTTGGTGGCCAACTATTTCCAGGCGAAAGAAGTTTTACCACATTTACAATAGAGAATCCTTCAGATGAATCTATTGAAATTTCAATTAAACCTCAAATCATCGAATTAATTCAAAAAACTCAATTTCAAGGAACAACTGAACCTCAAATCCAAGATCCAATCTTAAATGAAACTGGTACATTTGCTCCTAACTACATCAGATTATCTGATGTTAAAGAACATGAAACCTTAGCTTCATTTTATGATGAATTAAACCCAATTCCATCAGAAGCAACATTGATGGTACTGAATGTAAATTTTCCATTTGAAACATTCATGAATAAAACAGATGACATTTATGCAAATGATTTGAAGATATCATCTCTTTATCTTTATGACTGGAATGACAAAAATGAAGACAATGATGTATCTAGTGATGAATTATCTATGATAAACAGAGGAGGATCATGGGGAACTGTTCAAGAAATACGTATCACTCAACCAAACGAAAAATTTGAACATACTCCTTTAGTAGGTGTTTATCCTGTGCCAACAAGATATTCTTATTGGATTGGTGACACACAAAAAAATTCAACTTCGATAGATTATACATTATCAGTTAGTTATTATAAAAAAGCAAAATGGGATGTGATTTGGACAAGTGCTAACAGTGTAACTGTTCCACCTAACAGTTCATCACAAGTCACTGTAACAATTATAGCTCCAATAAATTCTCAAACAGGAGTGTATCAAGGATTTTTGACATTTGAAGGCGATAAACACACTGTAAATGCTCCAGTGTCTTATGTAGTAAAGAAAAAAATTGAAGAAAAGGATTCAGTTGTTTTAATTCCTGGACAACCAAGTGATGATGTACTTTATGGACACGGATATGTCAAAGGAGCTTTTGATATGGTAAATAGATACATGGCAGGTGATTGGAGACAATATTATTTTGATATAGAAGATCCTACCATCAACACTGCTGCCATCGATATTTCATGGGAAAGTGATGACACAAACCTTTCTGTATTTGTAATTGATCCCCAAGGGAGAATAGCTCAAACAAATATGCCTTCAGGAGTTTTTGGACACTTTTTGGGATGGCCTTCTTTAGATTGGCTTGGCACCTCTCCATTTAGTCAAGGGGGAGGTTTTTTTCCAGTTAAAAACAAGGATGGTAACTCAACAGTTCTTTATGTGCCCATAAATCAAACTGGAACATATGGCATGTTAATTCACGCCACACTATTTGGTGGAAACTCAACAACCGAACCAATCAATATAGCTGCAAAGTTTACAACTATTTCTCATGAACAAATTCCAGAAATAATCGAAATCCCAAAATTTGTGCAGGAAGATAATGTTACTAAACAAGTAGAAGATGAAAAACTAAATGATTCTGGCATTGATAAAGAAATAATAGAAGAACAGAAAATTTCTGATGAAAGTTTTAACATCTTTATAGGAATTATAATTGGAATAGCGATCGGAGTAGCTGCCTTAATTCCATTGGTTATTAGAAAAAAGAAAATTTTAACAAAACAATGAAACAAGGTTTATAAGCAATTTGGCAAGTACGGAGCTTGAATGTCAGAGCAGGATCAAAGCTCTAGTGGACTTTCCCGAAGAGATTTTCTAAAGTTGATGGGTGCGGCTGGAACTGCATTGGCTTTTGCTCCATTTATTCCATGGGGTAATTTCATGCCAAATCCTTCTACTGCATCCCTAGAAAAAGTTAAAGTCATTCTTCCTGACGGAACATACGCTAGTGTTAACACCTTTCCAATAAATCATGCTGAAATTATCACATATCCGACAACTAAGGATGAGGTTCTTAATGAAGAAGCATTTAGAAAATGGCAATTAATTCGTCTACCGGAAGAATTAGGTGGTGCAAAAAAAGACGCCAGCGCATTTAGAATTTACAGTATGATCTGTCTTCATTTATGGTGTTTATGGAAATATTGGCCACAAGAAGGAAGAAAAAGAGGAGAATGTCCTTGTCACGGAAGCATGTACGATCCATCAACAGGGACTGCGTTTCTGGGACCTGCTTCTGTACAGGCACCTCCCTCCAATACGCTTCCAAATCTTGACTTGGAAGCAGACTTGGACGGATTTTTATGGATTATGCCTCCCAACTTTAACGTAAATGCAAATGGAGTAGTAGGATATGGCCGTTTCGTTAAGTAGAAGACCCGGAACAGTCAACTTACTCCAGTGGCTTTGGGATGGCCTAGACAGAACTATCTTTACTGCAATTAAATTTTCATTTCCTGCTAGATTTGTAAGCCCATTTGGATTTTTGGGAATGCTGACATTCATTACGTTTATAATTTTAGGCGTATCGGGCGCACTTTTGATGTTCTACTACGAGCCTATTATTACTAGAGCATGGGATAGTGTAGAATTCATCAATAACGAAGTTCCTTTTGGATATCATATTAGAAATATCCACTATCACGGATCAAATGCAATGGTCCTTTTGGCCATAATGCACATGTACTATCAATTCTTTAGTGGCAGATACAAGATAAAAAACGAGGTCATTTGGATTAGTGGTGTAATTCTTGGAACAGTTACAATTCTTGAAGCCTTTACAGGATATGACATAATCTTTAG
>JACZSC010000075.1 GCA_022574415.1 Nitrososphaerota archaeon | reverse complement strand
GAAACTTCTGAAACCATAGACAATACTGTAATAATGGAAAACCTTCGTTCTTTTGCGCCTGTAATAGGAATGGGAGTTCTAGTAATTTTTCTAGGTTTGTGGAAGTTTGTAAAATCTTAGGAATCAAATATTTAGTAGAACATGGAATTATCAAAGTATAGAAAAATTTCTTTAATGTAATTTCATAGTAATTTAGTGATACAATTTATCGCAGTACCGAATTTACCATCTGCCATCACAATTCATTTTATTGAGGTTTTTTATGTGTTCCAAGTGTACAGTAAATACAGATATCATAATATACATTTGATATTGTTTTAGTGCAACCACATTTGCATGGACATTTCTTTTGTTGCAAGATTCTAATCAGTTTTTTATGGTAAGAATATGGCAATGTGCTTTGTGTATGTCTTTGCAGTTGCTTCTGATCTGAAAGATCCTTCAAAAAGTATCAAACATCGAGGTTTTCTATCTTCAGACAACGTCTATTGTGCCTAATCATATTATTTAATCAGTAGACCTTATGTGGTTAACTGAATTTAATCAGTAAAGTTTTTTCTTTCTAATTTTCTTACTTTTTTGTTCAAGCACTTCAATAATCCTCAAAAGCTTTGGATCAAGTTTGATTTTTGCTATGGATTCTGCAGATAATTTAACAATGTTAGTGTCAAGAGCAATATTTGATTTTGGAAGATCTTTTTCAATCCAATATTTTATTACTTTATCTTCTAATTTATAATCACGAAATCCGGCTGGAAATTTTTTAGTAATATGTAATAGCAAGGTTTTATCATTAAAAACAGCTCTTGGTTCGAAAAGTCTAGTTTCATCAACAAAAAGACTTTCAAATAAATTACTAGTTAGCTCATCTGATAGTATCTCCATTTTTGAAAACTTGCGAATTAATTCTAAATAGTGAAGGAATTCATGAGCCAAAATAGCATGAATTGTACCCTTCAAGCCATATGCAACTAAAGGTGCGGTGATTTGAATTACAACCTGAAGTTTTTCATCAAAGATAATAGGAATTGTTCGTGCGAAGAGGATACCATATTGATAAGAAGAGGGTTGGGATACGGATAAAACTATAGATGGCTCAACATACGCGACTGGAAAGGCAATTCCAGACGCTTTTTCAATTCTATTAATTCCAGCTATAGTTATTGGAAATCTTTCCTTAACTAAAGAGTACACTTCATCTGGAATGATTCCCTTTTGATGGGCTTCTTTTACTTTTACTAATGGATCCAATATAATACCCCGAAGCTATTCATGGTAAAAATGTTAATTTTATTTACCTAGATTTTGATTTGCCACTCTTGGATTTCTTTTTTCGTCTACGTTCTGCACTTTGATCGGCCCTTCGCTTATGTTTTCCTTTTTTTCTTAATGGCATAAATCAATTAATTAAAATCGATAGTTAATAGTTGTCGTTATATTTCGATATCATAGAAATCAAACTCTTTACACTTACATTGCAAATCAAGAATTTGACTAACATTGGGGTATACAGAATTTCCTTCTACAAATCGCTTTATTGGCAGACCGCCATCTACAGTAAGATCTAATCTAAACGAGGTTGATGAAATTTTATTGTAACTTAGATTATAGACAGTTTTCTTAGATTCTCTTCCAGGTTTTTCATGTACTATGATTGAGGAATTTTTTATTAATTTCAAATTTTTGAGAATTGATGAATTCACTTTATCATCAGTGACGATTTGAATGCCGATTTTTGATTTGAACTGAATCGGTTCTTTGGGAATTTGTTCTATTATCTTAAGGTTAAAGATTGAAATTTGTTCCAAGTTAATTTTTTTTGTTGGTGTGATCTTTCTTTTTTTAGGGTTTACAAGTTTAACAAAAAATGGTCTTCCCTTTCCAAGAACTAAACTTTGTTTATCCTCTCCTCCAATCCATGTGATTTTTGCTTGTTTGGCCCCATATTTTTGAAAAACATATTCAGAGATTTTTCCTTCAACACTATCAAAATTTAATATTCCATGTTGATCACAAGTGACACAGCCTTTACCATTACAATTCTCACATGATTTTTGTTTTTGAGAAAAATCACGAATATTTTTCGTATATCTGCCAAAAAGGTAGATAGATTTTGATCTTATTTCATAAGAATCATTTTTGAAATTAATTGTAAAAGTGATGTCAGGGTTTTGAAAATCTATTTTCTTTTTTGTTTTTTTCTCAAATCTTTTGTTAATTTGTCTGGTTAATTCAGTTTTAATGCTATCAATGCCTTTGAGTTGAAATTTCGACCTGATTGAATCATCCCTATCAACATATGATGGTCTTAATATTGCTCCAGTGTGAAAAGTTAAAAATTGATAATCCGAAGAAATTTCTAACATTTTGTTAATGTGTTCCTGAATATTTGAAAACATGTTTTTACAGATATAGCATTTTGTAGATTTTTTTCTTATTTTTTTCCCAATTTTATTAGATCTGATTCGATGTTTGTTAGAAGATAGTCTATCTAAACAATTTACACAAAGATCATACTCTCTCAGAATTTTCTCAGATTGGATAGTAATTTGTCCTTGGCTTGTTGATTTTTTCATGAGTGTAGTTTCAATTCTTAACATTATTAGTGATTGCTTGAAGAAAGAATATTAGCCCAAGCCCATTCGTCGAAGAACGCCTTGCATTTGTCTTCCTTTGGAAGCTTTCATCATGTTTTTAGAATTCTTGTAATTTTTTAGTAACTCTTTTACTTCATGTTCAGGCCAACCAGAGCCTCTTGCAATTCTCTTAATTCTTGAAGAGTTAAGTAAATCAGGATCAGCTTTTTCTTCCTTTGTCATGCTTTGAATAATATATCTCCACTTCTCAACTCTCCCTTCCATTTGTTCAAGTTGATCATCCTTTACCATGCCTGACAAACCTGGCATATTATCCAAAAATCCACGAAGTGAACCGACTTTTGAAACTTCTTCTAACTGATAAAAGAAATCTTCCATGTTCATTTTTCCACTAGAAATACGTTTTAGTCTGACATCATCAGCTTCACTCTCCAATCTTTTTGCAAGATCTAAAACAGCTTTAACATCACCCATTCCCAAAATTCTTCCCACAAATCTTGTAGGAGAAAATTGTTCTAAATCATCAATTCTCTCTCCAGTACCAATGTACATTATTTGTGCTCCAGTAGCTGCGGATGCAGCAATAGCACCACCGCCTTTTGCAGAACTGTCAAGTTTTGTAATTATTATTCCACCAACTTGGACGGTTTTATGAAATGCGTCAGCTTGATTGAAACATTGTTGTCCTATGGTACCATCTATAATTAATAACACAAGATCTGGGTCTGCTACTTTGTTAATTTGTTTCATCTCATCTAATAGATCTTTTTCTTCTTTATGACGGCCAGCTGTATCTATTAACACAATATCAAGATTAGAGTTTTCAAAGTGCTTTAATCCATTTTTTACAATTTGAGGCGAGTCTTTGTTATTTTCTTCACCAAAAACTTCAACATTTGCTTTTTCACACATTGTTTTTAATTGCACTAAAGCCCCAGGTCTAAAAGCATCAGCCCCAATTACAGCAACTTTGTATCCTTGTTTAATCAAAAATTTGGCGAGTTTTGCAGTCATAGTGGTTTTTCCACTACCTTGAATGCCCACCATCAGGATCTTATTCATTCTGCCAGGTTTGAAAGAAAATTCTGTTTCATTACCTAGAAGTCGTGCAAGTTCATCATACAGAATTTTTATAATATGATCCTTTCGTGAAAGCCCTGGTGGAGGAGTTTCATTAAGTGATCTTTCCTCAAGTTTTTTGGTGATTTCTAAGACTAGACGTACGTTTACATCAGATTGTAAAAGTGCTCTCTGTACATCTTTAGATAATTCTTTGATAAGTTCTTCATCTACTCCCGATGAACTTACTATTTTCTTTATGGCAGCTCTAAGACTAGTCTTGAGATTATCTAGCACGGTGATCTAATTCTGCGTCCAGTATTTCAAACCTTCCTCTTATTCCATCCCAAATTTTTCTTGATTTTAAAATCAAGATGGGATGAGAAAAAAGTGGACAATCAATTACAATAGTTTCTGCTTCTCCGCCTTCAAAATTAATATTAAAACCATATTTTTTTGAAAGCTGATCTAATTTTTCAAGATCTTGTATTGTGATTTCTTTTCCTAACCATTTTTCATCCAAGCCGTCAGCAGAAACACTCGTTATAATAAAATGAAAATTTGATTCGATCAAGTTTTTCATATATTCAATTTGTTCTTTTTGCCATAAAGGCGAAATTAGTTTTAAGTTTAATTTAGAACATACTCTATCAAAAATATTTTTTTGAAATTCACTAAGAATCCCGCCATGCACCAAACCTTCTAAGTCATGTTCAGATTTTGCTTTTGCTAGAATTTTTTCAATTAAATTAACCTCTATTTCAGTTTCGTTAGATCGTGATTCAATGTATATCTGTGGAATTCCCATAGATTTTGATTGTAGTTTTGTAAACTCTATGTTTGGAAAATGCAATAACATGCTTTCTTCAGATAGTGGAAGAATTGTAATTAAACATCGAATTTGGTGTCCTTCTTGTTTTGCTTTGTAAATTGAATATGTACTATCTTTGCCGCCAGAAAATAATGATGCTACTTTCATTCTATTCACTTATCAAAAAATCATTTTCGTAGATAACTTTTGAAAAATTACATTAAAGAGAAAATGAATAAACGGATGCCTCAAAACTCATAATCGTCATCAAAATTCAGACGGCTTTTCCAATCATCATCAGCATCCAAATTAACCTTTTATTCGCATTATTTTAGTGGTGAGTATTTTTTGTATGGCTAGTTTATAACGCGAATTCTTATCAGGCATGACTAATTCTATAGTTTCTTGCATAATTTTCTCTTATTGCAATTTCAACGTCAGATCAATAAGATAATCTTTGTTATGAGTTTATTTTGAATTAATTAGTTAAGAAAAGCGTACATATTTCAGATCGCCAGCACTTCTTAGATCCTAAATAATTACGGATTTAGTAAATATTTTCGATAGTGAATCTCAACAGACCTTATTTTTTCTTCTAGATCATATTTTTTTGTCTTAGAAAACTCGATCATCTTTTTATGGTACTATGCGATCAGAAAAACGGGTAGCAGTTAGCTGAAAAAAACACTGACTGGTAAAAACCAAGTGACGGATTGATGTGTTAACTTGGTCGATCTGTTTAGCACGTTTGCAAGTCAGTGGAAGTTAGTTTTCGGATTAACTCTTGGATTTGGTTAATTGCTGTCCAACTTTTAGTGTGTGGTTGTATTATTTTCACAAATAAGTAATTTCCTTTAAACTAATTTCTTAACACTTCATAACAAATGTAGGCGGAAGCCAACAATGCATGTATGCGAGCTCCGTTGGAGGTACAGATCAAGCAAATCATACCATTCAAAGCACGCTGCCAGCTTCTGTGTTTCAAATCACAATTTCAAAGATAAAAAGACTTGGCAACAGTTCGTATCAAGTCTTAATAGAAATTTGAGAGAGTGCTACAGTTGATGGCTATTATGGCTAAAAAACCACCTATACTTACAATCCTTGGAATCGTATTCGCAATATCTGGAATTTTTGCAATAAGTTTGGGAACAGGACTACAGGTAGATGTATTCCTTGGTAAAATTTTCGAGCGTCATTCAACACTTAGTGTAACCATTATTGCAATAATTCTTACAATTGTTGGACTAGCAAATCTCATAATAGTGTGGATATTATTTCGCTATCAAAGACGGACAAGGAAAATTGTAATTAACTTAATTGTACTAAGTATAATATTCTCAGCAGTTAATTATTTAATAGATGGAAGTTACTATCCATTCATCTTTATCATATTGGATGTTGTTTTGATCTATTGTTTATGGAGGCCAGATGTTGTTGCTTATTTCAAACAATGAAAAATATAGAATTTCATTAACATTCCGTAACTACTGTTATTTACAGTTCGTATCAAATGTTAATCAAATTTGATGGAAAGGGGATTAGAAAATAACAACATCTAACTACCAAAGCAGGTTGTGGTAGGTTTTGTGCCTATTACAATCTGAAACCTAGTTCGTAGTCTTG